>DATGNP010000158.1:0-4166 GCA_035306665.1 Trueperaceae bacterium
AGCCTCGAGGACGCCACGCAGGTCATGGCCCGCGTCCAGCTCGGCCGCGAGCTGAGCGCGCAGGAGCTCGACGCCCTGATGGCGTTCTACGGGACGCTGGAGGGCGAGATCCCGTCGCACGCGCTGCAGCTCCCAGTGCTGCCCGCGTCGACGCAGGCGACGCCGAAGCCCGACTTCCGCTGACCCTGCGTCACGACCCTCCTGCCGCGGCCCGGTCGACCACGACCGGGCCGCGGCGTCTTCACCGCCCTCGGCGCCTCCTAGGCCACGCCCGGCTCGAGGAGGACGACCCGACGACCGACCGGGTCGACCTCCGCCATACAGCCGAACGGCAGCACCGTCTGCGGGCTGGTGTGGCCGAGATCGAGGTTCGCGACGACGGGCATGTCCCGACGGCCGAACTCGGCGAGGACCCTCAGCGCCTCCTCCTGGAGGCGCCAACGCTGCTCGGCCGAGTACCGCATCGGCCGCGCCAGGAGCAGCGCGGCTGCCCGCTCGAGGATGCCCTGCGAGCCGTAGTTGCGCAGGAAGCGGCCGACGAGCGTCACGGGCGGGGCCTCCTCGCTCGTCTCGAGGCAGAGGACGACCCCCTCCCAGGACTCCGGCCGCGGCCACCACGGCGTGCCCTTGAGGAACTCGAGCACCTCGACGTTGCCGCCCGTGAGCCGGCCGGTGACGGCCGAGCCGCCCTGGAGCCATACCGGGCCCTCGCTGGGGAGGAACGTCCGCGGGCGGTCGGCCACCGCGGGGTCACCCCAGTCGAGGAACTGCTCGGTCCACTCCGGGGAGTGCTCGAGCGGGCCGGTCCAGCCCTCGAACAGGGCGCGGCTCACGCTTCGCCGCACGTACGGCTTGATCCCGCCGGCCTCCGCCAGGTCCGTCATCAGCGCCGGCCCGTGGAACGCGACGACGCCGGCGTTCTGGAACGCCGTCAGCGTCACCGTGGCGTCCGAGAAGCCCATGAACGGCTTCGGGTGCGCGCGGATCAGCCCGTGGTCGAGGTGAGGCAGTATCCTCACGGACTCGTCGCCGCCGATCACCGACACGATCCCGCGCACCTCGGGGTTCTCGAGCGCCCAGTGGAGGTCCTCGGCGCGCGCCTCGGGGTGCGCGTAGAGCCAGGCGTCGTCGCGCAGGGCGTGCGGCGCCTCCACGACCTTCACGCCGAACGCCTCCTCGAACTGCCGTTTGCCCCGTCGGTAGCGGTCCGGGAACCTCGCGGCCGCGCCGCTCGAGAGCGACACCGCGCACACCGTGTCCCCCGGCCTTAGACGCGGGGGCCTGACGAACGCGCCCGCGCCTGCGCCGGCTGCCGTGCCTCCGCTCGAGCCGACCGGACCCGACATCGGGCCAAGGTAACCCCGTCGCCTTCGCGGCCGCCACTGGTCTGCGCTACTGCCAGTAGGCGATGTCCCGCAGCGCGACGCTGAGGGCCTCCCTGCCGCTCATCAGGTCGTGCCGCAGGGCACGGCGCGTCGTCCAGTTGCCGGGGCCGTCGACCTCGTACTCGAACAGGACGCGCAGCGCGGCGCTGGGGCTCAGGCGCATGACGCTGGCGAGGAAGCCGCGGGCGTCGTAGGTGTAGAAGCGCTCCTCGACGACCCTGCCCGCGACGTCGCGGTAGCGCGTGTAGGTGGGGCGGCCCCGCCGGTCGAGCCTGTGGTCGGCCTTCAGCGCCGACATGTCGACGCTTCCGGGCGCCGCCTCTTCGGGGCCGACGGTCAGCTCGACCCCCTCGGGCTGCGGCAGGTGGAAGCGCAGCGAGCGCAGCTCGCCGGTCTCGGCGTCGCGCTCGGCCTCGATCACGGGGCGTCCGGCCTCGTCGAGCACCAGCCTGCCGGTGGCGGTCTCGAGGTCGAGGTGGATCGTGTTCGTCTGCGGGTCGTACAGGTAGCGCTCCCGCCGGAGCATCCGCAGCTCCTCGGTCGTGAGGCTCGCCTCGAGACCGGACTCGGCGAACCAGTGCTCACGTGTCGTCGCGTCCGTCGGCACCTCGGTGATCACCCGCATCGGGCGACCGCGGAACCCGAAGAACGCAGAGAGCGTGAACTGCCTCACCTCTGCCATCTCCCTAGGTCGAGAGGCATCATGCCACCGCTGCGGTCACCGCGTGGGTAACAGGAGCACGCTGGCGCCGCGCCGCGGGTCGGGGTGGCCCGCTCCCGTGCCCTGCCGCGACCCTCCCCTGGCTCCCCCGACCCGGCCCGCCTAGTCCGGCTCGCCGTCGAGCTCCACTCCCCCGCCCCGCTCCTTGGCGCGGTACATGGCGGCGTCGGCGCGCGCCAGGCTGCCGGCCAGGGTGCGGGCCCGGGTCACGACCCCGAGGCTCGACGTCAGGTCCAGCCGCGCCCCACCGACGGAGTAGGGGGCGTCGACGGCCGCGCGCACGCGCTGGAAGTAGGCCTCGGCGTCGCCGGCGTTCAGGCCCTCGGCCAGGACGACGAACTCGTCGCCGCCGATGCGGCCGATCAGGTCGGCCGCGCGGACGACCGAGCGCAGGCGGCCGGCCACGTGCCGCAGCAGCTCGTCGCCCGTCTCGTGGCCGTAGCCGTCGTTGACGGCCTTGAACCCGTCGAGGTCGAGGTAGCACATGGCCACGGCGCGGCCGGCCTTCTCGGCCTCGCCGAGGCGCCGGTCGGCCTCGGCCTCGAAGCCGCGCCTGTTCGCGAGCCCGGTGAGCGGGTCGGTGTGGGCCAGCACCAGCGCCCGCGTCTCGGTCTCCTTGTGCTCGCTGATGTCCGCGAACGTGACGGCCAGCCCGCCCCAGAAGCGCGTCGCGGTGACGCGGAACCAGCCCGGGCCGGCCCGCGTCGGCAGGGACGCGTTCAGCCTCACCTCCGTGCCCCGCGCCAGCGCCTCCCCGAGGCGCTCGCGCAGCTCCGGAGCGTCCGAGAGCGGGCCGTCCGCCAGGAGGTCGAGGCCCGGCTGGGCGCCGAACGCGTGGCGGGCCGCTGCGTTCGCGAACGTCACCCTGAACCGGACCCCCGCCTCGGCGCCCTCCTCGCGCGCGGGGGCGACGAGCACGACGGCGTCGCGCGAGCTGCCGATCACGGCCTCGAGGAGGTCCCTGTTGGACCGGAGCCTGGGCACCGCGTAGAACAGGAGCAGCAGGAGGCCGTGCCATGTCGCGGTGAGCAGGCCCACCCAGACGCCCGCGGTGTGGCGGCCGGCGACCGCCGACGGGAGCGCGAGCTGCAGGACTGCGGCGGCCACGAGCGTGGCGATCGCCGCGGCCAGTGCCTCGGACGGGCGCCTTAGCAAGAAGAACAGCAGGTAGACGACGGGCAGGGCCAGGTACGCGCCCAGCAGCGAGTTCGTGTGCCGCACCAGCCCTGGGTCGCCCGTCGCCTGCAGGAACGCGAGGGTCGTCAGCACCAGCGCGGCCAGCGCGTAGGGGGTGGCGGCCAGCAGCGGGCGCCGCGGCTCGCCGGCGACGACCCCGAGCAGCAGCGTCCAGCCGACCAGCACGAGCAGGACCACGTTCACGAACGGGTCCTCGTGCCCGCGCGCCCAGCGGTAGGCGACGACAGCGGCAGCGACCCCGCCAGCCGCGAGGAGCAGCCAGGCCGCCGGACCCCTGAGGGGCGCGAGGACCAGCGTCGGGGTCCACGCTGCCCGCTGCGCCGGCCGTCCGCCTTGTGACATGAGGCCAAAAGGCTACTACCGCGGTGCGTCCTCTACGTGGGAAGGGCGGCCGCGTGAAGCCGGCGGGGCCCCAGTCGGATGGGCCGACCCGGTCCCGCGTCACATCCGGCTGCTCAATCGTGGGGGCACGCGTCGCCCTGGCGGCGACGAGATGGGCGGTGGGCATGCGTAGGCTCCGCACGATGACGCTGGCGTTGGCCCTGGCCGCGCTCCCGGCGGTCGCCAGGGGGCAGGGCGGGGGCGACCCCGAGTGGGGTCGCGACGCCCTCGGACAGCTCGGTGACGCCGGGTTCGAGCTGGGTTTCCCCGACGGGTCGTTCCTGGGCGAGGGCGCGGTGACCGGTTACCAGGCGGCGGTGCTCATCGACAGGCTGCTGGCTAGGGCGGACGCCGGCAGCGGCTGCACCGACGCCATGGCCGGCCTCCCCGACACGGGCTTCGCGTTCAGCGACGTGCCGCCGGACCACTGGGCGGCGGGCGCCGCCACGCGCGTGGCGGCGTTGGGCGTGAGGGAGGCGTTC
>DATGNP010000159.1:0-5442 GCA_035306665.1 Trueperaceae bacterium
CTGCAAGCCGCAGGCGGCGTTCTTCGAGGCCATGGGCCCCGCCGGCTACGCCGCCTTGGCCGAGGTCACGGCCCTCGCGCGCGACCTCGGCGTCCCCGTCGTGCTCGACGCGAAGCGCGGCGACATCGGCAGCACCGCCGCCGCCTACGCGGAGGCGTACCTCGGCGACGGGCCGCTGGCCGCCGACGCGCTGACGGTGAACCCGTACCTCGGCCTCGACACGCTCGAGCCGTTCGTCGCGGCCGCGGTCCGGGGCGGCCGCGGCCTGTACGTGCTGGTCAGGACGTCGAACCCGGACAGCCGCGACCTGCAGGGCCTGGAGCTCGCCGGGGGCGGGACCGTCGCCTCGCGGCTCGCCGAGCGCCTCGCGGCGCGAGCGGCCGAGCTCGACGCCGACGCGCAGGGCTACACGGCGCTCGGCGCCGTCGCGGGCGCCCCCGAGGACCTCGCCTGGCTGCGGGAGGCCCTCCCCCGCTCGCCGCTCCTCGTCCCCGGCTACGGCGCCCAGGGCGGCAGGGCCGACGACGTCGCGCCCGCTTTCGACGCGCGCGGGCTCGGCGCGCTCGTGAACGCGAGCCGGACGCTTACGTACGGCCTGGGGTTCGCGGACGCGGCCACGGTGGACGAGGTCGCGTCCCTGGCCCGCACGGCCGCCGCCGCCATGCGCGACGGCATCGAGGCCGCCGTCGCCGCCAGGGTCACCGCCTGACCGCGTGCCGGGGGTCGGAGCCGGCTAGCGCCGCCTCGCCCCTACGGCGACTGCATGTGGCTGAGGAAGCCCGCCGGCGACAGGTTCGTGCGCACGCGCGTCATGAGGCCCAAGATCGTGCCGAAGCCGACCTCGGGACCGTCGAAGACGGCGGCGTAGACCTGAGCGTCGGCGAGCTCGGGCAGCGCGAACGCGAACGCGTCGAGCTCGGCGCCTGGCGGCACCTCGAGCGGCCACGCGCCCGCGTCCGGCTGGCTGGCGACCACGTACATGCGCGAGTCGTTGTGGGCGAGGAACAGGTCCTTCGCCGTGCCCTCGGGCGCGGTGATGAACGCGCTGACGCGGACCGCGCAGTTGCTCAGGTGCGACAGGACGTCGCGCGGCGACCCGCGCAGCTCGATGCCGTCCAGGGGACGGTGGACGAGGAGCTGTGGGTAGACGGTCCAGTTCCAGATGATCGCCCAGAACGAGAGGCGGTTGCCGTCGTCCGGGTCGGAGGCGAGCAGCGCCGCCGGCCTCACGGCACCCCCCACGCGCGCCAGCGTCGCGGCCATGTCGGCCACCAGCTCGCGGACCGACCCCACACGCGAGGGCAGCGGGCCGTCGAGCTTGTACCAGGCCAGGAAGCCGGCGTGCATCTGCCGCCACGCCTCCGGCGTCAGCTCGTCGGCCTCCCAACCGTCGGGCAGGAGGCCGCGCGCCCTGACGTAGTCGACTGCTTCCCGGGCGGGGTGGTCCGCCGGCACGACGGCGCCGTCGACCCTCACTAGTGGCGGGAGGGCCGGCTCGACGAGCTGCACCGCCCGCCGCAGCACGAGCGCGGCGTCGACGCCCGTCGCGGGACGGTCGAGCTCGCCGCCGGGCACGGCGGCGGCGAGCTCCTCGCTGCACACCTGGGCCGCCGCCAGCGTGGCGCACAGGCACAGCGCCGTCGCGGCGAGCAGGCGCGCCAGGCGCGCGGCGGTCCTCGACATGGCGGCGAGTCTAACCGCTAGTCGAGGAAGTACGTGCTCCGCCCCGCGACCGCCGCCCTGTTCGGGTCGGCGGCCCTGACCCTGACGAACTCGCCGGCGAAGACCTCGAAGGTCGTCCCCGGAGCGTACGGCCCGGCGACGACGTCGCCCAGCGGGTTCAGCACGTGCGCCTGCAACGCCGGTCCGCCGGACACGGTGTCGAAGGCCACCTGCCCCGTGAACGGCACGAGCCAGAGGTCGACGTCGCCGACGGTCTCGATCGCGCCGCTGCCGTCGCCGACGATCGAGGGCGCCGTGCTGCGGGCGTCGTTGGCCGGCTCGGTGCGGTCGTCGAAGGCGCGCCCGAAGGCGTAGAGGGGCACGTTCCGCGCGGAGCCCGTGTTGCGGACCCGCACGAGGTAGGAGGACGCCGGCGACGGGACGATCACGCACGGCCCGCCGCAGACGCGGTTCACGGCGACCCCGGACGGTGCCACCTCGGGGGCCATGGAGGCGGCGCCGCCGGCGAAGAAGACGTCGGGCGAGGTGCTGGAGAAGAGCACGGAACCGCCCGAGCTCAGCACCTCGAGGCGCGCCGAGCCGCCGACCTCGAACTGGATCACGTCGCGCGAGCGCACGCCGGCGGGGACGGTGACGACGAACGTGGCCGTGGCGCCCGAGCCCATGAACTGCGTGGCGACCGGCGTGTTCGGGCTCAGGTTCGCGGTCGCGGGCCGGCACCCGGGGTCGCGCGGCGGCGTGCCGCCGGTGGGCGCCCCCACCAGCACCGTGTAGCCGCTGCGACCCGGCGGGCCGGCGCGGTCCTGGGCGGCCCTGACGCGGACGGTCTCGCCGGCGAACACCCGGAACGCCGTGCCGTCGTCGAACGGGCCCGCCACCGACAGGCCGCAGGCGTCGAAGACCGACGCCTGCAGGGCCAGGCCGCCCGAGTTGGGGACGAACGTGACGTTCGCGTCGACCGGGGCGTACCAGAAGTCGGTGTCGCCGAGCAGCTCGAGCGCGCCGGTCTCGCCGTCGGCGAGGGGCGGCGCGTCGTCCATGCGGTCGTTCTCCGGTTCGTGCTCGTCGGCGAACCCCATGCCGTAGAGGAAGACGTCGGCGACGAGGAAGGTGCTGCCGGTGTTGACGACGCGCAGGAAGAACCGCTGGCTCGTCGGCCGGAAGATCACGCACGGCCCGCGGCAGACGAGGTCGTACCCGATGGCGCCGGGGTCGAGCCGCGTGGCGGCGGCCGGCCGCGGCGGGGGCACGCCGGCGATCGTGCCGCGCACGAAGAAGTCCGGCGTGTCGCTGCTGGCGATCGCGGTCCAGTAGTTGCCGCCGCGGAGCTCGACCACGGCGGGCTGCGTCGTGTCGAGCTCGGCGTAGACGAGGTCGAAGTGCCTGACCGCGTCGAGCACGAGCTCGAAGTCGGCCCACTCGCCGGGGGCGAGGACGACGGTCTCCGACGGGCTCGCGCCGCCGTCGGCCCGCGCGACGAGGGGGTCGGCGGGCGGCGGCGGCGGCGGCGTGCAGGCGGCGACGGCGAGGGCGAGCAGCGCCGCCGCCCCCGCGAGCCTGGCCGCGACCCGGCGGCCGGGCCGCGGCGCCGGCGGAACGGTGGGAGCGTCGACGTGGGCGGTGCGCCCCGGCTTCCGGGTCATGGGCGTTCTCATGCCTCCAAGCTAAGCCCTAGAGCGGGTCGACGTCCTCGATGTCGTAGCGGCTGCGGGCCGAGCTGGCGGCCTGCCACTCCTCCACGGCCCAGACCCTGAGGTACTCGTTCGCGAAGAGCGTGATCTGGTCGCCGGGGAGGTAGGGGCCGGGCCCGTCCCCCACGAGGTTGCCCGCCGCGTCGAGGATCCAGGCTTCGAGGGGGATGGCGAGGTCGTTGGTGTCGAAGGTGACGGTGGTCGGGGCCTCGAAGTACCAGTAGTCGACGTCGCCGACGGTCTCGATAGCGCCGCTGTCGAAGAACTGGAACGTCGGGGCGCCCTGGAGCGTGTCGTTCTCCGGCTCGTACTCGTCCCCGTAGGCGTCGCCGTAGACGTAGAGGCTCACGTTCGTGCTCGGGCCGGGGTTGGTGACCCGCACGTAGAACGTGCCGCCGGCGGCGAGCTCGAGGATCATGCACGAGCCGCGGCACGTCACGCTAAGCGTGACGGCCTGCGGACCGAGCCCCGCGGCCGCGGCGGTCCCGAGCCCCTCGCTGCCCGAGCCGAAGTAGGCGAGCGACGACGAGCTGTAGTTCACGGTCCCGTAGGCGCCCGTCATGACCTCGAGGTCGACCTCGCGGTCGAGCTCGACGTAGAGGAGCCCGAAGCCGGCGACGTCCTGGGAGACGGTGACGGCGAACACCTGCTCGTCGCCGTTCCCCAAGGAGACGGACTTTACGGGCTGCGTGGGGTCGTTGTTCGCGGCGGTCACGCTCACGTCGATGGTGTCGTCGGGCGGCTGCTGACCTCCGCCGGGCCCAACGGTGCTGCAGGCTGCGAGGGCGAGCGCGACCAGCGCGCTGGCGACGAGCGGTACGAAGCGTCTCATGGGACCTCCCTGGGGAGCGAGCCTAGGGCGGAGGCCCCGAACTGAGACCTCCGCCACGTTCCGCGGTCCATTGCCACTATCGGCGCGGCGACCTTGAGATGTCTCAGCTAGGGGATGAGGACCTTAACGGAGACGTAACCCTCCCCTAAGGCGCCCTTCACGTCGGGACGCCCGCCGCGTCCCGCGTGGCGGGCGTCGCTCCAGGGCCGTCACTCCAGGACCATGAGGTACGGGTAGAGGTCG
Source organism: Trueperaceae bacterium (assembly GCA_035306665.1). Taxonomy (GTDB): domain Bacteria; phylum Deinococcota; class Deinococci; order Deinococcales; family Trueperaceae; genus DASRWD01. The sequence continues at coordinate 4,450 of DATGNP010000159.1, forward strand.
GGGCCGCCGGGGTGGACCTCGACCTCGAGGTCGGGGAACGCCTCCCCGATCCGCGCCACCACGGCCGCGGCCCGCGCCTCGTCGACCTCGGTGCTGTGGAACAGCGTGGCCACGTCGTGGCTCGCGCCGTGCCGCATGACGAGGTCGAGCAGCGCGGCGTCGTGGTCCTCGGCCGCCAGCTCCAAGACCCCGTCGACAAGGCCGATCGCCTGGCCCTCCTGCACGTCGACGCCCGGGAGCTGGACGTCGCGGCTGGCGCTCGTGACCTCGAGGGTCTTGGCCCCGCGCGCCGCGCCCTCCATCTCGGCGATGACCTCGTCGGGGTCGCCGTCCTCGCTGAAGGCGACCGCGGCCGCCAGGCCCTCGCCGAGCGTGCGCGTGGGCAGCACGACGACGCGCTTGTCGGCGACGACCTCGGGCACGCGCTCGGCGGCCATGATCACGTTCTTGTTGTTGGGCATGAGGATCACGGTGTCGGCGCCGACGCTGCGGACGGCGTCGGCCAGGTCCTCGACGGAGGGGTTGTCGGTCTGGCCGCCGCCGACGACGCGCACGCCGAGGCTGCGGAGGACGCGCGTGAGGCCGTAGCCGCTGGCTACGGCCACCGCAGCGACGCGCGGCCCGGCGTCGCTGGCGAGGTCGACGTCGGCGAGGATCTCGGAGTGCTGCTCGCTCATGTCCTCGACCTTCGAGCGCACCATGCGCCCGAAGCGCCCGACCGTGGCCAGCAGTTTCTCCGGCTCCTGGGTGTGGATGTGGCCCTTGACGAAGCCCTCGGCGCCGACGACGAGCAGAGAGTCGCCGAACGGCGCGACGACGGCCTGGATCTCGGCGGTGGGCACCGTCACGTCGGAGAGGAGGAACTCGGTGCAGAACCCGAACTCCTCCTCCTCGAACTGCTGCTGGGCGCGCTTCTCGACCTTGGGAGGCGGCGGCAGGTCGCGCTTCTCGAAGTACGCGATCAAGCCCTCGAGCACGCGCAGCGCCCCCAGG
>DATGNP010000160.1:0-3560 GCA_035306665.1 Trueperaceae bacterium
CGCACGCACGAGCGCATGTACGAGGAGCTCATGCCCGACGACCACCCCATCGAGCTCGTCAGGTGGCAGGTCGCGAACTCGTACATGGGCCGCGCCGGCCTGATCAACTCGGGCGGCGCCGCGGGCGGCGCGAACGACTACGCCGAGGCCGTGCTCACCGCGGTGCTGAACAAGCGCGGCGGCGGCATGGGCCTGATCTCGGGCCGCAAGGCGTTCCAGCGGCCGATGGCCGAGGGCGTGAAGCTCCTGAACCTCATCCAGGACGTGTACCTGGACGACTCGATCACCGTGGCCTGAGGACCCGCCCCCGGGCGCGGCGCGAGCGAACGTCGACGCTCGCGCCGGCCGCCGGCCGTTGCGGTGGCCGCCCGGCCCTGCAGTAGCCTGGTCGCATGGGTAACGACCCCGAAGCGCGCGGCTACGCGCTGGCCGAGGACGTAATGGTCGAGAAGCTGGGCGACGCGACGATCGTCGTGAACCTCGCCACCGACGAGGTGCACGAGCTGAACGAGACCGCCGCGCGCCTCCTCGAGCTGCTGCGCGAGGGCAAGACCGCCGCCGAGGCCGCCGAGGCCCTGGCCCGCGCGTACGACGCCGAGCTCGCGACCGTGCAGGAGGACGTCGCGCGGACCATCGAGGTGTTCCTCGCCGAGAAGGTGCTGGTTCCGCGCCCTGCCTGAGGGCGGCGCGAGGGTGTGGCGTCGCACGCTCGCGGCCGCGTGGGAGTCCCGCCGCACGGGAAGGCGGCGCCGGTGCCCCGCCTCGTGCCCGGCGGCACTGACCCGGCAGGCGCCACGGGGCTGTGACCGCCGCACGGGCGCCCGCCTCTCACCTGGCTATCATCCGGCTACTCGAAGTCCGCGCCGCTACCGGCGCCCCGCGTCATCCCGGCCAAGGAGGCCAACGTCTTGCAGCGACCACCTGACCACGGCTTCGCCGTACACCCGGACGTCGTCCTCGAGCGGATCGAAGACTCGGTCATCGCCGTTCACCTCGGCACCGACCGGATCGTGGAGCTCAACGAGACGGCCGGCCGGCTGCTCGAGCTCATCCGAGAAGGCATGACCGGCGCGCAGGCCGTCGACGTGCTCGCCGCCGAGTACGACGCGCCGCGCGAGGAGATCGCCGCCAACGTCGCCAGCACCGTCGCGGTGCTCGTGGCCGAGCAGATCGTCTCCCCGGAGGCCGAGGGGCCGTGATCGCCACGTTGGCGCGCGGGGAAGGGCCGGGGCCGGTCTCAGCCGTCGCCCCCCTCGGCGTCGCCGAGCTCCGCATCGTCACCGCGACGCCGCCCAGCGTGTCGGAGGACACCCCGGGCGTCGTCGTCTGGCGCGACAGGCACCGCGTGCCCGTCGCGTTCGGTCTCGACGCGGGCGCCTACAGCTGGCTGGTCGTCCGCGGCGTCGGGGCCTACCGGTTCCCGCGCTCGCCCGCCGACCCGAACCTCGTCGTCGTCGAGGTGACCCCGGAACCGGGGGTCTCGTTCGAGGACCTCGACGACTACTTCCTGCGCACGGTGATGCCCGTGGCGGTCCAGCCCCACGGCTTCGAGGCCCTACACGCCAGCGCCGTCGCCTTCGAGGGGATCGGCGTGGTCGTGTTCTGCGCCGACTCGCGCACCGGCAAGTCCACGCTGGCCTACGCTCTCGCGGAGCGTGGGGCGCGCCAGGTCGCCGACGACTTCGTGGTCTTCGACCCGCGCACCGCCTCGGCGTTCCCGGTGCCGTTCGCGCCGCGGCTGCGCCGGGCCAGCGCCGAGAGCCTGGGCGCCCCGCGCCGCGGCACCGTGCGTGCCACGAGCCGCGGCTGGTCGCGCCGGCTCGACGAGGCGCTGCCCATCGCCGCCGTCTTCCTGCTGGAACGCGGCGCCCCCGAGACCCAACTGCAGCGCGTCAGTGGCGCCGAGGTCCTCGGCAGGCTGCTCACCGACGCGTTCGTCGACTCCATAAACGATCCCGCTCGCAAGCGGACGCTGGTCGAGGCCTACCTGAGGCTGAAGGCCGCGGCTCCCGTCTTCCGGCTGTCGTTCCGCGACGGCCTCGAGGAGCTGCCCCGTGTCTGCGAGCACGTCGAGAACTGGGCTAGTGACCGCGCGCTCGAGGCAGCGACGCGTTCCTAGGAGGAGAGGAGGTGCTTATGAAGAAGTGGACCCCGATGAAGGTCACGGCCGTGGGTCAGGTCACCGAGGTCGTCATGGGTGGCCGTAAGCACAGCGGTCGTGGCAACTACAGCGGCCCCGGCAGCTTCAGCTCGAGCGGCTCTGGGAAGGGCCGTTCCCCCTGGGCTTTCTAAGCCTATCCAGCCGTGTGGCCGCGCGCCGCGCGCCGCGGCCACACGGACACCGTTCCACCGCGCGTACCCCTATCTGACGTGATCATCGAGCCGCTCGTCTTCTCACCCGACCTGCAGGTCCCCGCCGCGCTCACGTCCGACGACGACTCCACGGCCTTCGAGGACACCGAGGGCCAGCGCGTCGTCGCCCGCGCCTGCCGCGAGGGCGATTGGTGCTGGTTGTGGCTCGACGGGACGGGCTCCTACCGCTTCCCCGCGGTCGCGACCACGGGCACGCTCAGGGCCGAGGTCGTGCCGGACCCGGGCGCCTCGCGCGCCCGCGCCCACGACGACTACTACCGCTCCCTCGCCCCCGTGGCGCTACAGGTCTACGGCTACGAGGCGCTGCATGGCACCGCGGTGATGGGTGAAGGCGGCGCGCTGGTCCTGCTGGCGCCGTCGCGCTCGGGGAAGACGACGCTCGCCTGCGAGCTCGTCGAGCGCGGGCACCGGCTCGTCGCCGACGACGCCGTGGTGCTGGAGGTGCCGGCGGACCCGCGCGCGGTCCCGGTCCTCCGTCCGCTGCCGTTCGTGCCGCGGCTGCGCGACGACTCCGCCGCCAGGTACGGGCTGCCCGTGAGGGACAAGACCGTGGTGACGGCAGAGGTCGGCCTGGGCGATCCCGTGCCGCTCGCCGGCTTCGTGATGCTCGACAGGCGCGCCGACGTCGCCGCCCCGCGCCTGGCGCGCCTCGGGCCGAGCACGGCTCTCAAGGCCCTCCTCTCGCGCTGCTACTTCCACTACTCCTCGACGGACGACGATCGCCAGCGGAAGCTGGTCGCGGCCTACCTGCGGGTCGCCGCCGGGGCGCCCGTCTACGAGCTCAGCTACCCGGATGGTTACGACCGACTCGCCGAGACGGCCGACCTGCTGCAGGCCGAGTGCCTAGGCCGAGAGCCCCTGAGCCGCGGCCAGCTCGCGCAGCGCGCCGCCCTCGGCGTATAGCTCCCGCCAGCTCCCCGACTCGACGAGCCTGCCGTCCGTCATGACGTGGACGGCGTCGGCGTCGCGCACGGTCGCGAGCCTGTGCGCGATCACGACCATCGTCACGCGCCCGTGCAGGCGGCGTATCGCCTCCTGCACGCGGGCCTCGTTCACGGCGTCGAGGCTGCTGGTGGCCTCGTCGAGGACGAGCAGCTCGGGCTCGCGCAGCAGCGCCCGGGCGAGCGCCAGGCGCTGCCTCTCGCCGCCCGACAGCCGCGTGCCGCGGTCGCCGACGACGGTGTCTA
>DATGNP010000161.1:0-6811 GCA_035306665.1 Trueperaceae bacterium
GAGGGCGCCGCTCCGGACCGCGCCCACCCCTACGGGCACCCCCTGGTGGCGGTCAGGTGACCGCCGGGAAGGACGTGTGAGATGGGCAGGAGACTACTGGCGGCTGCGCTGACGGCGCTCGCGGGCGCGGCCCTGGCCCAACCGGTGACGATCACCTGGTTCGTGGGCCTCGGCGCCGGCGCGCAACCCGAGCAGCAGGCCGCGCAGGACGCGATCGTCGAGCGCTTCAACGCCTCGCGCGACGACATCAGGCTCGAGATCGTCTACGTCACGAACGAGGTCTCGGTGGCGACGCTGTCCACGCTCATCGCCACCGGCGAGGCGCCCGACATCGTCGGCCCGGTCGGCGGCGCGGGCTCGGCCGCGTTCGCGGGCAACTTCCTCGACCTCGAGCCGCTCATCGAGGCCGACGGCTACGACCTGAGCCAGTTCCCCGAGGCGGCGGTCGAGAACCAGCGCACCGACGACGGCCTCATCGGCATCCCCTTCGCGAGCTTCCCGGCGTTCCTCTACTACCGGCCGGCGCTGTTCGACGAGGCCGGGCTCGAGTACCCGCCCGCCGAGATCGGCGCGCCGTACGTGCTCGACGGCCAGGAGGTCCCCTGGGACATCGACACCCTGACCGAGGTCGCCAAGCGCCTCACCGTCGACGCCAACGGCTACGACGCGACCGAGCCCGAGTTCGACCCGACGCAGACGGTGCAGTGGGGCTTCGTGAACCAGTGGGCGGGCGCCGGCGCGGCGCGGCAGAACGTGACACTGTTCGGGCCCGGCCTCCTCGTCGACGAGGCGGGCAACGCCCAGATGCCCGACAACTGGCGCGAGGGCTGGCGCTGGTACTACGACGCGATCTGGACGCACCACTTCATGCCCTCGGCGGACGAGGACGGCTCGGACCTGCTGGCGGCCGGCAACCCGTTCGAGTCCGGCAACGTGGCGATGGCGCAGTCGCACCTCTGGTACACGTGCTGCCTCTCGGGCACCGAGTGGGACGCGGCGGCGCTGCCCGCCTACGACGGCGAGGTCACGGCGCGGCTCCACGCCGACACCTTCCGGATCATGCGGCAGACCGACAACCCCGAGGAGGCGTTCGAGGTGCTCACGTACCTCACGGGCCCGGCCTCGATGGACCTGCTGGCCGTCTACGGCGGCATGCCCACGCGCCCGGGCGACCAGGCGGCCTTCTTCGCCGCGCTCGACGAGAAGTACTCGCAGGGCGTGAACTGGGACGTCGCGCGGGCCCACGTCGCCTTCGCCGACGTGCCGAGCCACGAGACGCCGATGCCCAACCACAACCGGGCCAACGACCGCCTCGACCAGTTCAAGTCGCTCCTCGACAGCCAGCCGGGGCTCGACGTCGACGCCGAGATCGACCGGCTCATCGCCGACCTCCAGGTCCTCTTCGACGAGGCCCGCTAGCCTACGAGCCTAGGCGCCGGCCGGACGCCCCCCGCGTCCGGCCGGCCGCCGACCCGGAGGGAGGACTCCCATGAGCGCACGCACCGCGCTCGGCAGAGGCAAGCCCTCGCCCCTACTGCGCGAGCAGCGCGTCTGGGGCTGGGTCTTCCTGTCGCCCTGGGTGATCGGCTTCCTGGCGTTCACGATCCTGCCGATCCTGGCCTCGCTGGTCTTCTCGTTCACCGACTTCCGGCTCACCGAGCCCGAGAGCGTCTCGTTCGTCGGCCTCGACAACTACCGCAAGCTGTTCGTCGACCCGCTCGTCAAGGTCTCGCTGGGCGTGACCCTGAGGTTCGCGCTGCTCGCCCTGCCGATAGGCATCGTGCTGCCCGTCGCCCTCGCCGCCCTGCTCGACAGCAAGTGGCTCGTCGGCAAGCCCTTCTTCCGCACGCTCTTCTACATGCCGTACGTCGTGCCCGTGGTGTCCGCGATCTTCATCTGGCAGGGCGTCCTCAACGCCCAGTCCGGCTGGCTGAACCGGCTGCTGCGCCTCGTCGGCGTCCCGGGACCGAACTGGCTCGACGACGTGAACTGGATCTACCCGGCGCTCGTGATCATCGGGCTCTGGGGCATCGGCAACGCCTTCCTGATCACCCTCGCTAGCATGCAGGCCGTGCCCACCGCCTTCTACGAGGCCGCGCGCGTCGACGGCGCCAGCGCCTGGGCGCGCTTCCGGCACATCACGCTGCCGATGATCTCGCCCGTGATCTTCTACAACCTCGTGCTCGCCGTCATCGGCCTGATGCGCTACTTCGAGGTGCCATTCATCCTCTCGAACGGCACCGGCCGGCCGGGCGACTCGACGATGTTCTTCAACATCCACTTCTACAAGACGAGCTTCGTCTTCTTCGACATGGGCTACGGCTCCGCCCTGGCCTGGCTGCTCTTCGTGATCACCATGGTCTTCACCGGCCTGCTCTTCTACAGCGCCAGGTACTGGGTGTTCTACGCCGCCGGCGAGGTCCGCTGATGGCCGTGGCGCGGGGCGCCCCCGCGTACCCCACGATCGGCGGCTCGTACGCGAACACGGCCCCGCACTACCGCCGCGGGCTGCGCCGGATGGGCCTCTACGGCACCGTGACCCTCTTCGCCTCGCTGGTGCTGACGGCGTTCCTGATGCCCTTCGCCTACATGCTGGTGACGTCGTTCAAGGACCGCGACCAGATCGTCGCCAGCGCCACCGGCCCGATCCTTCCCGTCGACCCGCTGACCGTGGAGGTCGGGGGCAGGCAGGTCCCCGTCTACCGGGTGCCGATCGACGGCGAGGTCAGGGAGCTGGCCCTGGTGCGGCCGGGACGGCGCGAGAGCGTCTTCGTCGACCCCGAGGACCCTGCCGGCGCCGAGGTCGTCTGGGAGGGCGCTTGGCGGACCCTCAAGCCCGTCTACGTCTGGGCGCCTCGCACCGGCAACTTCGCCGCCGTGTGGAACGGCATCGCGTTCCCGCGGCTGTTGTTCAACACCGCCTTCATCGCCTTCACCGGCATGGTCGGGACGCTCGTGTCGTGCGTGATGGTCGCCTACGCCTTCGCGCGCTTCCCGCTGCCCTTCAAGGGCGCGATGTTCATGGTGCTGATCGCGACGATAATCCTGCCCAAGCAGGTGCTGCTAGTGCCGACCTACGCGTTCTTCGACGCGATCGGCTGGACCGGCACGTGGCTGCCGCTGATCGTGCCGCACTTCTTCGCCAACGCCTTCAACGTGTTCCTGCTGCGCCAGTACTTCATGCAGCTCCCCAGGGAGCTCGACGAGGCCGCGATGATCGACGGGGCTGGCCCCGCCAGGGTCCTCACCTCCGTCGTCATCCCGCAGTCCTACCCGGTGATCATCGCCGTGGCCCTGTTCCACATCGTCTTCGCCTGGAACGACTACTTCGAGCCCCTCCTCTACACCTTGGGCAAGCCGAGCCTGCACCCGATATCGGTCGGCATCCAGCAGTACAACTTCATCTACTCGCAGCAGCCGCACCTGATCCAGGCGACGGCGCTGCTCGGCATGGTGGTGCCCGTGCTCCTGTTCTTCTTCTCGCAGCGCTTCTTCATGCGCGGCATCGTGATCACGGGCGTGGAGAAGTGAGTGCGGCGCGGGGCTAGGGCGGCCCTCCTGGCCGCCTGCCTGTGCCTCGGCTGGGCCGCGGCGCAGGGCGGGGTCGGCGTCGACGCCACCGTCGCCCTGGGCCGCGTCGGGCCCTACGTCTACGGCGTGAACTACGGGCCCCTCGGCGCGCTGCCCGTCGAGCTGTTCGACGCTGCCGCCGCGGCCGGGATCACGTTCGTGAGGTTCCCGGGCGGCGCCGTCGGCGACGAGCGCGAGCTGAGGCCCTTCGACCTCGACATGCTCATGCGCGTCTCCCGACTGCTCGGCGCCGAGCCGAGCGTCCAGGTGCGACTCAGGGGCGGCACGCCCGAGGCGGCGGCCGAGCTCGTCAGGTTCGTCAACGTCGAGCGAGGCTACGGCGTGAGGCACTGGTACATCGGCAACGAGCCCTCGCTCTACGACGACTACGACGTGGCCACGCTCAACCGCGAGTGGCGGGCGATCGCCGAGGCGATGCTGGCCGTCGACCCCGAGATCGTCCTGATGGGCCCCGAGCCGCACCAGTGGACCGGGCTCGAGAGCTCCACCCCGCGCGACCGGGACGGCGTCGAGTGGGTCGAGGGGTTCCTGGCGGCGAACGGCGACCTCGTCGACGTCGTCGCGGTCCACCGCTACCCGTTCCCCCGCGTCGTCGGCGGCCCCGGCACGACGGCGGCCGACCTGCGGGCGAACGCCGCGGAGTGGACCCACCTCGTCTCGCGCCTGCGGGACCTCGCCATCGCCGCCACGGGCAGGGACGACCTGAGGTTCGCCGTCACCGAGGCGAACTCGCACTGGAGCGCGACCGCGTACGGGGAGGCCACGAACGACTCGCGCATGAGCGCCGTGTGGTGGGCCGACGTCCTCGGCAAGCTGATCGTCGACGGCGCGTACGCGGTCGGCTACTTCGACTTGGTGAGCTCCGACGCCCGCGGCTCGTGGGGCCTGTTCTCCCAGTCGGGCCCGCGCCCCAGCTACTACGTCTACCGGCTCTACGGCCGCTTCGGCGACGAGCTCGTAGCGGCCACCGCCGACGCCGAGCACGTGTCGGCCTACGCCGCGCTCCGGGACGACGGGGCGCTGACCGTGATGCTCACGAACCTGCGCGACGACGCGGTAGAGCTGCCCTTCGCCGTCACGCCGTCCGACTACCTGCCGACGGCGGCGTGGCTGCTCGACGCCGAGCACGACGCGTCCCCCGTCCCCGTGCCCCTCGGCCCGGACGGCACGCTCGCGCTGCCGGGCCGCTCCGCGACGCTCATCGAGCTTCACCCCGCCAGGGCACGCGGCGGGTCATCCGAGGAGGAGTGAGCTTGTCACACCAACGAGGCTTCGTCTGGGGAGCCGCCAGCTCCGCCTTCCAGGTCGAGGGGGCGACGACTTCGGACGGCCGTGGGCCGTCGATCTGGGACACGTTCTGCGCCACGCCAGGCAAGATCGACGACGGCTCCGACGCGACCGTCGCGTGCGACAGCTACCACCGCTGGGCCGAGGACCTCGACCTCCTCGCGGCGCTGGGCCTGGACGCCTACCGCTTCTCGGTGGCGTGGCCGCGGGTCGTGCCCGCCGGCCGCGGCCGCGTCAACGAGGCCGGCCTCGACTACTACGACCGGCTCGTCGACGGCCTGCTGGCGCGCGGCCTGAAGCCGTTCGCGACCCTCTACCACTGGGACCTGCCGCAGCCGCTCCAGGACGAGGGCGGTTGGGTGAGCCGCGACACCGCCTACGTCTTCGCCGACTACGCCCAGGCCGTCGCCGCCCGCCTCGGCGACCGCGTGACCGCGTACGCGACCCTCAACGAGCCGTGGTGCAGCGCGTTCCTCGCGCACCTGACCGGCGAGCACGCGCCCGGCGAACGCGACGCGGCCAGGGCCCAGGCGGCGGTGCACCACCTCCTCCTCGGCCACGGGCTCGCGCTCGGGCGCCTCCGCGCCGAGGCCCCCGGGTCGGCTCACGGCGTCGTCCTCAACTTCACGCCCGCCTACCCCGCCGACCCGGCGGACCCCGCCGACGTCGAGGCCGCCAGGCGCCACGACGTCGCGAACCACGAGGTGTTCCTGGGCCCGCTGCTGGGCGACGGCTACCCTCCCGAGGCCGCCGAGCGGCCGCACGCTGCGGCCTCGCACGCGCGGGAAGGCGACCTGGGCGTCATCGCGGCGCCGCTCGACTACCTGGGCGTCAACTACTACACGCGTACCCTCGTGCGGCACGACCCCCACGCCCCCTGGCCGCACGCCGCCGCGGTGCCCGCGGCCGGCGCGCCGCACACCGACATGGGCTGGGAGGTCTACCCCGACGGGCTCGAGCACCTGCTGACGCGCCTGGCCCAGCGCACGGGCCTGCCCCTCTACGTCACCGAGAACGGCGCGGGGTACGCCGAGCCCGAGACCGTGACCGGGGAGGCGCCGCTCGGCGACGAGGCGCGCTGGCGCTACCTCTCCGACCACATCGCCGCGGTCGCGCGGGCGCGGGAGGCGGGCGCCGACGTGCGCGGCTACTTCGCTTGGAGCCTCCTCGACAACTTCGAGTGGGCGCGGGGCTACACCCGTCGGTTCGGGCTCGTCCACGTCGACTTCGCCACGCAGGCTCGCACGCCCAAGCTGAGCGCCCTGCGCTACGCCGAGCACGTCGCCGGCAGCACGAAGCCGGCGCCGGCCCAGGACGTGAAGGACCCCCCGGCTCGAGCCGGGCGCACGCTGTAGAATCGTCGCGCCGAACGCCATGCCGCGCAGCGCCGCCAGGAGCCGGAGGGACCCAGGAGCGGCCGCGTAGTCAGAAAGCGGTCAGGCTGCTGGAGGTACCGTCCATGCGCATGCGACGCGTTCTACTCGCCACCTTGGTCCTGGCCGGCGCGGCCCTGGCGGCCGCTCAGGGCCTCCCCCGCGACGTCAGGCTGAACATCGTACAGGCGGTCGTACAGGTCATCCCCTACGACAGCGAGGCCGGCTCGACTGTGAACTGGTCGGGCTCGGGCACGATCATCAGCCCCAGCGGCCACGTCCTCACGAACTACCACGTCGTCGGCGACCTCGGCCTGAGGCGGCACCACGAGTGGCACGCGATCCTGATCACGAGCCCGCAGTTCACCGACCAGCCACCGGAGTTCACGTTCTGGGCGCGATTCGTGGCGGGCGACCCCACCCACGACCTGGCGGTTCTGAAGATCGAGGAGTGGTACGACGAGGAGCCCGTCGGCTCCGACGTCGTGTTCCCGCACGTGCTCGTCGGCGACTCGAACCAGTTGATCCCCGGCGACAGCATCACGATCGTCGGCTACCCC
>DATGNP010000162.1:0-25508 GCA_035306665.1 Trueperaceae bacterium
CCCTACGCCGACGTGACGTGGATGGGTCACGCCGGGGCCCCGAGCGAGCGCGTGCTGCGGGCCTTCGAGGCCGTGAAGGCCGCGCGCGACGCCGCGTTCGTGGCGATCGCCGACGCCTACGCCGAGGGACGCTGGCCCACCGGCGCCGAGGCCGACCGCGCGGCGCGCGGCGTGCTGACCGCCGCCGGCTACGCGGAGCAGTTCACGCACCGCACCGGCCACAGCCTCGGCTCCGACTCGCCGCACGGGCTGGCCGCGCACCTCGACTCCTTCGAGACGCTCGACGAGCGCCTCCTCAGGCCCGGCCTCGGCTTCACGATCGAGCCGGGCGTCTACTTCCCCGACTTCGGCGTGCGCTGCGAGATGAACGTCTTCCTCGACGAGGAGGGTCCGCGCGCGACCACCGACCTGCAGGGCGACCTGGAGGTGCTCCCGTAGCCGCTGCGCGCGTCCCGCTCGTCGTCGTGGGCGACTACGCCTGGGACGTGCTGATCCAGGCGAACACCGAGCTGCTCGCGGGCGGCGACATCTACGGCGAGGTGCAGCTCGCCCCCGGCGGCAGCGCCGCGAACGCGGCCGTGTGGGCCCGGCGCTGCGGCCTGCCGACGCGCTTCATCGGCAAGATCGGCAACGACAGGTTCGGCCGCCTCGCCCAGGAGGAGCTGATGGAGGAGGAGGTCGGGGCCGTGTGGCTGCACTCCGACACCCACCACACCGGCTCGGTCGCCGTCTGGATCGACCACCAGGGCCAGCGCTCGATGGTCTCGGGCAAGGGCGCCGACCACTACCTCCTGCCGGGCGAGCTGCCGGTGCAGCTCCTGCGCCGGGCCGGGCACGTGCACCTCTCGGCGTGGTCGTTCTTCGGCGACCCGCCGCGCGCGGCCGCCCGGCGGGCGGCGCAGGTCGCGAAGGAGGCGGGCGCGACGCTGTCGTTCGACCCCGGCTCGTTCCAGATGATCCAGGACATCGGCGTCGAGGCGTTCGTCGGCTCCTCGGCCGACCTCGGCTTCGACCTGCTGTTCCCGAACGCCGAGGAGGGCGAGGCGCTGACCGGCGAGACCGACCCCGAGCGGGTGTGCCGGCGCCTCACCGAGCTCTATCCCGGCGCGGCCGTAGCGCTGAAGCTGGACTCCGACGGCGCCTACTACTTCGACGGGGGCCGCGGCACGCACGTCGGCCCGGCGCCCGGCCGCCTCGTCGACGCGACCGGCGCCGGCGACGCGTTCGCCGGCGCCTTCCTGGCCGCCTGGCTCCGCGGCGTGACGCCGGTGCGGGCCGCGGCGCTCGCGAACGCGGTCTCCGCCTGGGTGATCGAGAGGGTCGGCGCCAGGCCCGCGCCCGACAAGGCGCTCGGTCCGGTGCTGGCCGCCTGCGAGGAGGCCGTGCGCGCCGCGGGCTGGGACGAGGCCGGGGACTGAGCTTGCCGGCCGCGCCGCGCGTCCTCGTCGTCCTCTGCCACCCGGACGAGGGCAGCCTGGGCGCCGCGTTGGCCGCGGCCGCCCTGGCGGGCGCGCGGGAGGCGGGCGCCGTGACCGTCCTCCACGACCTCTACTGCGACGGCTTCGACCCGCGGCTGGCCGCCGCCGAGGTGGCCGGACCGACCTTCGCCGACGCGCTGGCCGAGCGCTACGCGGCCGACCTGCTCGGCGCCGACGCGGTCGTCGTCGTGCACCCCGTCTGGTTCTTCGGCCCGCCGGCAGCCCTCAAGGGCTGGGTCGAGCGGGTCGTGCGCGAGGGCGTGGCCTTCGACGTCGGCGAGGGCGGCGCCGTGACCGGCAGGCTCACCGCGGGCGCAGCGCTCGTCGTCACGACCGGCAACGCCGGAGCGGCCACCGAGGCGGCGCTCGGCGACCCGGTCACGCGGTTCTGGCGCGACGTCGTGTTCGGACCCGCCGGCGTGGCGTCCACTCGCCGGTTGGCGTTCGCGCCGGTGCGCGGCAGCTCCGCGGAGGCGAGGGCGGCCTGGCTCGCGGCGACGCGCCGGGAGGCGGCTACCCTCGTGGGCGGCGTCCGGGCGTATGTTGGCTCGCACCGTGTCGAGCGAAGGCGGCCTGACGAACCCAGCTAGCCCGGTCCCCGGCGCCGACGCCGCGAAGGGCGGCGGCCGGGAGGCGGGCGCCGTGCGCGGCGCGGGCGCCACTCACGCCGGCGACGCCGCGGCGGTCCAGACGCGTCGCGGCCTGGTCCTGGCGTTCCTGATGACGACGATGGCCCTCGGCTCGATCGAGGGCACGATCGTGGCGACGGCGATGCCGAGCATCGTCGCCGCCTTGGGCGGGTTCGAGCTCTACTCCTGGGTCTTCGCCTCGTACCTGCTCACGCAGGCCGTGTTCACGCCGATCTCGGGCGGGATCGCCGACAAGGTCGGCCGCAAGCCCGTGCTCATGGTCAGCGTCGCGCTGTTCCTGGCGGCGTCGGTGGCGTGCGGCTTCGCCGGCAGCATGCGGGACCTGATCCTGTTCCGCTTCGTGCAGGGCGTGGGCGCCGCCGGCTTCAGCACGATGGTCGTGACCCTCGCCGGCGACCTCTACACGGTGCGCGAGCGCGGGCGCATCCAGGCCTACCTCGCCAGCGTGTGGGGCGTCTCCTCCGTGGTCGGGCCGCTGCTGGGCGGGCTGATCGTCGCGAACGTCGACTGGGCGTGGGTGTTCTGGTTCAGCGTCCCGTTCGGGCTCGTGGCGCTCCTCGGCATCGGCAGCTTCCTGCGCGAGAAGGTCAGCCGGACCGGCGCGCGGGTCGACGTGGCGGGGTCGGCCCTCCTCCTCGTGGCCGTCTCGGGCCTGATGGTCCTGTTGAACATGGGCGGCAGGCTCGAGCCGGCGGCGGCCTGGGCGCTGGGCGCGGTCGTGGCGGCGGCCGCGGCCGTCCTGGCGCGTCACCTGCGACGGCGCCAAGGCGGCGTGCTGCCCGTCGACCTGTGGCGCGACGGCCTGATCCTCCTCGCGAACGTCAGCGCGTTCGTCGCCGGCATCGTGATGATCGGCGTGATCACGTACGTGCCGCCGTACGTCCAGGGCGTGATGGGCTACGCGCCGCTCGTGGCCGGCTTCGCCCTCTCGACGATGTCGCTGGGCTGGCCCGTGGCCTCCTCGATCTGCGGACGGCTGCTGATCCCGCTCGGGCCCGCCAACACCGCCCGCATCGGCGGCGCCGCGGGCGCGGTCGGCGGGATCATGTACCTGTTCCTGCGGCCCGAGCTGGGCCCGGTGTGGGTGGCCGCCGCCTCGTTCGGGATCGGCGTGGCCATGGGCTTCATCAACACGTCCTCGATCGTCACGATCCAGGCGACGGTGACGTGGGACCGGCGAGCGAGCGCCACGGCGGCGAACCTGCTGATGCGGCTGATGGGCAACTCCGTGGGCGCCGCCCTGCTAGGCGGCGTGCTCAACGCGGCGGTAGTCGCCGGCATAGCGCGGGCGGGGGCGCAGGACACGCTGGACCTGAGCTCCGTCGAGAGGCTGCTGAACCCGGCGGGAGCCGCCGCCGGCGGGCCGGAGCTGGGAGGCGCGGCCCAGGCGCTCCTGCAGGAGCTGCTGGCGGGCGGCATCGAGCGGGTGTTCGTGATCACGTGCGTGGGCGCGCTGCTGCTGTTCGTGCTCACGCTGCTGTGGCCGCGCTCGCGCCGGCTGGAGTGAGGCGCTCCGCGTCGCGCCGTTCCGGAGCGGGCCGAGCGAGGCTCGGGACGTCGCTCCGCTCCGGGTCAGGCCGCGCGAGGCGACGCTTCCCCTCGGCCGCCGCGCCTGGCAGCGCTTCCCTGACCCCCCCCACGGGCCCGTCGCTCGAGCTCTCGGACACTAGCGCAGCAGCGCGTCGATACCCGCCAGCAGCGCCAGGTGCGCGGGGTAGAAGAGCCACGGCAGGCGGCCGCTCCGCGGCAGGGCTACGGGCAGCCGGGAGACGAGGAACGGCAGCGGCAGCGCGACCAGCGCCGCCGGCCACACGACCCACGGGTGGTTCTGCCAGGCGACGAGGAGCCCGGCGGCGAGGAGGGCGAACGGGTCGCGCGAGCGCAGCGCCCACCACCACACGACGACGAGCGCGACGCCGCGGGGCCCGTACTCGACGAACGAGGACGTGACGAGCGCCGCGGCCAGGCCGGCGGGCAGCAGCAGGGGGGAGCGGGCCTCGAGCTCCTCGCGCCGCGTGACGAGGGTCAGCACCGCGGCGCCGAGGAACAGCGTGCCGAGGATGTTGACGACGAACCTGTCGAACGCCAGCCAGTGGGGCACCTGCGAGACCGCGCACCACAGCAGCAGCGGCGCGAGGTAGCGCCGCGGGTCGACCCCGCGGCGCGCGACGTTGTAGGCCAGCAGGAACGCGAAGAGCGGCCACGCGACACGGCCCACCGCGCGCAGCGGCAGCGCGTCGTGGGTGGACAGGAGCACGGCGCCCACGTGGTCGACGACCATCGTCGCGATCGCGACCCAGCGCAGGGCCTCCTGCTGGCCCGAGGTGAGCTCGAGGCGTGGCCCCCGCAGGCGGCTGCCGGTCACGGCGTGCACGACAGCAGCCTAGCGGGGGCCGGCGAGCGCGCCCGTGCGGGCGCGTCTCGAGGGGTCGTCCGGCGGTCGTGCCCGTCGCCGGTGGGCGGCTCGGTCGGTGACCGCGCCCTCCTTCGTGGCTACCTCAGTCGGCGACCTCGAAGACCATGAAGCCGTCGGAGGCGTGCGTGTCGACGGAGAGCGCGCGCCACGCCACGACGTAGGTGCCGGGGGCGAGCGGCTCGGCGAGGACGAGCGTCAGCTCGTCGTGGGCGCCGCTGCCGGGGTCGGCGATCGCGGGCACCTGTCCGGTCGCGAAGCCGGGGTCCGCCATCGCGGCGACCGCGACCGCCTCCGCCTGCGCCAGGACCGCGGGGTCCAGGTCGGCGGCGGGGCCGTGGTCGTGACCGTCGTCGGCGTGGTCGTGGTCCTCGGCCTGACCGTGGTCGTGGGCCGCGGCGCCGAGGGCGGCGACGGCCTCATCGAGCCGGAAGACCTTGAAGGTCGAGAACCCGACCTCCACCGCCTCGCTGAAGCGCAGCGTCACGGCTTCGACAGGGCCGCTCACGCTGGCGCCGTGCGCCGGGTCGCTCGCGTCGAGGTGCGCGTGCGCCAGGGCGGCGGCCAGCAGCGTCAGGGAGGCGAACGCCGACAGAGAGGTGAGTGCTCTGCGCATGTCGCGAGCATAGCCTCGGCCGCGCGCGGCGCCAATGGCGAGCGAACCGCCCCCGACGCTAGCCCGTCGCCATCGTCCGGTCGGAGCGCCGGGACGGCCGCTCGCGGCGGCGTCGGTTACAGTCGCAGGGGCTGAGGTACGCCTTGCTGATCCTAGTCAAGTCACTCTCCTGGACGGCCCTCACGGCGATGATCGGGGCCGCCCTGTGGCGCTACTGGCTGGCGCCGGACGAGCGGCCGTCGGCGGCCGTGGTCTGGGCCTCGGCCGCGGCGCTGGCGCTGCTGGCCCTCGCCGAGCTGTGGCTCACCCTCACGCAGGTGATCCCCACCGCCGACCTGGCCCTGTGGTGGCGCTACGCCACCACGACGGCCCACGGGCACGCCGTGGCGTGGCGGCTGGTGGCAGCGGCCCTGTTCGCCCTGGCCACGACGCTGCTGCCGCGCCGCGGGTGGCCCGTCGCCCTGGTCCTGGGGGTGTGGCTGTGCTTCGGCTTCAGCCGCCTCAGCCACGCCGCGGCGATGGGCGGCTCCGTACCGCTGCTCGTCGACCTCGCGCACCTGCTCGGCGCCGCGACGTGGGCGGGCGCGGTGTGGTGGGTGGGGCTGCGCCGCGGCGCGCCCGGGCTGCCCGAGCTGGAGCGGGTCTCGCGGCTGGCGACCTGGGTGGTGGCGGGCCTGGCCTTGACCGGCGTGCTGAGCGCGCTCGTGCACGCCGGCGACCCGCCGCGCTTCTTCGCCTCGACGTACGCTGCGGCGCTGGCGGTGAAGCTAGGGCTCGTCGCCGTCACGCTGGGCCTGGCGGCGGCGAACCGCTTCGTCCTGCTGCCGCGGGCACGGGCCGGGGGCGACGGGATCCGCTCCGCGCTCCACGCCGAGAGCGTGCTGCTCGCCGCCGTCCTGGTGGCCACCGCCTGGTTGTCTACCTCCCCGGTGCCGCACGGCGCCGTGGCGGAGGTGGACGTGCTCGAGAACGCGAGGCGGGTGATCGAGCATCTCACGCGCTGACGGCGTCCTGGGCGGGCTCCGGGCGAGCGTCCCCATCGCCCTCGGCTACTTCCCTGTCGCGGTCTCGTTCGGCGTCGTCGCGGCGCGGGCCGGACTCAGCCTGCTGGAGGCGGCCCTGCTGTCGCTGGTGGTCTTCGCCGGCGCGAGCCAGTTCGTGGCGGTCGCGCTCGTGGCCGGCGGGGCTGGCCCGCTGGTCACGTTCCTGTCGCTGCTGGCGATGAACGTGCGGCACGTCTTCTACGGGCCGTCCCTGACGGGTCGCCTCGGCGGGCGGCCCGTGCCCGGCCGGCCATGGCTGTGAAGCTCGTTCCTCACCGACGAGGTGTTCGCCGCGTCGGTCGCGGCGGTGGACCGCGACCCCGCCCGCGTCGGCGACCGCTGGCTGCTCGGCCTGGGCCTCGGCGCCTACCTGGCCTGGGCCGGCGGGACGTTCGTCGGGGTGCTGGGCGGGAGCGCGTCGGCCCGCTTCCCGGCCGTCGACGCGGCGCTCGGGTTCATGCTGACGGCGCTCTTCCTGACGCTCCTGCTGGCGCTCGTCGACACGGCCCGCCTTGGCGTCGCCGTCGTGGCCGGCGTGGTCTGCCTGACGGGCTCCCTCTTGTCGACCACGGCCACGGGGATCCCCGCCGGCATGGTGGCGGGGGCGCTCTACGGCGCGTCGCGCGCGCGTCCCGGGCTCGCGGGGGCGCCGTGAGCCCGGCCGTGCTGGCGGCGTGCCTGCTGGCCGGCGTGGGGACGTGGGCTCTGCGCGTCGTGCCGCTGCTGCTGGCGCGTCGCCGCGCCGAGGGCGCGGGGGAGAGGCCGGGTCCGCTCAGGCCGTACGTCGACGGCTTCCTGTCGGCGATAGCCGTGGCCTCCGTGGCCGCGCTGCTGGTGTCCGGCCTGGAGCCCTACCTCGTGCGTGCGGCGGGCGAGGTAGGCGCCGGCGCGACGGGCGCGGCGCTGCGCGAGGTCGCGGCGCTGGCCGCCGGCCTCGGCGCCACCGCGGGCGCGTACCTGTGGCGACGCGACGTGGCGCTGGGGACGGTCGGGGGCGCGGCCGCCTACGGGTTGGCCGCCTGGCTGCTGGGGGTGTGAGGACCCGCCGTGTAGTGGTCACGGGGTGGTCACACGGTGACCATATAGGGACCGACTCCAGGCCTGCCGTCAGGGTTCAGCCCCTGAGCAGGGCGATCATCTCCTCCTGGCTGAGGTCGCTCGAGTCGATGGCGTCCCGCAGCAGGTCGGCGAGCGTGACCAGCGCGGGGTTGCCGTCGCTGTCGGTGGCGGGCACGAAGTAGCCGACCAGGTGCCCGTGGCGCTCGATGCGCAGGCCCTCGCCTGCGGCCAGCAGCTTGGTGGCGTTGTCCCTGAACTCGCGGATCCCGACGCTCCTCACGCGCACCTCCTCCGCGGCGGGCGCGGCGCCGCCGACGGGGTGACCACGAAGTGGTCAGTCGGTAGCCAGGATACCACCCGCGCCGACGGACGTATACTCCGTCCGTCATGGCCCTTAGCGACGTCGAGGTGCGCGTCCTGGGCGCCCTGATCGAGAAGGAGCGCACGACACCGGACGGCTACCCGCTCTCCAGCCAGGCTCTGCTCACCGCCTGCAACCAGCGGACGAGCCGGGACCCGGTCACCGACTACCACCTCCAGGACGTGCTGGCCGCGGTGTCGCGGCTGCGCGACCGCGGGCTCGCCGAGACGGTCCAGGCCGACGGCGACAGGGTGCCGAAGCACAGGCACAAGGTCGCGCAGGCCCTCGACCTCGACCCACGCGAGGCCGCGGTGCTGGCGGTCCTGCTGCTGCGCGGGCCCCAGACGCCCGGCGAGCTGCGCTCCCGCACCGAGCGCTACGTCGCGTTCGGAGGCGTTCCCGAGGTGGAGGACGTGCTGGCGAGGCTGGCGGCGCGTCGGCCCGCCCTCGTCGCCTGCCAGGGCCGTGGCCCGGGGCAGAGCCAGGACCGGTGGAAGCACACGCTGGGCGAGGACGAGTCCCGCTTGGCGCCGCGCGTGCGGCGCAGGGAGCGCGCTCGGGGGCAGCAGGGCGCGTGAGCGGTGGCGGGACTCCTGCAGGGCGGCCGGACGCCTGAGCGCGGAGGCGCGCCTGAGCGGCGGCGGGTCCAGGCAGTGGTGCCCCCCGGAACGCACATGCGCCGCTGGAGCGCCGGGAAGCTCGCGGGCGCGGCCGCCGCGCTCCTCCGACCCGCGCTACGTGCGGCGCGGCTCGCGGCGGCATGATGTAGCCATGGAGGTCATCGATGGCTGACGTTCTGAAGCTCAGCGAGGAGGAGTGGCGCCGCCGCCTGTCGCCCGAGGAGTACCGCGTGCTCAGGCAGCACGGCACGGAGCCGCCCTTCGTGGGCTGCTACGTCGGGACGAAGGACCCCGGCACGTACGTGTGCGCCGCCTGCGGCAACCCCCTGTTCGAGTCGGGCGTGAAGTTCGAGTCGGGCACCGGCTGGCCCTCGTTCACGCGCCCCGTGAGCGAGCACGCCGTGAGGGAGTACCGCGACACGTCCCACGGCATGGTGAGGACCGAGGTGCGCTGCGCCCGCTGCGCCAGCCACCTCGGCCACGTGTTCCCGGACGGGCCGCCTCCCACCGGCCTGCGCTACTGCATGAACTCGGTCTCGCTGCGGCACGTGCCGGCGGGCCAGCCCATCGAGCTGGTGCAGCCTTGACCCAGGCCGCGCGCACGCTCACGCAGCGCCCGGCCGAGCGCGGCGCGGCCAGGAGCGCGGCCGGCCGCACTATGCCCCGCACCCTGGCCGAGCTCGACGCGGTGCGGCGCGAGTGCCGCGCGCTCGTGAACCGCTCGGCGGGCCTGTCCGGCCTGGCCGCCGTCGTGCCCCTGCCCGGCGCCGACGTCGGCGTCGACGTCACCCTCTTCATGCAGCTCCTGCCGGCCGTGAACCGTCGCTTCGGGCTCACGCCCGAGCAGGTCGACAGGCTCGACGCCCGCACGAAGGAGCTGGTGTTCCTCGGCGTCACCAGCGTCGGCAGCCAGGCGATCGCGCGCCTCGTCACCGCCGACGTCGTCATGGGCCTGATGCGGCGCATCGGGATCCGCGTCGCCGCGAAGTCGGCGGCGCGGTGGGTGCCGGTGGTGGGCCAGGCCGCGTCGGCCGGCATCAGCTTCACGGCCATGCGCCTGGTGGGCAACCGCCACGTCGAGGACTGCTACCGCGTCGTGCGCGAGGTGATCGAGAGGTCGGGGCCCGTGATCGACGTGCCGGCCGGGGCGCCGGCGACCGCCGGCCAGGCGTAGCTCAGGCGCTGGCCGCCGCGGCCAGAGCCTGCCTGACCTCCTCGTCGGAGGTCTGCGCGAAGTCCAGGTACCACTCGCCCACGCTGCGCAGCGCGCGCGGCCGTTGCGGGCAGACGACGTCGTCGGCCTCCCTGGCTATGCGGGCGAGCGAGTCGGGGGCGCCCACCGGCACCGCCACGACCACCTCGCTCGCGCCCGCGGCGCGCGCCGCCTGGACGGCGGCCAGCACGGTCGCGCCCGTGGCCACCCCGTCGTCGACGAGCAGGGCCGTGGCGCCGCGCAGGTCGAGGGGCGGCCGGTCGCCGCGGTAGGCGGCCTCGCGGCGCGCGACCTCGGCCTGCTCGCGCTCGACCTCCTGCCTCACGGCCGCCGCAGGCACGCCCAGGTGGGCGACGACGTCGTCGTTGAGGACCACGCCGCCCCCGCTGGCCACCGCCCCCATCGCCAGCTCCTCGTGGCCGGGGACGCCGAGCTTGCGCACGACGAGCACGTCGAGGGGCGCGCCCAGGGCGCGGGCTACCTCGGCGGCGACCGGCACGCCGCCGCGCGGCAGGCCGAGGACGATCAGCCCCTCGCGTCCGGCGTAGGGCTCGAGCGCCGCCGCCAGCTCGCGGCCGGCGTGGGCGCGGTCGCGGAACAGGGCCATGCCCCAGCGTAGCCGCTGGGCGCGGCCCCGTCCCGCCGGCCTCAGTCGCCCAGGTGACCCAGCTTCTCGACCTTCGTCTGGAGGTAGCGGCGGTTGTGCTGGTTCTCGCCCACGTGCAGCGGCACGCGCTCCTCGACCGTGAGGCCGAAGCCGTCCAGGGCAGCGATCTTGCGGGGGTTGTTCGTGAGTAGCCGCAGCCGCTTCACGCCCAGGTCGACGAGGATCTGGGCCCCCACGCCGTAGTCGCGCAGGTCGGGCGAGAACCCGAGGCGCTCGTTCGCCTCGACGGTGTCGGCGCCGGCGTCCTGGAGGGCGTAGGCCTTGAGCTTGTTCAGGAGCCCGATACCGCGGCCCTCCTGGCGGAGGTAGACGAGCACCCCGCGTCCCTCGGCCGCGATCGCCCGCAGCGCCGCGTCGCGCTGGAAGCCGCAGTCGCAGCGCAGCGAGTGCAGCGCGTCGCCGGTGAGGCACTCGGAGTGCATGCGCACGAGCACGGGCTCGCCGCTCGCGACGTCGCCCATCGTCAGGGCCACGTGCTCGTCGCCCCTGACGTGGTCGACGTAGCCGTGGACCGTGAACTCGCCGAACTCGGTCGGGAGCGCGGCCGACGCCTCCCTGGTGACGAACCGCTCGCGCTCCAGCCGGTAGGCGATGAGGTCGGCGATCGCGCCCACCTTCAGGCCGTGCTCGGCGGCGAACTCGAGGATCGCGGGCAGACGCATCATCGTGCCGTCGTCGTGCATCAGCTCGGAGAGCGCCGCCGCCGGCTTCATGCCGGCGAGGCGGCAGAGGTCGACGGCCGCCTCGGTGTGGCCGGCGCGGCGCAGCACGCCGCCGTCGCGGGCCCTGAGGGGGAAGACGTGGCCCGGGCGCGAGAGGTCGGACGGCCGCGCGTCGTCGCGGATCGCCGTCAGGATCGTCGTGGCGCGGTCCTGCGCCGAGATGCCGGTGGTGACGCCCTCGCGCGCCTCGATCGAGACCGTGAAGGCCGTCTCGCGCCTGGCCGTGTTGTGCTGGACCATCGGCGGCAGGTCGAGGCGGTCGGCCATCGCGTTCGTCATCGCCAGGCAGACGACGCCGCCGGTGTGGCGGATCATGAAGGCCAGCCGCTCGGGGGTCACGGCCTCGGCGGCGAGGACGAGGTCGCCCTCGTTCTCGCGGTCCTCGTCGTCGACGAGGATCACGGGCCGGCCCGCCTTAAGCTCGGCCACCAGCTCGGGCACGTCGGCGAGCCCGGGGAGACGCGTCGCGTCAGGCATGGCCGGCCTCCCTCAGCGCCAGGAGCCTCTCGACGTGCTTGGCCAGCACGTCGGTCTCGAGGTTCACGCTGTCGCCGGCGCGCAGGCTGGACAGCGTCGTGACCTCGAGCGTGTGCGGTATCAGCGCGACGGTGAAGTCGGTCGCGGGCCAGTCGGAGCGCGTCCCGCCCGGGCCGCCGACGTCGACGACGGTGAGGCTCACGCCGTCGATCGCCACGCTGCCCTTGGGCACGACCTGACCCGCGAGCCGGGCGGGGGCGCGGAAGCGCACGACGTGCGCGCCTGGGGTGGCGTCGACGCAGACGACCTCGGCCACGCCGTCCACGTGCCCCGTGACGACGTGGCCGCCGAGCGCCGCGCCGGCGCGCATCGCCTGCTCGAGGTTGACGCCGGCGCCCGGCTGCCAGCGGGGCGCGGTCCGGCCCACCGTCTCCTCGACCAGGTCGACCTGGAACGTGCCGCTCGACCCGGTGGCGCGCTCGACGACGGTAAGGCAGCAGCCCGAGACCGAGACCGAGTCGCCGATGGCGAGCGACGTGACGAAGGGGAGGCTGGCGGCGACGGTGACGCGCAGCGAGCCGTTGGGGCGCTCGCTGACGTCGGCGACCGCGCCGACCTCCTCGACGATCCCTGTGAACATCAATCGACCTCCGGGTAGACGACGCGACCCTGCACGAGCAGGTCGTCGCCGACGCGTTCGCTGCTGAGGTCCGTCAGCGCGAACGCGGACGCGAGCGCGTGGACCCCCGGTCCGCCCAGCGGCCCGGGCGCCGGGCCGCCGAGGAGCTTGGGGGCGAGGAAGAACGCCACGCGGTCCACAGCGCGGCGGGCGAAGAACGACCAGGCCAGGGTGCCGCCGCCCTCGAGCAGGAGGCTCTGCACCTGCCTGCCGGCCAGGTGGGCCAGCGCGGCGGCCACGTCGGGGCGGCCGTCGGGGGCCGGCAGCGTCACGACCTCTGCGCCCCTGGCGGCGAGCCGCTCGGCCCTGGCGGCGGGAGCGCCCTCGGCCGCGAAGACGACGACGCGGGCCGGTACCCCCTCGGGGTCCGGCTCGAAGAGCCGCGCGGTGGCGGGCGTGCGCAGCGCGCCGTCGAACACGACCTTGAGCGGCGTACGCCCGCCGCCGGGCAGGCGCGTCGTGAGGGCGGGGTCGTCGCGCACGACGGTACCGGCGCCGACGGCGACGGCGTCGAGCTCGTCGCGCCAGGCGTGGACGCGCTCGCGGGCGGCCTCGCCGCTGATCCAGCGCGACTCGCCGCTCGTCGTGGCGGTCTTGCCGTCGAGCGTCGTCGCGGCCTTGTAGAGCACGAACGGGCGGCCGAGCCGCCGGGAGGTGAGGTAGGCCTCGTTCAGGGCCTCGGCCTCGGCGGCCAGCGTGCCCACGCGCACGCGGACGCCTGCCGCCTCGAGCCGGGCCACGCCGCGGCCCGACACGCGCGGGTCGGGGTCGAGGTGCGCGACCACGACCTCGGCCACGCCCGCGGCGATCAGGGCCTCCGTGCACGGCGGCGTGCGGCCGTGGTGGTCGCAGGGCTCGAGCGTCACGTAGGCCGTCGCCCCGCGCGCCGCCTCGCCGGCGGCCGCCAGCGCGGCGGCCTCGGCGTGGGGGCCGCCCGCGAACGGGTGCCAGCCCTCGCCCACGACGCTGCCGTCGGGCGCCACGATCACGCAGCCGACCAGCGGGTTGGGCGACGTGCGACCCCGTCCGCGGGCGGCGAGCTCCAGCGCCCGGCGCATGTGCCTGACCGCTCCGGACTGGCGCCCGGCCGCGCGGCCGGCGCGACGACGGACCTTCTCCTGTGGTGATGACATGCCTTCGGCGGGACGCCGGCAGCGTCCCGTTCGCCTCCTTCTCTCATCCGGACTGTCACCGTCGGTACCGGGGTCGCACCGGTTCGGGCCCTGTTCCGGGCTTCGCGGACTCGTGGCGCCTGGCGCCCATCACCGCCGGTCGGGGATTCCACCCTGCCCTGAAGGAAGGCAACGCAAGCCCTGAGGCGTGCGTCGACCTGCCCCGATGATGACACCTAGGGGGCGCGGCCCGGGTGCGGTGCCGGACACTCGGGGCGGCACGGGACAGGAGCCCAGGCGCGTGCGGCCAAGGCAGTCCGGAGGGCCCCGCCGCGCCGACCGCCCCGGTAGGATGCGGGGATGTCCAGTCACGACCTCGCGTCCCGTATCGACGCTTACGCCGACCTGCTGCTCAAGGTCGGCGTCAACCTGCAGCCCGGCCAGAAGCTGATCCTCCGCACGACCACGGCGGCCGTCGACCTGACCAGGGCGGTCGTCGCCCGCGCCTACGACATGGGCAGCCCCTACGTCGAGGTGATCTGGTCGGACGACGGCGTGACGCGTGCCCGGTTCATGCGCGCGCCCGAGGACAGCTTCGGCATCGTGCCCGAGCACGTCGCCGAGGCGATGGTCCGTCTCGCCCAGGAGGGCGCGGCTTCGCTGGCGATCGTCGCCGACGACCCCGACAACCTCCGCGGCACCGACCCGAAGCGCATGGCCCGTTACCTCGCGAACTGGCGCCCGCGCCTCAAGCCCTACTACGAGCTGTCGATGAGCGACGGCATCGCCTGGTCGGTGGGGGCGGCCGCCTCGCCCGCGTGGGCCAGGCGCGTCTTCCCCGACCTGCCCGAGGACGAGGCGGTGGCGAGGCTGTGGGAGGCGATCTTCCACGCCGTGCGCCTCGACACCGAGGACCCCGAGGCCGCGTGGCGCGCCCACGCGCAGCAGCTCGTGTCGGCCCGGGAGCGCCTCAACTCGCGCGGCTTCGCCGCCCTGCGCTTCAAGGGCCCCGGCACCGACCTCCGCGTGGGGCTGGCCGAGGGCCACAGGTGGGACGGCGGCTCGTCGTGCACGCCGGCCGGCGACCGCTTCATCGCGAACATGCCCACCGAGGAGGTCTTCACCGCACCGCACCGCGAGCGGGTCGACGGCGTCGTGCGCGCCAGCAAGCCCCTGGCCTACGCCGGCACGCTCATCGAGGACTTCGAGCTCACCTTCGAGGGGGGCGAGGTCGTGAGCGCCGTGGCCGGCAAGGGGCAGGAGGCGCTCGACCAGATCCTCGCCGCCGACCCCGGCGCCAGGCGCCTGGGCGAGGTCGCCCTGGTGCCGGTCTCGAGCCCGATCGCGCGCATGGGCCTGCTCTTCTACGAGACCCTCTACGACGAGAACGCCGCCTCGCACATCGCCCTCGGCCAGGGGTACGCGATGACCCTGCACGGCGGGGCGAAGATGTCGGTCGAGGAGAGGCGGGCGGCGGGGCTCAACGAGTCCCTCACGCACGTCGACTTCATGATCGGCTCCGCCGACATGGACGTCGACGGCGAGACGCCCACGGGCGAGGTGGTGCCCGTCATGCGCGCGGGCGAGTGGGTGATCTGAGGGCGCCCGCGACGTGACCGGGAGCGGCGCGGGCGAGCGGACCTACGGCAGCGCGCTCGAGGTCCTGCGGTCGGTCTTCGGCTACGACGCGTTCCGAGGCCACCAGGAGGCCGTCATCGACACGCTGCTCGCGGGTCGGGACGCGCTGGTCCTGATGCCCACGGGAGGGGGCAAGTCGCTCTGCTACCAGGTGCCCGCCGTCCTGATGCCGGGCACCACCGTCGTCGTGTCGCCCTTGATCGCGCTCATGCACGACCAGGTGACGGCACTGGCGCTGCAGGGCGTGCGCGCGGCGTTCCTCAACAGCAGCCTCGAGCTCGCCGAGGCGCGCGCCGTCGAGCGCGACGCCGCCGAGGGCCGGCTCGACCTGCTCTACGTCGCGCCCGAGCGGCTCCTCACCGACCGCTTCCTCGCGCTCCTCGACGGCCTCCACGCGCGCGGGTGCCTCGACCTCTTCGCGATAGACGAGGCCCACTGCGTCTCGCAGTGGGGCCACGACTTCCGGCCCGAGTACATCCAGCTCGGCATGCTGGCCGAGCGCTACCCGGGCGTGCGCCGAATCGCCCTCACCGCCACGGCCGACGACCGCACCCGTCGGGAGATCGTCACGCGGCTGCGGCTGGAGGGCGCCAAGAGATTCGTCGCCAGCTTCGACAGGCCGAACATCCGCTACCGGGTCGTGCCGAAGGACGACGCCAAGGCCCAGTTCCTCGACTTCTACCGGCGCGGCCACGCGGGCGAGGCCGGCATCGTCTACTGCCTCTCGCGCAAGTCCGTGGACGCCACCGCGGCGTGGCTGCGGGCCCGCGGGGTCGACGCGCTCGCCTACCACGCCGGCCTGACCGGCGAGGAGCGGCGCGAGCGGCAAGAGCGCTTCCTGCGCGAGGACGGCGTCGTGATGGTCGCGACCGTCGCGTTCGGGATGGGTATCGACAAGCCGGACGTGCGGTTCGTCGCGCACCTCGACCTGCCCAAGAGCCTCGAGGGCTACTACCAGGAGACGGGCCGCGCCGGCCGCGACGGCGAGCCGGCCGAGGCGTTCATGACCTACGGCCTGCAGGACGTCGTGCAGGTCACGCGCCTGCTGGCGACGGGCGGCGGCGACGAGCGCCACAGGCGCGCCGAGCGCCAGCGCCTGGAGGCGCTCCTGGCCTACTGCGAGACGCCCGGCTGCCGCCGCCGGACGCTGCTCGCGTACTTCGGGGAGGAGCTCACCGGCCCGTGCGGCAACTGCGACACCTGCCTCGAGCCGGTCGCGACCTTCGACGGCACCGTCGCCGCCCAGAAGCTCCTCTCGACGGTCGTCAGGACCGGCCAGCGCTTCGGCGCCGGCCACCTGGTCGACGTGCTGCTCGGCAAGGCGACGGAGCGGGTGAGGAGCCTCGGGCACGACAGGCTCTCGACGTTCGGGATCGGCGACGAGCTGGACGCGGGCGGCTGGCGGTCGGTGGTGAGGCAGCTCCTGGCCAACGGGCAGCTGGTGCCCGACCCCGACGGGTTCGGCGGCCTGCGCCTGGGGCCGGGCGCCGCCGAGGTGCTGCGCGGCGAGGTCGAGGTCGTGCTGCGCCGCGACGCGGTCGCGCCGCGGACCCGTCGGCGCTCCGGCGGCCAGGACGCCGTGCTCGACGCCGCGGCGTCGCCCGAGGACGAGCGCATGTTCCAGGCGCTGCGCGCCCTGCGCACGGCGATCGCCCGCGAGGAGGCCGTGCCGCCGTACGTCGTGTTCCACGACAGGACGCTGCGCGAGATGGTGGCCGCGCGCCCCGAGGACCTCGCGGGCCTGTCGCAGGTCTCGGGCGTGGGGGCGGCGAAGCTCGAGCGCTACGGCGAGCGGTTCCTCGCCGTGCTCGCGGGCGAGGGCGACCCGGCCTGACCCGCTGAGGCGCGGCCCCCACGCGCTCGTCCCGCCGGCGCGGCCGTCGCTTCCGCCGCCGCGCCAGCCCGTGTAAGATATGCAACCAGGAGGTTGCATATGGACGAGCGGGCAGGCGCCGCCCAGGGCGAGCGCATCGTCAAGACCGTGGTGCTGAAGGCCCCGATCGAGAGGGTCTGGCGCGCCATCACCGACCACGAGGAGTTCGGGACGTGGTTCAGGGCGAAGGTCGACCAGTCGTTCGAGGTGGGCCGCACGCAGACCGGCCACATCACCGAGCCCGGGCTGGAGTACTACCGGTGGCGCTCGACGGTCGTGGCGATGGAGGCGCCGCGGCTGTTCGCGTTCCGCTGGCCGCACCCGGCCGACCCGCACGCCGCGAGCTACGAGGGCGAGCCCGAGACGCTGGTGACGTTCGAGCTCGAGCCGGTGCCCGGAGGCACGCGCCTGACGATCACCGAGTCGGGCTTCGAGGCGATCGACGAGGCCAGGCGGGCGGCCTCGCTCCGCGACAACACGCAGGGCTGGGACGTCCAGGCCCAGAGGATCGCCGCGCACCTGGGGGCTTAGGCCGTGAGCGAGGCGGCCGCGCGGACCTTCGCGGCGCTGGGCGACCCCATGCGCCTCGCGCTCGTCAGGCGCCTGAGCCGGGTCCCGAGCCTCAACGTCACGGCGCTCACCGCCGGCACGGGCGTGAGCCGCCAGGCCGTCAGCAAGCACCTGCGCGTGCTGGAGGGCGCGGGGCTGGTGTCGCGCGAGGCCGCGGGCCGCGAGACGCTCTACCGGCTCAGGACCGAGCCGCTGGACGCGGCCGGCGGCTTCATCGAGCGGCTGTCGCGCGGGTGGGACGACGCGGTGGAGCGCCTGCGCGCGCACGTCGAGGAGGGCGCCTGAGGGCGGGTCGTCGGCAGGCGGCGACCGCCCGGCAGCGTGCGGTCCGGGTCCCGGCGGCGGCGAGCGGCGCTGGCCCGGGCGCGGACGCCGCCCGCCGGGCGCGCCGGCGCGCGGAGGCCCGCCTCAGCGCACCTCGGAGCCCGCGTCCAGGTCCTTGTCGAGCGTCACCAGGCTGAGCTGGCCGGACGCGTCCTCGGCGGCGAGGATCATCCCCTGGCTCTCGACGCCGCGCAGCTTGACGGGCTGCAGGTTCGTGACGAGCACGAGCTTCCGGCCGACGAGCTCGTCGGGCGCGTAGTGCGCCTTGATGCCCGACACGACGGTGCGGGTCTCGCCGCCCATGCTGACGGTGAGCACCAGGAGCTTGTCGGCGTTCGGGTGCGGCTCGGCCTTCTCGACCGTGACGACGCGGAGCTCCAGCTTCGCGAAGTCGTCGATCGTGATGGGCTCCTTGTGCGTCAGGGGCGCGGGCTCCGGCGCGGAGGGCTCGGGCTCGGCCCGGGACTCCTCGATCTCGCGCTGCAGCGCCTCGAGGTCGACCTTCGGGAACAGCGGCTCGCCCGGCGCCGTGCGCGTGCCCGGCGGGATCAGGCCCCACTGCCCGGCGTTCGCGAGGTCGAAGGGCGCGTTCCGGATCCCCAGCTGCTTGCGCAGCTCGTGGGCCTTGCCCGGGATGATGGGGTCGAGGAGGATGCTGGCCACGCGCAGCGCCTCCAGGAGCGTGTTCAGGACCGTGTCGAGGCGCGCGGCCTGCGCTTCGTCCTTCGCCAGCTCCCACGGCCTCACGTCGGCGATGTACTTGTTCGCCTTGCGGACCGCCTCCATCACGGCCTCCACGGCCCTGTCGAAGTGCAGCTCGTCGAAGTGACGCGCCATCAGCGCCGGCAGGTCCGTGAACGCTTGCCTGAGCTCGACGTCGACCTCCTCCATGTCGACGGCGGCGGGCACGACGCCGTCCCGGTAGCGCTGGAGCATGCCGAGCGTGCGGTTGAGGAGGTTGCCGAGGTCGTTGGCGAGGTCGGAGTTCACGCGCTCGGCGATCGCGACCTCGGAGAAGCTGGCGTCCAGGCCGAAGCTCATGTCGCGCACGAGGAAGTAGCGGAAGGCGTCGTTGCCGTAGCGCTTGACCATCTCGAGCGGACGGATCACGTTGCCCAGCGACTTGCTCATCTTGCGGTCGTCGACGAGCCAGTAGCCGTGGACGTTCAGGTGCCGGTAGAGGGGGATGCCGGCGGCCTGGAGCATGATCGGCCAGAACAGGCCGTGCGGCTTGAGGATGTCCTTGCCGATGAAGTGCTGCACGTGCGGCCAGTAGCGCTCGACGGCGCCGCGCGCGACCAGCACCGAGTAGTAGTTGATGAGCGCGTCGAACCACACGTACGCCACGTGGTCCTCGTCCCACGGCAGCGGGATGCCCCACGGCACGCGGCTGCGCGGGCGGCTGATCGAGAGGTCGCCGATCGGCTCGCGCAGCATCGCGAGGACCTCGTTGCGGTAGCGCTCCGGGCGGATCAGGTCGGGGTTCGCCGTGAGCGTCTCGCGCCACCAGTCGCGGTACTTCTCCATCTTGAAGAAGTAGTTCGCCTCGGTCCGGTGCTCGGGCTCGATCTCGTGCTGGGGGCACTTGCCGTCGACGAGCTCCTTCTCCGTGTAGAACCGCTCGCACCTGACGCAGTAGAGGCCGGAGTACTCGCCGTAGACGATGTCACCGGAGTCGTAGACCTTCTGCAGGACCGCGGTGACGACCTGCTTGTGGCGCTCCTCTGTCGTGCGGATGAAGTCGTCGTAGCGGATGCCGAGCCGGTCCCAGGTCGTGCGGAACAGGGCCGAGACCTCGTCGGCGTACTCCTGCGGCGACTTCCCGTGCGCCGCCGCGGCCTTCTGGATGTTCTCGCCGTGCTCGTCGGTGCCGGTGAGGAAGAAGGTGTCGTCGCCCCTGAGCCTGTGGAAGCGGGTGACGACGTCGACGAGGATCGTCGTGTAGGCGTGCCCGAGGTGCGGCGCGGCGTTGACGTAGAAGATCGGGGTCGTCGCGTAGAACGCGCCGCGCTCGCTCGCCCGCGCTTCGGGCTCCGGCTCGGGGGCGCTCTCGACCGCCTCCCCGTCTGCCGGGGCGGTGGCCACGGCGTCCTCCGGCTTGTCGAGAACGATGCGGTTCTGGGGCGTGCCTTCGTCCACCATGGGGCTCCTTAGCTGGGTGGGCCGTCGCCATCTCGCGGCAAGAAGAAGGGCGCCGGCTTGGTGCACGGCGCCCGTGAGGTGCTGAGCGTTCGGCTCAGACCGTCACGGGGCGTGGCTGCATCATCCGCGGCGCCATGTCGGCCGGAGTATAGCAAAGGCGACTTCGCGGCCCTCCCGGACCGGTCAGCCGGGCGCCACCGCCGCCTTCGTCCCGGACCCTTGTGGGCCGAGCTGCCGCAGGGCGGCGAGGAACAGCTCCGTCGGCTGGGCGCCCGACACCGCGTGGGCGGCGTCGAAGACGAAGAACGGCACGCCGGTGACGCCGTAGGCGCGGGCGAGCCTCTGGTCGGTGTGGACGGCGTCGGCGTAGGCGTCCGAGGCGAGGACCGCGCGTACGTCGTCCTCCGGCAGGCCCGCCTCGGCGGCGAGGCGCACGAGCGTGTCGGGGTCGGCGACGTTCTCGCCGTCGGACTGGTAGGCGCGCATCAGGCGCTCCATGACCCTCGGGCCCAGGCCGCGCGCGACGGCCAGGTGCGCGACGCGGTGCGCGTCGAAGGTGTTCGCCGCCACGGCCCGGTCGAGGCGGAACTCGAGCCCGTCGGACGCGGCGGCCCGCGTGGCGGTGTCCATCATCGCCAGGGCCCGCTCGCGTGACACCCCGTACTTCGCGGCGAGGTGGTCGACCGTGAGCCCGGGCGACTCGGCCGGGGCGTCGGGGTCCAGCTGGAACGAGCGCCACACGACCTCGACCTCGGCGGCGTGCTCGTACTCAGCGAGCGCGCGCTCGAAGCGCGTCTTGCCGATGTAGCACCAGGGGCAGGCGATGTCGGAGAAGACCTCTACGCGCATGTTCCTCCCGCGCCGCTCAGGGCGCGGCGCCATGGGGGCAACCTACCCCCGTCTCGTCACGGCCGCCACCGCGTGTGAGACCATGTGCGCCATGGCGGACGGCTCCGAGACGCACGCCTCCGCGGCCCACGACTTCCACCGCGCGCGGCGACGGGCGGCGCTGCGCACGGTCCTCGGCCGGCTCCTGGGCGCCACCGACGACCGCCTCCTGTCCTACGAGGAGGTGAGGCGCGGCCTGCGGGCCGTCGAGGGCCACGGCGCCACCCTGCAGGACGTGCCCCTGGACGCGATCGTCGGCTCGGTCGGCCGCTACCAGGACTTCACGCGCGAGTTCCTCCCGCTCGTCGACGAGGACAGGGGGCGGTGGGTCGGCGTGCGCCTGGCGATGACCGGCCTCGAGGGCGTGCCGCCCGTCGAGCTCTACCGCATCGGCGACGCCTACTTCGTCAAGGACGGCAACCACCGCGTCTCGGTCGCGCGGCAGCTCGGCGCCCGCACGATCAACGCCTACGTCACCCCGGTCTACAGCCGCGTGCCGCTGGGCCCCGACGCCGATGCCGAGGCGATCGCGCTGGCGAGCAGCTACGCCGCGTTCCTCGACGAGACCGGCATCGACCAGCTCAGGCCCGGCGCCGACCTGCGGCTGACCGAGCCGCTGCGCTACCCCTCGCTCCTCGAGCACATCCGCGTGCACCAGTACTTCATGGGCATCGACGAGGACCGGCCCGTGTCGTGGGACGAGGCGGTGGCGCACTGGTACGACGCCGTCTACCTGCCGGTGGCGGAGGCGATCCGCGAGCACGACCTGCTGAGCCGCTTCGAGGGGCGCACCGTCACCGACCTGTACCTCTTCCTCTCCGACCACCGCGGCCGGCTCGAGCAGGAGTACGGCTGGCGGATCGAGAGCCCGCTGCTCGCCGGCGGGTTCCGCGCCCGGTTCGACCTCGCGGGCGAGACCGCGAGGCTCAAGGCCGCCGTCGCCGAAGGACGGGACGTCAGGGAGGCGATGTCCCACCTCGTCGACTCGGTCCTGGTCGTGATGGAGGAGGGGGACGAGGACGCCGCGCTCGTGCCGGCCCTCGCGCTGGCCGCGCTCGAGCACGCGCCCCTCCTGGCCCTTGAGCTCGGCGCCGACCCTACGAGGCCCGAGGCGGCGGCCGAGCGTGAGGCGTTCGCCGCCCGCTGCGCGGCGGCGGGCGTCGAGGGCCAGCTCGCGATGTCGCGCCGCGAGCCCGTCCAGGCGATCCTGGGACGCGCCGCCTACGCCAGCGTCGTCGTGGTGGCAGGGCCCCGCGGCCGGCCGACCGGCTGGCTGCGGACGCTGATGCACCGCTCGCCGCGGCCGCTGCTGCTCGCCCGCGGCGCGCGCGTGCCGCCGGAGCGTCCCCTCGTCGCCTACGACGGCAGGGGGCGGGCCGACCTCGCCCTCTTCGCCGCCGCCTACCTCGCCCTGGCGCACGGCGGCAGGCCGGCCGTCGTCAGCGTGGCCGAGCGCGGCCGCCCGGCGGAGGCGATGCTCGCGCGCGCCCGCGCCTTCCTGGCAGACCTGGGGCTCGCCGCCGACCTCCTCCCCGAGCGCGGCGCCGTCGACGCCGCGATCGCGCGCGCGGCGGCGCGCGAGGGCGCCGACCTCGTCGTGATGGGCAGCTACCGCTACAACCGGCGGCTCGAGGAGCTGACAGGCAACGTCACCGAGCGGGTCGTCGGCCGCGTGGCCGCGCCGGTGCTGGTGGCGTGAGGTCCACGGGCGCCGGGCGGGGTCGACCGGCCCGCGCGCCCTGGGCGGGCGCGACCGCCCAGGGCGCCCTGAGCGGGCCCTAGCCCCCGAGCGCCTCGAGCCGGCCCGACCCCTCCGAGCTCCCGGCGACCCTGGCGGACGTTTGCGTCGTGACCGTGCCCTCGCGGCTGGTAGAGTCACCCACATGTCGAAGACGCCCGCCTTGCCGCTCCAGGCAGACGACTTCCCAGGCTGGTACAACGACATCGTCTACCGCGCCGAGCTCGTGGACCTCAGCCCGGTGCGTGGCAGCTTCGTCCTCAGGCCGTACGGCTACGCGCTGTGGGAGAACATCCAGCGTCACCTCGACGCGATGTTCAAGGCGACCGGTCACGAGAACCTCTACTTCCCGCTGCTGATCCCCATGAGCTACTTCGAGCGCGAGGCCCAGCACGTCGAGGGCTTCGCCCCCGAGCTCGCCGTCGTCACGCACGCGGGCGGCAAGGAGCTCGAGGAGCCGTACGCCATCAGGCCGACGTCGGAGACGCTGTTCGGCGAGCTGTACAGCAAGTGGGTCAAGAGCTACCGCGACCTGCCGCTCCTCTACAACCAGTGGTGCAACGTCATGCGCTGGGAGCTGCGCACGCGGCCGTTCCTGCGCACGACGGAGTTCCTGTGGCAGGAGGGCCACACCGCGCACGCCACGCCCGAGGAGGCGCTGGCCGAGACGCGGCAGATGGTCGAGGTCTACGCCGCGTTCGCGCGCGACTTCGGCGCCCTGCCCGTGTTCATGGGGGAGAAGACCGAGCGCGAGAGGTTCGCCGGCGCCCAGATGACGCTGACGATCGAGGCGATGATGCGCGACGGCAAGGCCCTCCAATCGGGCACGAGCCACTTCATGGGCGAGAACTTCGCGCGCGCCTTCGACATCACCTTCAACGACGTGAACAACCAGCAGGCCTACGCCAACACGACCTCCTGGGGCCTCTCGACGCGCTTCATCGGCGCGCTGATCATGACGCACGGGGACGACAAGGGCCTGGTGATGCCGCCGCGCCTCGCCCCCCACCAGGTCGTGCTCGTGCCGATCTACCGCGCCGGCGACGACGAGGCGAAGGCGGCCGTGCTGGACGCGGTGAGGAGGCTGGCCGCCGAGCTCAGGCAGCACGACGTGGCCGTGAAGCTCGACGACCGCGAGGGCCTCACCCCGGGCCGCAAGTTCAACGAGTGGGAGCAGAAGGGCGTGCCCTTCCGCGTCGAGCTGGGCCAGCGCGACCTGGAGGCCGGCGTCGCGACGGTCGTCGACCGCCTCAGCGGCGAGAAGGCGGCCGTGCCCCTCGCCGAGGTCGCCCCCGGCATGCCGGCGCGCCTGGCGGCGTTCCACGACGCCCTCTACCGCCGCGCCGAGGAGTTCAGGGACGCCCACACGTTCCACGCCGAGACGTTCGACGACCTCGTCGAGAAGGTCGAGCACGGCTTCGTCTACGCCACCCACTGCGGCGACCCCGAGAGCGAGAAGGAGATCCAGGAGCTCACCAAGGCCACCGTCCGCTGCATCCCGTTCGAGGGACCCAGCGCCGAGGGCACCGTCTGCGTCCACACCGGCAGGCCGAGCGGCTACCCCCGCAAGGTCCTGTTCGCGAAGGCGTACTGATGGACGGGGCCGATACCGACAGGCAGGGACTAGCCAAAGGGCCGGAGCGCCGCGCGCTCGAGGTCCAGGCGCAGGTGCTCAAGCAGGCGCTGCCGCGCGGCGTGCGCGTGAGCTTCGGCGAGGGCAGGCGCCGGTCGGACGTGGCGATGGCGCTCCTCAAGGGCGACCGCGAGGCCGTGCTGGCGCTGCCGCCGGCGATCGAGGACTCCCTCGACCTCGACATGCACGTCATGCGCAGCACCCACGCCCGGGGCCACTTCGAGCTCCTCCTCGTCCTCACCGAGCCCCTGGAGCAGCAGCCCGTGCGCTCGCCGGAGCGGCGCGGCGTGCTGCGCTCGCGCCTCGACGCGCTGCCGGGCGACGCCGAGGCCGAGGCCCTGCTCGACCGGGACGACCTGAACTGAGGCCGAGCGCGCCGCCGGCGGGGCGCGCCTAGGAGGCGCTGCGAGGTGCTGGGCGAGACGCTGAAGCTCTTCTGGGCCTTCACCAAGGTGGGGCTGTTCGGCTTCGGCGGCGGCCCCTCGATGATCCCCCTCATCCAGGAGGAGGTCGTCGAGATCAACGGCTGGCTGACGCCGGAGGAGTTCCTCGACGCCTTCGCTCTCGGCAACGCGCTGCCGGGCCCGATCGCGACGAAGATGGCCGGCTACGTCGGCTACAAGATCGCCGGCCCGCTCGGCGCCACCGTGAGCCTGGTGGGCCTGACGGCGCCCACGATCCTCGCGATGGTCCTGCTGCTCACCGCCTACCTGCGCTTCCGCGACGTGCCCGCGATCGCCGGCTTCCTGCGCGGCGTGAGGCCGGTCGTGATCGCGCTGCTGGCGCTGGTCGTGTGGCAGTTCGCGCCCAGCGCCCTCGGGGCGCCCGCCACCTGGCTGGCGAACTGGCCGCTGTGGCTGATCGCGGTCCTGGCGTTCGTGCTCTCGGTGCGCTTCGACGTCCACCCGATCGTCCTGATCGCGGCGGCGGGGCTCCTGGGGGCGTTCCTGCTCAGGGCGGGATGAGACAGCGCCCGGCCGGAGGGGCCGGGCGCTGCGGTCGCCGGGTCGCGGCGGCGCCTGCTCGCGCTGCTCGGGCGTCCGCTACGTAGGGCGCGGACGCCGGCGGCGCTCTAGACGAAGACGTGCCGCGGCAGCACGGCGGACACGACCCAGTTCGGCATGTCCACGACCTCGCTGATCCGCAGGTTCACGGCCACGCTGCACAGCGCGTAGGCCATGGCCGGCTCCAGGCCGTACTCCTTGCCCAGGTGGTCGATCATCGCGCGGATGGCGTCCTTGGTGGCGTCCATCAGGTCGGGCGCCACGCCGGTGGTGGCGTAGAAGCCCTTGGGCATGGGCTCGGAGGCCGCCGCGCCCGTCACCTCGTAGCGCGGGTTGGCGAACCCGGCGCCCTTCACCAGGTTCACGCGCACGCGCACCGTCATGGCCGTCTCCACGGCGGTGCCACACACCTCGCCGTCGCCCTGGGCCGCGTGCGTGTCCCCGATGGAGAGTAGCGCGCCCTCCACCGCAACGGGCAGCCACAGCTTGGTGCCCCGCGTCAGGTCGCGCACGTCGAGGTTCCCGCCCTGGGCGCGGGGCGGCACCACGGAGTGCACGCCCGGCTCCGAGAGGGCCAAGCCGATGGTG
>DATGNP010000163.1:0-3084 GCA_035306665.1 Trueperaceae bacterium
CAGGTGCCGGGCGCGGACACCTCGCCGATGGGCGAGGCCACCGAGGTCATCGCCAAGCTGCCGGCGCGGCTGGCGGGCGAGCTGGAGGTGGGCCGCGAGCACGAGTTCTTCGTGCGCGAGCGCTTCGTCAAGCGCTTCGACGCCGCGACGGGCAAGCGGGTCGGCGCGCCCGCAGCCGCGTGAGCGCTCACGTCCCGGTCGCCGCCAGGCGGCCGGCCACGCGCGACGAGCGGGCCTACGCCCGGCGCGAGTCGCTGCTCGCGATCGGGATGCTGGCCCCGGCCGTGCTCTTCATCGTCCTGCTGGTCGGCGTGCCGTTCGGGCTGGCGATCTACTACAGCCTCCACGACGTCACGACGGGCGGAACCGAGGTCCGCTGGGTGGGCCTGAGGCACTTCGGCGAGCTGCTCCGCGACCGCGTGTTCCTCCGCTCGCTCGGCAACACGGTCCTCTTCACGGTCAGCACCCTCGTCACCGTGCTCGTCCTGGGGACGGTCCTCGCCGAGCTCCTCATGCGCGACTTCCGCGGTAAGTGGGTCGTGCGCTTCCTGATCCTGCTGCCCTGGACGGCCCCGGTGGCCCTCGGGCTCATCGGCTGGCTGTGGATGCTCGACTCGGTGTTCAGCCCCATCGACTGGCTGCTGCGCGAGGTGGGCCTGCTCGGGTCGCGGGGCGCGGCGCTCGGCGCCCTGCCGAACCTCTACTGGCTCGGCGACCCCGTGCTCGCGAAGGTCTCGATCGTGCTGGTCAACGTGTGGCGCATCCTGCCGCTCGCCACGGTCATCGTGCTCGCCGGCCTGAACTCGATACCCAGGGACGTGATCGAGCAGACGCGCGTCGACCGCGCCGGCTACTTCCGGCGCCTCTTCGACATCACGCTGCCGATGCTCTCGCCCATCCTGCTCGTCGCGATCCTGTTCACCTTCGTCTTCACGTTCTCCGACATGATCGCGATCTTCATCCTCACGCGCGGCGGGCCCGCGAACATGACGCAGACCCTCGCGAGCCACGCCTTCTTCACCGGCATCCTCGGCGGGAACCTCGGCAGGGGCGCGGCGATCGCGCTGTTCCTGCTGCCCGTGCTCGCCGGGGTGAGCGCCGTGCTGCTGAGGCTGATCCGCCGCAGCGAGGTGACCTGATGACGACCTTCACCGCGACCCTGCCCCCGGCGCCGGCGCGCGGACGCGGCGTGGGACGCGTCGCGAGCCGCACGGTCTTCTACCTGACCGTCGCGATCTTCACGCTGTTCGCGGCGCTGCCCTTCTACGTCATGCTCATCACCGCGTTCAAGCGCAACCCGAACATCTTCGACCCCGTAGCGAGCCCGTTCTGGTACTCGCAGTCGCCCACGTTCGACCACGTGCGGCTGCTCTTCACCGACACCCTGTTCGTGCGCTGGCTCCTCAACTCGTTCATGGTCGGCGGGCTTGTCGTGCTGATCACGCTGCTCCTGGCGGTGCCCGCCGCGTACAGCCTGGCGCGCCTGGCCGGGAGCTGGGGCGAGGTGCTCGGCATCGGGATCTTCCTCACCTACCTCGTGCCGCCGACGCTGCTGTTCCTGCCGTTCGCGAAGGTCATCTCCACGCTGGGCCTGCAGAACTCGATCTGGGCGCTCGTCATCGCCTACCCGACCTTCACGGTCCCCTTCTGCACGTGGCTGATGATGGGGTTCTTCAAGGGCATACCCAAGGACATCGAGGAGCAGGCCATGGTGGACGGCTACACCCGCCTCGGCGCCTTCTTCCGCGCCGTGCTGCCCCTGGCCGTGCCCGGCATCCTGACGATCGTCGTGTTCGCGTTCACGCTCTCCACCAGCGAGTTCGTCTACGCCCTGACGTTCGTGCAGGACTCCGCCCAGAAGACGGTCTCGATCGGCGTGCCGACCGAGCTGGTGCGCGGCGACGTCTTCCGCTGGGGACCGCTGCTCGCGGGCGCGCTGATCGCCAGCGTCCCCGTCGCCGTCCTGTACACGTTCTTCATCGACCACTTCGTGGCCGGCCTCACGGCCGTCGCCGGGGAGTGAGAGGGCGAGGAGGACGCGAGCCGGCGAAGTGAAGGCGGCTCTCTTTCCAGGGACGGGCCGCGCGTAGAATCCGCGGGTGGAACTCGACACCCGCGTCGGCGCCTACGCCGTGATCGTCCGCGACGGCAAGGTGCTCCTCACCCACTGGGTGCTGGAGCGCGACAGCACACAGCGCCTCACCCTCGACACCGTCACGTCCGGCTGGACGCTGCCCGGCGGTGGGCTCGAGCCCGGCGAGGGCCCCGAGGCCGCGGCCGTGCGCGAGGTGCTCGAGGAGACCGGCTACGTCATCGAGCTCACGCGCCTCCTCGGGACCGACAGCCTCCACTTCCGCTCCGACCAGCGCTCGCCCGGCCAGCCGCGGCGCCCGCTCCACTCGCTGCGCGTCGTCTACGCGGGCCGCGTGATCGCCGGTGATCTGCGCACGGAGGGCGACGGCTCCACCGACGACGCTCGCTGGGTGCCTCTCGAGGAGGTCGCGGGGCTGGCGCGGGTGAGCCTCGTCGACGCCGGCCTCAGGCTGTGGCGACGCGAGCTGCAGCGTGAGGGCATCGACCTGGCCGTGGAGGCGCGCCGCTAGGCTGATCGCGGTGTCGGGCCTGCATCCCCTGGAGCTGCTAGCGACCCTCGGCGCCGTGCTGACGGCCGTCCTGACCGTGGCCCGGCCCGAGTCGAGGGTGCGGCTGGTCGCCGCCTGGACGCTCGTGGGCGTGACCGCCGCCGCCGCGGTCGTCACGGGGCCCCGCGAGGCCATGTACGGCGTGTACGCCGCCGCCCTGGTCCTGGCACTGGCGGCATGGGGCGTCAGCCGCCGTGTGGCGGCCGCGCCGGTGCGCGGGGTGTGGCGCGAGGGGCGCGGGTTCGTCAGCGAGCACGTGACCCCGCCGGAGGAGCCGTGGCGGTGGCTGGGGAGGGTGCTGCTGCTCCTGCTCACCGGGGCCGCCGCCGGCGTCGCGGTAGGCCTCCTGCCCATGCCCTGGCCCACGTGAGCCGGCCGCGGACGCCCTGCCGGCCCGCCCGCCGCGTGGCGGCGCGGCTCAGCCCGCGAGCACGGCGGCCAC
>DATGNP010000164.1:0-10236 GCA_035306665.1 Trueperaceae bacterium
CGCGGCCGCGCAGGGGCGCGAGCGCCGCCGACAGGCCGGCGGCCCCGCCGCGGGCGCCGAGGACGGCGTCCATCGCCTCGGGCGTGGTCGCGATCAGGGCGTAGCCGTCGGCGACGGCGATGCTGAGCGTGAAGCCGTCGGCGAGCTGCCAGTCGGTGACGTCGACGCCGGCGACCTGGCGCTGCGCGGGCTCGACCATCGCGCCCTCGCCCATCGGGTCCATCATCATGCTGGCGAAGCCCGTCGCCAGCGTGAACAGCTCGTTCAGGCCGGCCGCGGCCGCCGCCTCGTCCGTGGCCTCCACGAGGTAGACGGACTCGCCGAGCGGGTTCGTCAGGTCGGTGGGCATGGCCGACGCCTGGCCGAAGCCGAGCGTGATCGTGCCGAACTCGTCGCCCATCCAGCCGAACAGCGTGCGCTGCGTGTCGAGGCCGACCGAGTCCATCACGATCTGGTCGAGGTCGGTGATGCCGATCGCCGGCTCGGAGGCGACGACGTCCTCGAGCCAGGCCCACCAGCCGGGCAGGTCGGCCGTGGCGACGGTGACGCCCAGCGCCGTGGGCGGCACGAACGCCAGCACGCGGTCGCTGACGGGGTCGCCGCCCGTGAGCAGGCCGTAGAGGCGCGGGTCGCCCGACGGACTGCCGAGGACCCTGACGGCGACGGTCTCGAAGCCGTCGTCGGTGATCGTCGACGTCGTGCCCCACACGCCGGCCGTGTCGGCCGCGGCGGAGACGCGCTCGACGAGGGCGTCGAAGCCCGTG
Organism: Trueperaceae bacterium; assembly: GCA_035306665.1. Taxonomy (GTDB): domain Bacteria; phylum Deinococcota; class Deinococci; order Deinococcales; family Trueperaceae; genus DASRWD01. Next base: position 765 of record DATGNP010000164.1, read on the forward strand.
CCGGCGGCGAACGGCGCGGCGACGTCGGCGGCCGCGGCGAGGTCGAGGAAGGTGTAGGTGTTGCCCGACCTTAGCGCGCCCACCGTGGCCAGGTAGCCGCTGTTCGTGGCCAGGCTCGGCTCTTGGGCGCCCTGGTAGCGGCGCAGCACGCCGCGGGTGACGTCCGGGTTCGAGGAGGCGAGGACGACGTCGTCGAACGTCGCGTAGGCGATGGCCGGGGCCAGCGCGTCCTCGTCGTCGAGCATGACGACGCGGAACGTCACGCCGCCCTCGGTCATCTCCGTGACCTCGCCCTCGGCGTCGAGGTCGGCCAGGAGCCGCTGCACGGCGGCCATCCCGTCGGGGGTCACGCGCGCCATGAGCGTCACGGCGGGCAGCGGGTTGAACTGCGACGCCGACACCGTGAGCCACGCCTCGCGACCGAGCAGGTCGAGGAAGCCGGCGCCGATGTCGGGGACGTCGGGCGCCTCCTCGCCTACCTCTTCGGCGAAGGCGGCCTCGAGGAGCGCCGTGAGGTCGAGGCGCTCCCACTCGTCGATGAACGGCCGGGCCTTGGCCTCGTGGGCGGACAGGCCCTCGACGCCGAACGCGAAGAGCGTCTCGGAGGGCAGGAAACGGGGCAGGTCGGCGGCGAGCGACGCGCCGCCTAGGACCAGCGCCAGGGTCAGGAGCAGCTTGGTGACGTGACTTCTCATCGAACCTCCAGTGCCTTGCGAGCGCCGCATCATAGACGGGCGAGGGTCCTCTTGGCGGCGGCGACCACGGCCTCGGGCGTGAAGCCGAGCTCCCGCATGACGACGTCCCCGGGCGCGGAGGCGCCGAACCTGTCGAGGCCGATCGTCTCGCCCAGGTCGCCGGCGTAGCGCTCCCAGCCCAAGGTGGCCCCGGCCTCGACGGTCACGCGGGCCCTGACGGCGCGCGGCAGCACGCTCTCGCGGTACGCCGCGTCCTGCGCCTCGAACAGCTCGAACGACGGCAGGCTCACGACGCGCGTGGGCACGCCCTCGGCCTCCAGGGTCTCGCGGGCCGCCAGGCACAGCGCGACCTCGGACCCGGTGCCGATCAAGATCAGCTCGGGCCGACCTCCGCCCGCCTCGGCGATCACGTAGCCGCCGCGGGCCACCGCGCCGTCGGGGACGTCGAGGTTGGGCACGTTCTGGCGCGTGAGGGCGAGCACGGTGGGGCCGTCCCGCCGCTCGGCCGCGATGCGCCACGCCTGGGCCGTCTCGTTGCCGTCGGCGGGCCTGAGCACGACGAGGTCGGGCACGGCGCGCAGCGACATCAGGTGCTCGACGGGCTGGTGGGTGGGGCCGTCGCCGCCCAGGCCGATCGAGTCGTGGGTGAAGACGTAGACCACGCCCTGGCGCATCAGCGCCGACAGCCGCAGGGCGGGCTTGAGGTAGTCGGAGAAGACGAGGAACGTGGCGACGAACGGGGACAGGCCGCTCAGCGCGAGGCCGTTCGCGACCGCGGCCATCCCGTGCTCGCGGACGCCGAAGTGGACGATCCTCCCGCCCATGTCGCCCGGCGCCATCGGCCGCTCGCCCTCGATGTCCGTGTAGTTCGAGCCCGCGAGGTCGGCCGAGCCGCCCACGAGCGAGGGCATGACCCTCGCGACGGCGTTCAGCGCCGCGGCCGAGGCCTTGCGCGTCGCGACCTTGCCGCCCGGCTCGAAGCGCGGCAGCTCGAGGCCGGCGAGGTCGGGCGCGCCGCCCTCGAACACCTGTCTCAGCTCGTGCGCCTCCCGGGGGTGCTCGCGCTCGTAGCGCGCGAACGTCTCCTGCCAGGCGCGCCGGGTCGCCGCGCCGCGCGCGGCGACCGCGCGCGTGTGCGCCAGGACGTCGTCGGGGACGGTGAAGGCCGGCCAGTCGACGCCGAGGTTCGCCTTGGCGCGCTCGGCCTCCTCGTCGCCGAGGGGCGAGCCGTGCACCTTCGGGGTGCCGGCGAGCCGGGGCGCCCCGTAGCCGATCACGGTGCGCACCGCGATCAAGCTGGGGCGCGCGCTCTCGGCCTCGGCGGCGCGCACGGCGCGCCTGATCGCCTCCACGTCGTTGCCGTCGGCCACCCGCTGCACGTGCCAGCCGTAGGCCTCGTAGCGCTTCAGCACGTCCTCGGAGAACGTGATCGCGGTCTCGCCGTCGATCGAGATGCCGTTGTCGTCGTAGAGGACGATCAGCTTGCCGAGGCCCAGGTGGCCGGCGAGGGACGAGGCCTCGCCGGAGACGCCCTCCATGAGGTCGCCGTCGGAGGCGATCACGTAGACGCGGTGGTCGACGACCGCGAGCCCGGGCCGGTTGTAGCGCGCGGCCAGGTGGGCCTCGGCCATCGCCATGCCGACGGCGGTGGAGATCCCCTGCCCGAGCGGGCCCGTCGTCGTCTCGACGCCGACGGTGTGGCCGTGCTCGGGGTGGCCGGGCGTGCGGCTGCCCCACTGCCGGTAGCGCTCGAGCTCCGCCATGGGGAGGTCGTAGCCGGTGAGGTGGAGGAGGGCGTACTGCAGCATCGAGCCGTGCCCGGCCGACTGCACGTAGCGGTCGCGGTTCGGCCAGCGCGGCTCGCTGGGGTCGTGGCGCATCGCGTCGACGTAGAGCACGTAGCCCATCGGGGCCGCCCCGAGCGGCATGCCGGGGTGGCCGTCGCCGGCGGCCTGCGTGGCGTCGATCGTGAGGGCTCTGATCGCGTTTATGGCGCGTGTGGTGACGGTGTCCTGGACCTGTGGCGTGTCGGGCATGCTCCCTCCGGCACGCGTCGGGGTGCCCCGTCGCGGCCCCGGCAAGGATAGCAGGGGAGCGGTGAGCTTCCTGACCCGCCGCGCCCGCCGGGGACGCGGGTCGCCCGCGGCGGGGACCGCCGGGCGCGGACCCCGGGTCTCCGGCGGACGGGAGGGGAGCCGATCGGCTCCCCTCGTAGTCGTCTGCCCGGCGCTTCGGCCGCGCCGCGTCGGCCCTCAGCGCACGGTGAGCGGCCGGGAGGCGAGCGTCCGGTAGCTCTGGCCGGTGACGTACCTGACCTCGTACTCGCCCGGCTCCTCGGGGGCCATGACCTCCACGGGGTCGCCCTCGTTCGTGTAGGCGTAGTTGCTCCACGTGCCCTCCTCGGAGCCGGCGGGCACGATCGTGATGAAGTCGCCGTTGTTGTCCGGCCCGGTCCAGGAGACCGTCACCCACTCGTTCGGGGCGGCGCTGGCGGGCGCCTCCACCGTCGCGGTGGCCGGCTCGAGCGTCAGCGGGGCGCTGGCGAGCGTGGCGTAGTCGACGCCCGCGACGTACCTGACCTCGAACGCGCCGACCTCCTCGGGGGCCGTGACGTGGACCGGGTTCCCTTCGTTCGTGTAGGCGTAGTTGCTCCACGTGCCCTCTTCCGCTCCCGCGGGCACGATCGTGACGAAGTCGCCGCTGTTGTCGGGCCCCTGCCAGGTGATCTCCACGGTGCCGCCGGACACGACGGACGCCGGCGCGCTCACGCTGGCGCTGGCGGCGACGACCGTGAGCGGCGCTCTCGCCAGCGTCGAGCTCTCCGCCCCGGTCACGTACCTGACCTCGTACGCGCCGGCCTGGCCGGGGGCCCTCACCACGACGGGGTTCCCCTCGCTCGTGTAGGCGTAGCTCTGCCACGTGCCCTCCGGCGCGCCGGCGGGGACGATCGTGACGTAGTCGCCGCGGTTGTCGGGGCCCTGCCACTCGACAGAGACGTCGCTGCCGGCCAGTACCTCCGCCGGGGCGCTCACCGACGCCGTCGCGGCCGTCACCACGACGGTGGCGTGCGCCAGCGTCGCGTTGCTCTGGCCGGTGACGTACCTGACCTCGTACTCGCCGGGCTGCTCGGGCGCGAGGAGCGTGACCGGGCTGCCCGCGGCGGTGTAGGCGTAGTCCCGCCACGTCCCCTCGGCCGCGCCCGCCGGGACGATCGTGATGAAGTCGCCCCTGTTGTCCGGGCCCTGCCACTCCACGGAGACGTCGCTGCCGCCGACGGCCTCCGCGGGCGCCGTCACCGACGCCGTCACGGGCTGCACCTCGAACGCGACGCTGCCCACGACCTTGTACCCGCCCTCGGGCAGCGAGATCACGTAGCGGGCCTCGAACGCCCCCACCTCCTCCGGCACCTGGACCTCGGTGGCGCCGGCGGGACCCTGCACGGGCCACGCCGTCAGCCACACGTCCTCGGCGTCGGCGGGCGCGAGCCACACCTCGGCGAAGCCCTCCGGGGCGCCCTCGTAGGTCACCGTGACCAGGGAGCCGGCCGGCGGCGCCTCGTCGGACACGGACATCGCGACCAGGGCGAGCGGGGCCAGCTCGAAGGCGTAGGCGTTCTCGCCCTCGGTGACCGTGAGGCCCGAGACCGTCAGCGGCTCGCCGCTGTAGGCGTCGCGCACGCGTGCCGTGTAGATGCCGGCGGGGAGGTCGGCGACGAACGCGCCGTCGGCCGCGCCGCGCGAGAAGACGTGGGTGGTCCCGTCGACGGCCGCGACGAACTCGACGGAGGCGCCCTCGGTGGCGGGCGCGCCGTCGCGGGTCAGCGCGACGTCGACGCGGTGGGTGACCTCCGCCGGCGCGACCTCGACGGCGCGGGTGAGGGCCGCGAGGAGCTCGCTGGCGCTGGTCGCGTTCTCGAACGTGCCCAGGCCCTCGAACGCCGCGCGCGCCGAGGGGTCGAGGTCGATGCCGACGATGCGCAGGTCGATCTCGATCCCCTGCTGCCCGAGGCGCTCGGCGACCTCGCGCAGGTCGCTGCGGCACGACTCGATGCCGTCGGTGATCAGGACGATGACCTTGCGGCCGCCGGCCGGGAAGTCGGCGGCGGCGCGCTCGAGCGACAGCGCGATGGGCGTGGCGCCCAGCGCCTCGGTCTCGCGCACGGTCCTTAGGAGCGACGCGCGGTCGACGCCGTCCATGGGCACGACGAGGTGCGTGTCCTCACAGGCGCCCGGGTCGCTGGCCCACATGTTCGCGCCGTAGACCCGGAGGCCGACGTTCAGGCCCTGGTCCTCAGGCAGCGAGGAGACGAGCTGGGACAGCACGTCCTTGGCCGCGACGATGCGGTAGCGGCCGTCCTCGAGCTTGTTCCACATCGAGCCCGAGGCGTCGAGGACGAGCTGGATGTAGACGGGCTCCTGGGCCTGCGCGAAGGACGCGCCGAGCAGGCCGAGCGCCAGGAGGGTGCACTTCAGGACGTTGAGCGTTCTGGCCACCGTTCACCTCTTCACGGGGCCGCTGACCGGCCCCTAGCTTGTCGACCGAGGACTCTACGCCAGACGAGGGGGCGGGCGTCGTGGCCGAACCCACCCGCGCGCGAACGCGTACCTGGCGGGGCGCCGGCGGAGCCACGCGCCGCCAGGGACGCGCTGCCTCAGGAGGCCTCGTACGCCCTGCGGCGGCGACGCCTCTCGATGTCCTCCCGCACGCGCCGGCCCGTCTCCCAGTGGCGCTTCTCCATCGCCGTCGCGACGCGCAGGCGCGGCACGGGCGTGGGCTTCCCGTCGTCGCCGAGCGCGACGAAGTTCAGGTGGCCGATCGTGCACAGCCGGCGCTCGCCCGTCAGCGGGTTCTCGCCGTGCACCTCGCAGCGCACGATCATGCTCGTCGTGCCCGTCCACGCCACGCGGCTCTTGACCTCGACGATCTCGCCGACGTGGATCGGGGCGCGGAAGTCGATCGGCTCGGTCGAGGCGGTCACGACGACCTTGCGGCAGAAGCGCGTGCAGGCCACCGCGGCGTTGACGTCCATGAGCTGCAGCAGCCGCCCGCCGAAGACGGAGCCTACGGGGTTCGTCTGGTTGGGGAAGATCGTGTCGACCGTGATGACCCAGTCGGACACCACGGGCTCGTCGGGGCCTGAGTCCATCGGGGCAGTATAGGTAGCCCGGCCGTCCCGCTAACATGTCGCACCATGACGCAGCGGAACGCAGCCCTCATCGACCAGCTGGTCCCCGTGCGGCATGCCCCGGTCGCGGGCGCCGCGACCCGAACTGTCCTGTGCGTCGGCCTCGGGGTGCTGCTCCTGGCCCTGCTCTCGCAGGTGCGCGTGCCCGTCGGCCCGGTGCCGGTGACGGGCCAGACGCTCGGCGTCCTGCTGGTGGGCGCCGGCTTCGGGGCGCCGCTCGGGCTGGCGACGGTCGGCGCCTACCTGCTGCTCGGAGCCCTCGGCCTGCCGGTGTTCGCCGGCGCCGCTGCGGGCGTCGCCTACGCGCTCGGCCCCACCGGCGGCTACCTCGTCGGGTTCGTCATGGCCGCCGCGCTGCTCGGCCGCCTGTCGCGGCGGGGCTGGGACAGGCGGCTCCGCTCCAGCGTGGCCGCGATGCTGCTGGCCAACGCCCTCGTCTACGTGCCAGGGCTGCTGTGGCTGCGGGGGTCGCTCGGGCTCGACTGGGGAGCGACGCTCGCCGTCGGCCTGACCCCGTTCGTGCTGGGGGACCTGGTCAAGCTGGGGATCGCCGCCGCCGCGCTGCCCCTCGCCTGGCGGCTGGCGGGGCGCCGGTAGGCGAGCTCCGTGCCGGCGGGGGGCGGGGAGGGTGCGCGCCGCCGCGGGGACGCGCCCGACCCGAAAGAGAACTCGCCCCGCTCTGGGAGCGGGGCGAGCCGGTGACCGCCTGGATTGAGGGGAACCATCGTTCCGACCCCTCAACAGGAGGTAGTCCTGCGGTTACCCTCGACGGGCACCTCCACTGGTCGCATAAGAACTCTTACTGATACGGACCACCTCCTTTCCGTGGTGCCTGGATTCTAGCCCTGCCGGAGCGGCGGCTGTGATGAACGGGGTCACAGTAAAGTGAGGCACCCAGCGCAACGGTCCCGCCGTGAGCGGCCGTGGTAGGAGGTCTGGTCGGCAGTGCTCAGCGTCCCCGAGAAGGTCATCTTCGTCCTGCTGGCTGCCGCCTCCACGTACCTGGCCTACCTGGGGTTCGCGCGGGTCGTCAGGGTCGTCGCGCGCGGCCAGGTCGGGCCGCTGCCCCGCACCAACGGCCTGGCGACGCGCGCCGTGCAGGGCGTGCTGAAGACCCTCTCCCAGCGCACGGTGTTCCGCGCCCGGCCGGTGGCCAGCACGTTCCACGCGTTCATCTTCTACGGCTTCGTCCTCTACCTGCTCGTCAACGTGATCGACGGCCTCAACGGCTTCCTGCCGCCGAGCTGGACGGCGCGGCTCGACTTCGGGGTCGTGGGCGACCTCTACCGGCTGCTCGCCGACCTGCTCACGGCGCTGATCCTCGTCGGGATCGTGTACTTCCTGGTCAGGCGCTTCGTCGTGAGGCCCGGGACGATGCGGCAGAACGAGCGCACGCTGCTGCACGAGGAGGTCAGGCGGGGAGGGGTCAGGCGCGACTCGCTCGTCGTCGGGCTCTTCATCCTCCTCCACGTCGGCTTCCGCCTCACCGCCGAGTCGTTCCTGCTCGCCGCCCAGGGCCACGCCGACCCGTTCCAACCCGTCGCCTCCGCGTTCGCCGGCCTGATCGGGCCAGGCGAGGGTCGGATGGTCGGCTGGCACGTCGGCTGGTGGGGCGCGCTCGGCCTGATCCTCGCGTTCCTGCCGTACTTCCCGCGCTCGAAGCACATCCACCTGTTCGCGACGCCGGTCAAGTTCACGCTCGAGCGCAGGGACGAGGACCTGCGGCCGGTGCCGACGGGCGTCCTCGAGCCCGTCGACCTGGAGGACGAGACCGCGGAGCAGTTCGGCGCGGCCCGGCTCGAGCACCTGCGCTTCCCGCAGCTACTCGACGCCTACGCCTGCATCCAGTGCAACCGCTGTTCGAACGTGTGCCCCGCGAACCAGACGGGCAAGGCCCTGTCGCCCGCGGCGCTCGAGATCAACAAGCGCTACGAGCTCAACCTCATCGGCGACGCGTTCGCCCGCGGCGAGGAGAGCCCGCGGCCGCTCGTGGACTTCGCGATCTCGCCGGAGGCCGTGTGGGCCTGCACCACGTGCGGCGCCTGTATGGAGGTCTGCCCCGTCGGCTGCGAGCAGATGATCGACATCGTCGACATCAGGCGCGACCTCGTGATGATGCAGGGCGAGTTCCCCGCCGAGCTCCAGAACGCCTTCCGGGGCATGGAGCGCACCGGCAACCCGTGGGGCATCGCCCCCGACAAGCGCATGGAGTGGGCCGAGGGGCTGAGCGTGCCCACCGTCGAGGAGAACCCGGGGTTCGAGGTGCTGTTCTTCGTCGGCTGCGCCGGCGCCTACGACCCTGCGGCCCAGCGCACGACGAAGGCCATGGTGCGCATCCTCGAGCACGCCAAGGTGAACTACGCCGTGCTCGGGAAGGCCGAGCGCTGCACCGGCGACCCCGCCAGGCGCGCCGGCAACGAGTACCTCTACTACCAGCTCGCCACCGAGAACGTCGCGACGCTCGACGCGGCGCTCATCGGCGAGAACCTCGACGCGGGCAAGAGCAAGCTCGTGCTCACGACCTGCCCGCACTGCTTCAACGCCCTGGTGAACGACTACCCGCAGCTCGGCGGCCACTACGAGGTCGTGCATCACACGCAGCTGATCGAGCGCCTCACGGCCGAGGGCCGGCTGCCGCCCCTGGCCGAGACGCGGAAGGTGACGTTCCACGACCCCTGCTACCTCGGCCGGCACAACGGCGAGTACGACGCGCCGCGCGCGGTCCTCGCCGGCGGCGGCACGAACCTGATCGAGATGGAGAAGAGCCGCAACGACTCCTTCTGCTGCGGCGCCGGCGGCGCGCAGTTCTGGAAGGAGGAGGAGCCCGGCGACAGGCGTGTCTCCGAGGAGCGCTTCTCCCAGGCCGTCGCGACGGGGGCCGAGGTCGTCGCCACCGGCTGCCCGTTCTGCAAGGTCATGCTCGGCTCGAGCGAGAGCGCCCAGGCGCAGGGCGCGCCCGAGGTCCTGGACGTCGCGCAGCTCGTCGCGGCGCGCCTCGACGCGATCCAGGCCAAGCTCGACGGCGCGCCAGCGGCCGGGGACTGAGGCCGGGCCCGCCGCCCAGGCGACTGGAGGGGAGGCCCGGAGGCCTCCCCGTACCGATGCTCGCGCTTCTCAGGGCGCGGTCGCCGGCGCCCGCCGGGCGCCCGTGACGCTCGCCCCTCAGGCGCCCCACTCGCGGTCGTGCCGCTCCAGCGCGGCCGCGATCGCCTGCGGCACGGGCTGGCCGGTCCGCTCCGTCACGAACAGGTACTCGCCCGCCGGGTTCACCTCCAGGAACACGTGCTCGCCCTCCGGCGTGACCCGCATGTCGATGCCGCCGAAGCGCAGGTCGAGCGCGTCCATCAGGCGGCGGAGCCTCGCCGCCACGTCGTCCGGCAGCTCGTAGGGGAGCACCTGGGCGTGCCCCACCCCCAGGCGGTAGTCGGTCTGGTACTCGGGGCGCGAGCGTATCGCCGCCGGGAACAGCTCGCCGTCGACGTAGGTGACGCGCAGGTCGAGGTCGGCGGGCACGAAGCGCTGGAAGATCACGGGCGCGAAGCGCACGGTGTCGATCAGCCGCAGGTCCGCCTCGCTCACGACGCTCGTCTCC
>DATGNP010000165.1:0-2372 GCA_035306665.1 Trueperaceae bacterium
CTGCGCGACCTCGGCCTCGCGGTGGAAGCGCCGGATGAACTTCGCGTCGGCGACGAACTGCTCCATGGGGATCTTCAGGGCCACGACCTGGCCGTCGGAGCGGCGCCGGGCGCGGTAGACGCTGGCCATCCCGCCCGAGCCCACCTTCTCGAGGAGCTCGTAGCCGGGGATCTCGGCGGTGTCGAAGCCGGAGGCCGGCGTCGCCTTCGCCTTCGCCTGCGCGGCAGCGGCCTTGCGCTTGCCCTTCGGCGGCGCGACGCGGGCACTGCGCACGGCCTGGACGCCCGAGGGGACGATGAGGCCGATCGCGAGGGCCGTGAGGACCAGAGGGGCGAGGGCGCGGTCGACGCCCCCGACGGCCACCGCCCAGGCGGTGAGGCCCGCGGCCACGACGAGGAGCCCGACGGAGAGCCACGCGGGGGCGCGCAGCAGTGCGGCCACGAGCGCCGCGGCGACCGCGATCAGCACGATCGTCATTCGTCGACCTCCGCGATGATGAGCGTGATGTTGTCGGGTCCGCCGCGGTCGTTCGCGAGCGCGATCAGGGCCTCGACCGACGACTGCCGGCTGGTCGTTCGCAGCACCTCGGCCAGGACCTCCTCGGGCGTGACGAGCCCGTGGAGGCCGTCGGAGGAGATGACGAAAACGTCGCCCTTCTCCACCCCGATCTCGATGACGTCAGGCGCCACCTGTGGACGCGTCCCCAGCACCCTGGTGATGAGGTTACGCCACTCGTGGCTCTTGGCCTCGTCCTCGCTGAGGAGGCCCTTCTCGAGCTGCTCCTCGACCCAGGAGTGGTCCTTGGTCAGCTGGTAGATCTTCTTGCCGCGCACGAGGTAGGCGCGGGAGTCGCCGACGTGGCCGATGAACGCCGTGCGGTGCTGCAGGGCCACGCACGTGAGGGTCGAGCCCATGCCGCGCCGGCCCTGCTGCTTTATCGAGGCCGCGTACACGCGCCTGTTCGCCAGCCTCACGGCCTTGTCGATGAGCTTGTCGATCCCGACGACGGGCTTGCCCGAGCGGATCTCCTCGACGTAACGGCTGAACGACTCGTCGAGGACCTCCATGGCCAGCTTGCTGGCGACCTCGCCCGCGGCGGCCCCGCCCATGCCGTCGGCGACGGCGAGGAGGGTGATGTCCCCGTCGTCGAGCGGGAACTGCCACACCCGGTGGTAGTCCTCGTTGAACGGTCGGACCCTGCCTACGTCCGAGCCGTGGCCCACGTTCTGTCCGAGCCGCACGCGGGCAGTCTAACGCGCTGGACGGCGCGGGGTCAGTTGAGCTCCGCGCCCGGGCGCGCGACGGGCAGCGTCGAGGGGACGAGGCCGAACGCGGCCGCCACCATGCCGAGCGCCTCGGGCGTCGTGGTCGGCACCCGCTTGAACCTCACGTGCGCGACGTGCGAGCCGGGGAAGACGACGCTGGGCGTGCTCGTGACCTCGGCCGCGACGGCGCGCATGTGCTCGTGCGCCAGCGCGGTGCGGTTCTCGGGGTTGTCGAGGTCGCGCCAGAAGCGCGGTACGTGCAGCCCGGCGAGGCGCGCGACGTCGCCGACGGTCTCGCGGTCGAGCGGCCGGCCCTCGAGGTGCACGGCCCGCAGCAGCGCCAGCCGGAACCTGTCGTGGGCCGCCGGGCCTTGCACCCTGGCCGCCACCGAAGCCAAGAACGGCAGCAGGCCCTTGCAGCCGCTGCCGTCCCGGGGGTCGAGGGGCAGGTTCCATAACTGCCACCGCTCGGCCTCGAGGCTCGCTCCGAGCCGCCGCCTGAGGTCGTGCTCGAGCTGGTAGGCCGACACGTGTCGCCACTCCGCCTGCACCGTGGCGCCCGCCAGGGCGATCAGCTCCGCCAAGCGCCAGGAGTACGGGCACAGGTAGTCGAAGTAGACGACGACCCGTTCGGACATGGCCATATAGAAACACTAGGCGGCCCGCGCCCAGGTATCAGAGCGGACTCATCACTTTCTCATGGAAGGGGCCGTGGTAACGCCATCCGGTCCCACGACGCGCCGCCCGCCCCGCCCAGAACTCAGTTCGGACCCTCGTCGTCGGGCGTAGGAGCGACCTGGCCGGAAGCCACGGGCCGCGCCGGCTCGGGGATCTGCCCGTGCCTGGCCTCGTAGCGCTTGACGTTGTCCTCGAGGCTCCGCAGCAGCGCCTTGGCGTGGCGCGGGCTCGTGACGAGCCGCGACGTCACGACCGGCTGCTGGCCCGGCATCACGAGGACGAAGTCGAAGATGAACTCGTCGGCGGTGTGGGCGATCAGCGCGCCGTTCGTCGGTCGTCCCCGGGCGGTCTCCTTGTCGATCTCGAACTTCAGGGGCTGCTTCACGCGCCCAGACTAGCCGCGAGCCGCCTGAGCTGGAAGCGCGCGCG
>DATGNP010000166.1:0-4847 GCA_035306665.1 Trueperaceae bacterium
TCGCGGCGCGCCGGGACGGGACGGGCGGGTAGATGCGGCTGCCGGGGAACATCTCGCGGTACGCCCGGGGGCCGAACAGGGACAGGAGCACGGCGCACGCGACCAGCCCGGGGACCAGCGCCGCGTGCTCGGCGACGAGTAGGTCGAGCGTGACGACCCCGCGCGTCGCCGCCAGCAGGGCTATGCCGCCCGTGCCCCACGCCAGCGCGTACGCCAGCAGCGAGTTCACGGGACCGGCCAGGCGCGTGACGCGCGGCGAGGGGTAGATCGCCAGCCAGCCGAGCACGGCCAGCTCCAGCGTCAGCACGGACTCGGGCCAGCCGGGTAGCCCGTCGCCGGCGTGGAACCCGGCGAAGAGCACCCCGACGACCGCGCCAGTGGCCGGCCCGTAGGCCAGCGCGACGAGGTGGAGGGGCAGGCGGTGGAGGCCGGCGGTGAGCGCCGGCAGCGGCTCGGGCAGGGCGGACGCCCACAGGACGTGCGCGGCCTCGATGAGGAACGCCACCGCCACCGCCCCCAGGACGCGCAGCAAGGTCCTCGGACGAGCGAGCGCGAGGAAGTCGCGGCGGCCGAAGCCGCTCGACGCCGACACGGCCAGCAGCAGCAGCGCTGCGCCCGTGGAGTAGAGCAGGACGGGGTCGGCGAGGAGCGACTCCAGGAGCGGCGCCAGGTACGCCGGCATGGCCGTGAAGGTAGCACCTGACCTAGCGGTCGTCCAGAGTGGCTCCGAACGGGCTGTGGTCCCAGGCGCCCGCCAGCGCCATCCGGGCGACGCCGGCGTGCGCGGACCGCGCGCGCGGGTCGCGTGCCAGCAGGGCCCCCAGCGAGCCCTCGAGGACCAGGTAGGCGCGGTGCAGCGCCCGCGCCGCGCCGGGCAGGTGGCGCGCCGTGACGAGGTAGCCGCCGCGGCGCCCCTCGACGTGGAAGGCGGGGTGGGGCGGGGTGGAGGTGCCGCCCAGGTGGGTGACGGGCGTCGCGACCAACAGGCTCGCGTAGCCGAGGCGCGCGGCGCGCAGGCCGTGGTCGAGGTCCTCGTTCGTGAACCTGAACCGCTCGTCGTAGCCGCCGGTCGCGAGGTAGGCCTGGCGCGTGAGGACCTTCAGGCACCCGGCCAGCCACGGCGCGCGCACGGCGGCGTGCGCGACGCCCTCGCGCAGCGCCGCGGCGAGCGCCCGGCGCTGCGTGGCGCGGTAGGGGGGGCCCATCGCCTGCAGCCGCCCGGAGCCGTCGTAAGCGAGCGGCCCGGCGGCGCCGGCGTCGGGCGCGGACCTGAGCGCGGCGAGCAGGTCGGCGAACGTCCTCTGGGTGACGTAGACGTCGTCGTTCATGAAGGCGAGGTAGGGCACCCCCGGCAGCGCCGCCAGCCCGCGGTTCACGGCGCGGGCGTAGGAGTGGTTCTCTACCGCCACGACCTCGAGCCGGCGGGGCCAGCCCGGGCCCGGTTCGGGCACGACCGGGCCGGTGCAGACCAGCGCCACCGCCGACGCCGGCGCGGCCCGCGCCAACCGCGCGAGCGCCGCGTCGAGGACGTCGCGGCCCGTGGCGTGGTGCACGACGACGACGCCGAGCTCGTCGCCGCGGGGCGGGGGCGGGGCGGCAGCCGGCTCCACGGCGGCCAGCATGCCACGGGCATACCTGCCCGAGCGCCCGACGGGGTTAGAGTGCGCCTCGTGTCGGATGGCAGGAACGTCAGGATCGGCGTCGCCTTGGGGGGCGGCAGCGCCCGGGGGTACGCGCACATCGGCGCCCTGGCGTGCCTCGAGCGTCACGGGCTGGGCCCCGACGTGATCGCCGGCACGAGCTTCGGCGCCGTCGTGGGCGCCCTCTACGCGACCGGCGATGGCGTCGAGAGGCTCATCGAGCGCGCCAGCGCCACGCGCCGCCGCGACGTGTTCCCCTACGTCGCCGACTTCGGCCTCCACCACGCCGCCCTCTTCCGGGGCCGCCGCCTGGAGGAGTACTTCGACAGGCTGCTCGAGGGCCGCCGCTTCGAGGACCTCGAGAGGGAGCTCGTCGTCGTGACGACCGACGTGGACACCGGCGAGCGGGTCCTCCTGCGCGAGGGGCCGTTGGCGCCGGCGCTGCGCGCCAGCGCGTCGCTGCCGGGCGTGTTCGCGCCCGTGGCGCTGGGCGGCCGCCGGCTCATCGACGGCGGCATCGGCTCGCCCGTGCCGCTGGAGACGGTGGTCGAGCTCGGCGTCGACGTCGCCCTCGGCATCGGCGCGGGCATGCAGGCCCGCGACTCGCGCTCCATCCGTCTCGCCAAGCGGGCGCTGGGGGCCGGGCCCGTGAGGAAGCTGCACAGCCGCGCGCTCACGCGCCGGCCGCGCACCGCCGTCGGCCGGCTCGGGCACGCGCTCGCCCTCGCCGCGGGCACGTGGCTGCGGGACGAGAGCGAGGAGAGGGCCGACGGCGTGTCCGTCGCGGGCACGGGGCGCTTCGAGGTCCACACGCGTCCGCCGATCAGCTGGCTGAACTTCCACCGCGCCCGCGAGGCGATCGCGGCCGGCGACGCGGCGCTGAGCTCCGTGGTCCCGCGCCTGCTGCACGCCGTGGCGGCCGTCGGTCAGGGCCGCGCCGCCGCCCTCGCGACCTAGACGCCGCCGCCCTCGCGACCTAGCTGCCGCCGCCCTCGCGACCTAGCTGCCCCCTCGCCTCACAGGATCCGCTTGCCCAACAGGCTGGCCGTCAGCTCCACGAGCGTGGCCGCGGTACGGTTCGCGACGTCGAGGATCGGGTTCACCTCCACCAGGTCGAGGCTCACCACGCGGCCGCTCTCGGCGAGCAGCTCCATCAGCAGGTGCGCCTCGCGGTAGGTGAGGCCGCCCGGCTCCGGCGTACCCACGCCCGGCGCGATCGCCGGGTCGAGCACGTCGGCGTCGAACGAGACGTGCAGCCGCTGGTGGTGCGAGAGCCTCTCCAGGGCCTCCTTCACGACGGCGGCGATGCCGCGCCTGTCGACGTCGCTCATCGTGTAGGCGGCCACGCCGAGGCTCGCGATGGCCTCCCGCTCCGGCGGGTCGACGCTGCGCAGGCCGATGTAGACGACGTCGCGCGGGGTAAGCGGCGCCCGTCCTCCCCACAGGCCGGTGAAGCGCGGGTCGCCCATGCCCAGCAGGTGCGCCACGGGCATCCCGTGCACGTTGCCGCTGGGCGAAGTGTCGGGGGTGTTGATGTCGGCGTGGGCGTCGACCCACAGCACGCCGAGCTCGCGGCCCGCGGCGGCGCCGGGCACCGTGCCCATGCTCACCGAGTGGTCGCCCCCCAGCGCGATCGCGAACGCGCCCGCCGGCCTGGCCCCCAGGGCCGCCGCGGCCGCGCGGCAGGCGCCCGCGATCGCGTCGGCGTAGAGCGGGTCGCCCGCGCCGGCCCGCCCGTACGTCTCGGCCACGGCCACCTCGACGTTGCCGAGGTCGGTGACCACGGCTCCCAGCGACTCGAGCGTGCGCTCCAGGCGGGCGAGACGCAGGGCGCTCGGCCCCATGTCGACGCCGCGCCTGCCGGCGCCCAGGTCCATCGGGACGCCCAGGACGTGAACCTCGCGCATCGCACCTCCGCTGCGGCGCGTCGCGGCCCGGGCGACGCGTCCACGACAGGCAGGGTAGCGCCCGCGCCGGCGCGCCCACGCGCGCCCGTAGCCGCCGCGTGACAAGGTAGGGTAGGACCCCACCGTGCGGATGCTCCGTCGCGTACTCGGTGCCGCGCTAGTGCTGGCGGCCGTGCTGCTGGTAGGCGTCAAGGCGCGGCTCGACCGCGGCGGGCCCTACCTCGAGGCCCTCCCGCCCTACCCCTACTGCGCCGATGCGGAGGCCGCCCTGGCGGCCGGCAGGCACCTGGACGCGATCGAGCTCGCCGAGGCCGGCGGCTGCGAGGACGCGCTGACGGCGGCGCGCGCCGAGTGGAACAGCCTCGCCGCCCTGCTCGAGCGCTGCGTCGGCGGGGTCTGGACCGGCAGGGCCGAGGACGGCGTGGGGATCGGCTGCGCCGTGCTCAGCGACCTGGTCGTCTTCGGCGACGTCCGCGACCTCGCGCGTCAGGGCGCTGCCTGGCTCAGGGGCGAGGAGACCGACGAGGTCCTCGTCGCCCTGTCGGCCGCCGGCATCGCGCTGACGTTCACCCCGCAGGTGGGCGCCGGCAACGACCTGCTCAAGGCCGCGCGCCGCGCCGGCTCCCTGAGCGAGCCGATGGCGCGGAGCGTCGTCAGGCTCGTGCGCGAGCGGGCATGGCGGCCGCTGGGCGAGCTGCTCCGCGACGCTGGCCGCATCAGCCTCGGGGTCGGGCCGGCGCGCGCCACGCGGGCGCTGGCCTACGCGGACGACGCCGAGGAGCTCGCGGCCGTGGCCCGCCTCGTCGACAGGTCGCCCGACGCGCTCCTGGCCCTGAGGTGGGGCGGCAAGGGCGCGGCGCGCCTGACCGACGAGGGGCTCTACGCCGCGGCGATGGCGCGCGGTCCGGCCGGGCTGGAGCTCGCCGTGCGGCGCGGCGGCAGCGCGCTGCTGGCGCGCCAGCCCCTCCTCGTCGCCGCGGCCAAGGTGTTCTACCGCGACCCCGACGCGCTGCTGAAGGCGCTGGCCGCCCTCGCGACGTACCTGCTCAGGTGGCTGACGTGGCCGCTCGTGGTCGGGACGGCCGCCGCGCTGACAGTCGTCGGGGCCGCCGTCTACGCGTCGGGCAGGCGGCGGCGCCGTCCGCGGCGGCGCTCCGGGCCCGTGATACACTCCCGCGCGTGACCGACGCCAAGACAGCCGAGGCCGTCGAGCTCCTCCTGCGGGGCGCCGACCAGGTCGTGCCGGAGAACGGCCTGGCCGAGAAGCTGGCCATGGCCGCGCGCGAGGGCCGACAGCTGC
>DATGNP010000167.1:0-27560 GCA_035306665.1 Trueperaceae bacterium
GCCTACGAGCAGGCGTACATGTTCATCTACTCGGCGCGCCCCGGCACGCCCTCGTACAAGCACTTCGAGGACATGCCGCGCGAGGTCAAGACCGAGCGCCTCGCCCGGCTGATCCGGAAGCAGAAGGAGCACTCGCTGCGCGCGAACCAGGCGCTGGTCGGGCGCGAGCTGCGCGTGCTGGTCAAGGAGGTGGGCCGGGACGACGCCTACGTCGTGGGCCACTCCGACCAGAACCACACCGTCCTCGTCCCGCGGGAACAGGTCCTGGGCATGGGGTTGAAGCAGGTGCGGATCGAGCACGCCACGCCGCACGCGCTCTACGGGAGGGTGGCCACGCCCGAGGCCGACGCGTACGTGCCTCTGGCCATGGCCACGTGAGCGGCGGCACCGCCTCGCCCGAGGCGCTGGTCGCCGTCGTGCAGGACGGCCGCGTCGCCCTCGCGGTCGGGGACGACGGCGTCCCGCGACTGCCCGCGCTGCCCGGCTGGGACGGCCGCGCGTGGCGCTACGGCGCGGCGGTGGCGGACGCCGAGGCGGCCGGCCGCGCCCTGCCTCCCGCCCTCACCGCGCCCCTCACGCACCTCGCCCCCCTCGACTTCGGCGGCGACGACCGGCCGCCCGTCGCGCTCGCCGAGCCACGCGGCTCCGCGGTCGCGGCCGAGGCCTGGTGGGAACCAGGCGAGCCCTTCCCCGCGGGCCTGAGCGAGCCCGCCGCACGCGCCCTGGTGGCGGCCCTGGCCGGCGAGGGCGAGGGCCCCGCCTGGCCTCCCTTCGCCCGGCCCGGCGCCACCGCCCTGTTGGCGGCCGTCGCCGCGGAGGAGCCGGACCTGCGGGGCCGCTTCCCCGCCGACGGCGGCGACGGCATGGAGCAGGTGCAGGGCTGGGCGCTCTCCTCCGTGTGGCGCGACGCCGACGTCGTGCTGAAGCTGACGCACCCCGCCTGGCCCGGCGAGCCAGCCGTCACCCGCCTCCTCGCCGAGCTGGCCCCCGGCGTCGTGCCGGCCGTCGTGGCGGCCGGCTCGGCGCGTACCAGCGCCGGTGATCGGGTCCCATACCTGGCGCAGCGGCGCGTCGTCGATCCGCCCGATCCCGAGGACGGCGACGGCGAGGCGCGGCGCGAGCGGGTCCTGCGGGCCCTGGAGGCGCTCGCCGAGCTGCAGCGCGCCAGCGCCCGGCGCCTCGACGACCTCACGGCGGCCGGAGCCGCCCCCCGCGGCCCCGAGGCCACGGCCGACCGGCTGGAGGGGTTGTGGGCGCACGTGCGCCCGCGGTTGGACCCGGAGCGGGCCGCCCTGCTGCCGGAGCTCGACGCGAGGGTGCGCGCGGTCCTGTGCGCGCTCGCCTCCACGCCGCCCGTGCTGGTGCACGGGGACCTCCACCTCGGCAACGTCCTCGCCGACGAGGCCGGACGTCCGCAGCTGATCGACTGGACCGACGCGGCCGTCGCGTGGCCGGGCGTCGACGCCTACCTGCTCCTCCACGAGGTCCCCGCCGACGGGCACGTCCGCGACCGACTCACTGCCGCCTACGTGGGCGCGTTGGGCCCGGAGCACGAGGCCGGCGTGCGGCTGGGGCTCGAGGTCGCCCCCGTCTACCACGCCCTCAGCTACCTGGCGATCGGGGCGTTCCTGCCGCGGACCCTCGCCGCGGCCTTCGGAGGCAACGTGGCGCGGTTCGTGGAACGGCAGCTGGAGGCGTCCGGGCTGTGAGCCGGGACGCGGCGGCGCGAGGGGGCCCGGCCTCGCCGGCGCGGCAGCCTGGAGAGCTGACGGCCGCCGGGGAGGTGACGCGCGACTGGGCGGTCAGCGTCTTCGTCGTGTGGCGGTCGCGGGTGCTGCTGCACAGGCACCGCAAGCTGGGGCTGTGGCTGCCGCCGGGCGGCCACGTCGAGCCTCACGAGCTGCCCGACGAGGCCGCGGTGCGCGAGGTGCTGGAGGAGGCCGGCGTGAGCGTGACCCTGGTGGGCGAGCGCGCCGTCGACGCGCCCGGGCCGCTGCAGCTCGTGCGCCCGCGCGGGGTCCAGCTCGAGGACATCGCGCCCGGCCACCAGCACGTCGACCTCGTCTACCTGGCGCGGCCCCTGGAGCCGTACGCCGGCGAGGTGGGCGGCGACGAGCCCGGCTTCGCCTGGTACACGGCCCCCGAGGCGCTGGCGCTGGGCCTCACCCCCGAGATGGCCGCCTGGGTGGAGCTGGCGCTGCGCGAGGTCGGATGAGTAGGGGCCCGGGCGTGCCGCGGGCCGCGGGGCACGCCGTCGGCTCGGCGCCCCTCACGGCCGGGCCGGCGCGGCGAAGCCCGTGATCCGGCCGGCGCGGCGTCCCGCTCTCAGGGCCGCGGGACGCCTCGCGGGCCGTGGTCCTCGCCGGCCGACGCGACCCTGAAGCCCCCTCCCAGCAGGTCCGAGACCTGCACGTACACGTCGCCGCCCGGCTCGGTGACGGCGAAGGCCATCAGCCCCGGCTCGAGCCAATCGAGCCCGGTGACCCAGCCGTCCAGCCGCCAGACGGGCACCTCGACCCCGCCCTCGACCACGACCACGTCCGAGCCCGCCCCCGCTGGGTGCAGGCGCACGTAGGCGTAGCGCTCCCCCGACGGGTCGACTCGCAGCTCGGTCACGAGCGCGGCCGCCACCACGGTCTCGTTCGCGCCGGTCGCGACGTCGACGAGCAGCAGGCCAGACTCGGTCGCGACGAACAGACCGTCCCGCCACCACGCGAGCGGCATGCCGGCGCCGGCGAACGCCCGCGTCTCCGACCCGCCGGCCAGGTCGACGACGTGCACGCCGTCGGCGCGCGAGGTCGCGAGGCGAGCGCCGCCCGACGCCACGACGGCCCCGTAGCCGTCGGTGACGCGCCGCGCCGCGCCCGAACCGAGGTCGAACGCGTGGACCTCCCAGTCGCCCGTCGCCGCCGGGACCTGCGCGAGCACCGCGGCGTCGCCGACCCAGGCCGTCTGGAAGCCGCCCGCGGGACGAGTCATGCCCACGGTGCGGGGCAGGTCCCACCTGGCGACCTCGCGGCCGGTCAGCGTCTCGACGACGGCCAGGTACCATCCCCACGCGTCCCAGCCGTCCGCCTCGTGGCTGTGGTCGTGGGCGACGAACGCCACGAAGCGCCCGCCGGGGGAGGGCGCGGGATCGTACTCGCTGGCGTGCGGCGTGGCCGTGAGGCGCTGCTCGGTGCCGTCGCGGTAGAAGTAGACCTCGCTCTGCCACGGCCTGTCGAAGGCCCCCGCCTGCGCCTCGGGCGCGCGCGTGGAGACGAACGCGAAGCGCTGCGCCAGCGCCGTGGGCACGAGGGCGCAGAGGCAGGCGACGGCCAGGGCCAGGCGCGGCATGTGAGGCTGCGATGACGTCATGTCCCCTCCGCCGCCAGCCTAGCCGGGGCGCTCCCGTCCCGCACGCGGCCGGCCCGGTACCGCGTGGTAGACTCTCGTCCGGCCTCACGGGCCGTGCGCGTCGGGGCGTAGCGCAGTCTGGTAGCGCACCTGCTTTGGGAGCAGGGGGTCGCAAGTTCGAATCTTGCCGCCCCGACCACCGCCTCGCTGGCGCGCGGGAGTAGCTCAGTCGGTAGAGCGACAGCCTTCCAAGCTGTATGTCGCGGGTTCGAGTCCCGTCTCCCGCTCCAGCCTCTCCCCGGTGGCGGGCGGGTCACCCCGCCCACGCCCGGCGAGCCGCGGGCGCGTGCACCAGTAGCTCAGGGGATAGAGCAGCCGCCTTCTAAGCGGTAGGTCGAGGGTTCGAATCCTTCCTGGTGCACCATCGTCACGGGCGAGCGCACCCGGGCCGGCGGAGGCCCGGCGAGCGCCGCCGCCCGCCTGGCCTCCGCCGGCCACCGCCCTCGCCCTACCGCACCCCTACCGGCACGCTCCCCAGCACCGTCCGCGACGAGCCGCTGAAGTACCTGACCTCGTACGTGCCCGGCTCGTCGGGCGCCGTCAGCTCGAGGGTCGGCCCCCAGGCGGTGAACGCGAGGCTGAGGTAGTCGTACTCGGGGGCGCCGACCCGCACGATCGTGACGTAGTCCCCGACCCCGTCCGGCCCGGTCCAGGTGACCGCGAAGCTCGCGCCGGCAGCGACCTCGGCGGGCGCCTCGAGGCCCACGGTCGCCGCGACGACGTCCACGGGCGCGCTGGCGAGGACGCGCCTCTCGGGGCCGGCGAGGTAGCGCACCTCGTACGCCCCCGGCTCGACTGGGGCGACGAGCTCGACGGTCGGCCCGAACTGGGCGAACGTGTAGGTGAGGAAGGTCCCCTGCGGGGCGCCCGCGGGCGCGAAGGCGACCAGGTCGGAAGGGCCGTTCGGCCCCTGGAACGTCACCGTGACGTTCGAGCCGCCCATGGCCTCGGCCGGCGCGGTGACGCTGACCTCCGAGGCGACGACGCGAAGCGGGCGGCTCGCCAGCACCCCGCCGCCCGCGCCCGCGACGTACCTCACCTCGTACTCCCCGGCGTCGACCGGCGCGGTGAGGACCGCCGGCGTGCCGAACGCGGTGAAGGTGTAGGCGAGCATCGCCGTCGGGTCCGCACCGACCGGCACCACCGTCAGCAGGTCGCCGGCGTTGTCGGGCCCCTCCCAGGCGACCTCGAACGTGGTGCCCCCGGCGACCTCGTCGGGCGCGTCGAGACCGGCGGTCACCGGCGCGGCCGTGAACGGCGCGCTGCGCCCCACGACCCTGGTGCCGCCCTCGGGCAGCACGAGGTGGTAGCGGGCCTCCAGCGGAGCGGTCTCGTAAGGGACCACCACGCGCGCGACGCCGCTCGCGCCACGGACGCCCTCCACCGAGAGGAGCCTGTCGTCGGGGGCCGTGACGGGCGCGATCGTGATCCAGGCCGTGGCGTCGCCGGGGGCTCCGGAGAACTTCACCTCGGCGCGGCTGCCCATCGCCGGGCCTCCCGGCGACACCGTGAGGTCGACGACGGTCGCCGGGGCGAGCTCGAACGCGAACGCGTTCTCCGCGCCCTCGGCGACGGAGATCCCGGAGAAGGTCTGAGGCGCGTCGGCGAAGGCGTCGGAAACGACGGCGGCGTAGCTGCCGGCGGGCAGGTCGGCGGTGAACTCGCCGGGGCCGTCGGGCCGGAACACGTGGTCCTGCCCGCCTACCTGGTCGCGGAACGTGACCGAGGCACCGTCCGCGGCCGGCCGGCCGTCGCGGGTGAGGCGCACGGTGACGCGCAGGCCGGCCGGGGCCTCCGGCAGGGCGACGGCGCGTCCCAGCGCCGCGGCGAGCTCGGCGGCGCTGTTCGCGCTCTGGAACGTGCCGATGCCCTCGAAGCTCCGCTCCGCCTCGGGCGTGAGGGCGAAGCCGACGACGTGGAGGTCGATCTCGAACCCTGCCCCTGCCAGGTGCTCGGCCACGGCGCGGACGTCCCCGCCGCACGACTCCTCGCCGTCGGTGACGAGGACGATGAGCTTGCGGCCGGTCGCCGACCGGAGGTCCTCGGCGGCGCGCTCCAGGGAGTACGCGATCGGCGTCGCGCCCAGCGCCTCCGTGCCCTGCACGGCGCCGAGGAGCAGGTCGCGGTCGAGCGGGGCCACGGGAACGGTGAGGAGGCTGTCCTCGCAGGCGCCCTGGTCGAGCGCGGCCAGTCGCGAGCCGTAGACCCGCAGGCCGACGCTGAGGTTCGGGTCGTCGGGCAGCCGGCTCACGAACGTGGCCAGCGCCTCCTTGGCCGCGGTGATGCGGTAGCGACCGTCGGCGAGCTCGTTGAACATCGAGCCGGAGGCGTCGAGCACGAGCACGACGTCGGTCGTGACCGGCGCGGCCGGCTGCGCCGCGGCGCCCAGCGGCGCCTGGAGGGCCATCGACACGGCGAGCACGAGTCCCGCCGCTCGGGCCGAGGCGGCCCTCCCCAACCCCACTGCCAGCGCAAGGTCAAGCATGGCACCTCTCTCCCGGTCACCGCCCAGAGGCAACGGCGAGTCAGCGGTCCGCGCACATGCTAGACGCTAGGGCGTCGGGTCCTGGTGGGTGCCGCCCTGGGGCGCTCGGCAGGGCGTCAGCCCTCGTCCGCCGCGGGAGCCCCCCTCAGGCTGGCGAAGACGCAGGCCCCGTCGCCGAGGGCCATGCAGGAGGTGAGGCGCACCTCGTCGCCGAGGAGGCGCGAGAGCAACCGCTCGTCGAAGCGGCACACGGCCCGGTTGCGGCGGGCGACGTTGTGGAACACGCAGTTGACGGCCCGGACACCGTCGCCGCCCTCGGCCGGGTCGGCGTGGTAGCCGAGCTCGTTCATCAGCGTGACGACGCGCTCCTTGCGCTCCGCGGGGCCTAGGCGCTCCAGCTCGGGCAGCCACACGCGGGCGAGGTCCTCGACCATCGCGTCGAGCACAGCCTCGGCCGCCTCGTGACCGAGGCGGTCGTCGATCGCCTCGAGGAGGCTCAGCGCCAGTCGGTCGTACTGCCGGGGGAAGCGCTCTCCCCCGAGCGTCGTCAGGCCGTAGGCGCGCGACGGGCGCCGGCCCGTGCGCCTGAGGCCGACCGGCCTGACCAGGCCGTCGCGCTCGAGCGCGGTGATGTGCTGGCGTATCGCGTTGCGCGAGACCCCGACGCGCTGCGCGAGCTCGTCGAGCGTGAGCCCGCCGTCGCGGTGCCTGAGCAGCTGGAGCATCACGCCCTCGCGTGTGTCGTTGGCGCCCAGCAAGTCGGCCTCCCGGTCCGGAGCATAGCCTGACGGCAATAATGACATAAAGTTGTTGCATTATTGTCAGGCCGGTGCTAGCGTCGCCTGGAGCGGCCGCTCCGATCTCGTCATCCCGCGGGCGATGAAGCCGGCGGGGTCGGAAGGATGCTGGCATGAAGGACCGCACGACATGGCTCACGACGGCTCGCAGGGGCTCCCTGGCGCTCCTGCTCCTGACCTCCCTTAAGCTGGCCGCGGCGCAGGCGACGACCACGGAGCCGCCGCCCGCGCCCTACGTGAACGCGGCCGCGATCCTCGAGCTGCCCGAGTTCATCCCGGGGGCCGGGGCGCTCTACGTCGACCCGGCGCACGCGCCCGTGGGGCCCTGGCTCGCCTACGGCTCGGACGGCTCGCTCGTCGAGGTCCTGTTCATGGTGCCCCTGAGCGCGATGCGCGACGGCACCGACTGGGACGACCTGGCGGCCGGCCTGCTCGCCGAGCTGGGCGTGACCGTCGACCACGTCGACGTGAGCTTCAACGGCGGGCACCCCGGCATGGCCGAGCCGCACTACCACGTGCGCCTGGCCGTCGTGGACCACGCCACGCAGCAGGGCCTGCTGAACCCGTAACGCCCCACCGGCCCACCCTCGACCGCGAGCTTCGACACGTGCGAGAGTGGGCCGCACCATGCCGCCGCACCGCGCCGCCCGTGCCACGTTCCACGGCTGGCGCATCGCCTGGGCCCTGGCCGTCACGCAGACCGTCGGCTTCGGGGTGCTCTTCTACGCCTTCCAGGTCTTCACCCTGCCCATGGAGGCCGAGCTCGGCCTGAGCCGGGCGCAGACCTCCGGGGCGTACTCCCTGGCGCTGCTCCTCTCCGGCCTCGCGGCCGTCCCGGTGGGCCGCTGGGTCGACAGACGCGGCGCCCGCCTCCTCATGACGGTCGCCTCGCTGGCGGGGGCCGGTCTCCTGCTGGCGTGGTCGCGGGTCACGGGCCCGGCCGGGCTCTACCTCGTCCAGGCCGGCATCGGGCTGGTGATGTCCGCCGTGCTCTACGACGTGGCGTTCACGGTGCTGGCCGTGTGGTTCCGGCGCCGCCGCCTCGCGGCCCTGCTTATCGTCACGCTCGTCGCGGGCCTCGCCAGCACGGTGTTCGTGCCCCTGTCGACGTGGCTGGTGACGTGGCTCGGCTGGCGCGAGGCGCTGCGAGTCCTGGCGCTCGTCGTGCTGGGCACGATGGTCCCCCTGCACGCCCTGTTCCTGCGCGACAACCCCGCGCGGCTCGGCGTAGGACCGGACGGCGACCCGCTGGAGGCGAGCGGGTCAGCGCCGCCCGAGCCCAGCCTGGACGTCGGGGAGGCCCTGCGCAGCGCCGCGTTCTGGTGGCTCGCGACGGCCTTCACCTTCGACCGCGTCGCGTCGGTCGCGATGGCGGCGCACGCCGTGCCCCTCCTCCTCGAGCGCGGCCACGACCCGGCGCTGGTCGCGACCGTCGTCGGCCTCGTCGGCCTGATGCAGCTGGGCGGCAGGCTGCTCTTCGCCCCCGCCGCGCGCGGGCGCGACCTGGCCTCCCTCACGGCCGTCACGTTCGCGGCCAGGGCCGCGGCGCTCCTGCTGCTCGTCCTCCCCCTGCCGGCGTACGGGCTCGTAGCGTTCGCGGTCCTCTTCGGCGCCGCGAACGGCGCCGGCACCCTGGCCCGCGCCGCGCTCGTGGCCGAGCGCTTCGGCAGCCGCCACTACGGCGCGATCAACGGCTCGATGAGCACGCTGATAGCCCTGGCGCAGACCGTCGCGCCCCTGTCCGTGGGGTTCCTCCGGGTCGCCACCGGCGACTACGCGGTCGCGCTCTTGGTCCTCGCCGGCACCGCGGTGGTCGCGGCCTTGGCCGTGCTCAAGGCGCGCCCCCCGCGGCAACCAGCGGCGGCCGGGGCCTGAGACGCCCGGCCGCCGGTGCGTCGTCGCGCCGCCGCCCCGCCGCCCTGCCCGGGTCAGCGCCTCACGGCCCCCTGGCCGGTGTGGCCGGCCAGCGCGCGCTCCGCGGTGTCGAGGAGGCCGTCGTCGCCGTCGACGACGACGAGCGCTCCCCCGCCCGCCACGACGTCGTGCAGGTGGCGGGCCTCGTCGCCGCGCGAGCCGGTCAGGTCCTCGATCTCGCTCTGGCTCCAGCCGACCCGGTCGCCGCGGCCATGGTCCGAGCGGGCGGCCGCCGCCAAGGGGGCGACCGGCACCGGCGTGCCGAACGAGGCGCCGGCGCCCAGCGCGGCCGCGGGCGGCACGGCGACGTCGTCAGCCGGCCCGACCTCGTCCGCTTCGCCTCCCGCCTCGGCGCCGCCCTCCGGCGCGCGCTGCACGACGCGCACCTCCTCTCCCAGGCCGGCGCCCTGCAGCCGCCCCAGGCCCTCCTCCAGCTCGCTGTCCGTGCCGTAGACCACGACGAGCTTGCCCACGGTGCTCACCTCCCTTGCGCCCGAGTCTCCAGCCCGCGTCCGAGCGGCCGATGAGCCAGCGTGAGAGCCGCGCCGACTCGCCGGGGACCGGGCTCGTCGGCGAGGCGACGCCCGCCGCCCCCGCCACACCCGCTTCGCTCAGGTCTGGTATGATCTCTCCTTGCCGGCACGGTGGATGTAGCTCAGCCGGTTAGAGCACCGGATTGTGGTTCCGGGGGTCGTGGGTTCGAGTCCCATCATCCACCCCAAGGCGTCACGGGCGTTCTACGCCCACGGCACGGGCGGGGCGACAGGTCCCGCCCGAGCCGCCATGCGAGGATGGCGGAACTGGTAGACGCGCTGGACTTAGGATCCAGTGGCCTAGCCGTGCGGGTTCAAGTCCCGCTCCTCGCACCACGAGCGGCAAGCCCATCTCAGCTTGCCGCTTCCCTTTGAGCGCGGGCCGCACGGGCCCGGAGGAGACCCATGAGGACCGAGCTGATCGACAAGAAGGCGGTCGAGGCGACCGTCAGGGTAACGGTGCCGGCGGAACAGGTCGACGCCGCCTTCGAGGAGGTCGTCTCCGACCTCGCCCGCCGCGTCAAGATCCCCGGCTTCCGTCCCGGCCGCGTGCCGCGCGGCGTGCTCGTGAAGCGCGTCGGCGAGGACGCGCTGGCCGAGGAGGTCAAGGAGAAGCTCATCGACGCCCACTTCCAGGCGGCGATGAAGGAGCACGAGCTCCTCCCCATCAGCACGCACTTCCACGCCCACGACCCCGTCAGGGGCGAGGACTACAGCTTCGAGATCCACTCCGAGCTCTACCCCGAGGTCACGCTGCCCGACCTGGCGGGCATCGCGCTCGAGACCGAGGCCGCGCAGGTCACCGACGAGATGGTGGCGCAGGCCGTCGAGGAGCTCAGGCGCGAGAACGCGACGCTCGTGCCCGTCGACAGGCCGGTGGAGCCCACAGACTGGGTGCTGATCGAGGCGGAGAGCCTGCCGGCCGAGAGCGACGACGCGGCCGCGGCGGAGGCGAGCGAGGCCGCGGCGGACGCGACCGGCGAAGGCGGCGAGACCGCCGAGGCCGAAGCGAAGGAGGCGGGCGCCGCGCAGCCCGCCAGCGCGTTCCCCGTCGACCTCGAGCGGGCCGGCGAGGAGCTGCGCGAACAGCTCGTCGGCGCCGCGATGGGCGAGGAGCGCGTCGTCGCGTTCACCGACGAGGTCGACGCCCAGCCCGACGGCACGCCGACCGTGCGCCGGATGCGCGTGAAGGTCGTCGACGTCAAGGCCAAGGAGAAGCCCGAGGCCGGCCCAGAGCTGGCCACGCAGCTCGGCATGGACTCGTGGGACGCGGTCCTCGAGCGCCTGCGGTCGTCGCTCGCCGAGGACCTCGCCAGGCAGACGTACGAGGCGCGCCGCTCCGAGCTGATCGACAAGCTCGTCGACGGCTCGACCCTCGAGCTGCCGCCCGGGCTCGTCCGGCGCCGCCAGCAGACCCTGCTCGAGAACCTCGTCCAGGACCTCCAGCAGCGCGGCGAGACGTTCCAGAGCTACCTGGCGCGGCTCGACGCCCGCGGGCAGCGCGAGGAGTTCGAGCGCGAGCTCCTCGAGACGGCCGAGCGCGGGGTGAAGCGCGACCTCGTCCTCGAGCGCCTCATGGAGGTGCGGGGGACGCAGCTCACCAACGCCGAGCTGACCGAGGCCCTGAGGTTCCTCGCGGCCCAGCGGCGTCAGGACGTCGGCTCGTTCGTGCGGGACATGGGCGAGGAGTGGGTGGCCAACTACCGCTTCATGCTCACGCGCGACAAGGCCGTGCGCGAGCTGATCGCCGAGCTCACCGGCGAGGAGACCGCCGAGGCCGACGCGGAGTCGCTCGTCGCCGCGGCCGAGGCCTCGCTCGAGGCCGAGGACGAGGCGCACGACCACGAGCACGAACACGACCACCACGACGAGCACGACCACGAGCACGGCGACGGGCACGAGCACTGAGCGCCGTCCAGGACGCGGGCGCCGGGCGGCCGCCAGCGCCGCCGGCGCCCGGTGCTACGCTCTAGGGCGATGCCACTGATCCCGTACGTCATCGAGCAGACGGGCCGCGGCGAACGCACCTACGACGTCTACAGCCGCCTGCTGAAGGAGCGCATCATCTTCCTCGGCAGCCCCATCGACTCGGAGGTGGCGAACGTCGTCACGGCGCAGCTGCTCCTCCTCGACTCGCAGTCACGCGAGCAGCCGATCAACCTGTTCATCAACTGCCCGGGCGGCGAGGTGTACGCCGGGCTCGCGATCTACGACGTCATGCAGTACATCTCCGCCCCGGTGCACACGAACTGCGTGGGCATCGCGATGTCGATGGGCTCGGCCATCCTGATGGCGGGCGAGAAGGGCCACAGGGTGGCCCTCCCCCACTCGCGGATCATGATCCACGCCGGCTCGGCGGGGTTCCCGCGGGCGTCGCTGCCCGACCTCGAGGTCCAGGCGCGCGAGTTCAACGACATCCGGAACATGATGGAGGAGATCTACCACCGCCACACCGGCCACTCGCGGGAGAAGCTGCGCGCGGACATGGAGCGCGACCGCTTCATGTCCCCGCAGCAGGCGCTCGAGTACGGGCTCATCGACAGGATCGTCGAGCCCCGGGCGCCGGGCAGGTTCGGCGGCTGATGCCGCGCGGCTCGGACACGGCCCGCTGCGCGATCTGCGGGCGGACCGAGGGCAGCGTCGAGCTCCTGGCCTCCGCCAGCGGCACCCTGCTGTGCACCGACTGCGCGGGCCGCATGGGCGAGCGCGTCGTCACCGCGCACGCCCGCAGGCACCGTCCGCTCCCCACGGCCGTGCCGCGCGACATCAAGCGCGTCCTCGACGACTACGTGATCGAGCAGGAGGACGCCAAGCGCACCCTCGCCGTCGCGGTCTACAACCACTACCGCCGGCTGGCGCACCCGGGCACCGAGGTCCAGAAGTCGAACGTGCTCCTCGTGGGCCCTTCCGGCACGGGCAAGACGCTCCTGGCCGAGACGCTGGCGCGCACCCTCAAGGTCCCCTTCGCCATCGCCGACGCCACGACGCTCACCGAGGCCGGCTACGTCGGCGACGACGTCGAGAACATCGTGCTCAGGCTCCTCCAGGTCGCGGACTACGACGTCGAGGCCGCGCAGCGCGGGATCATCTACATCGACGAGATCGACAAGATCGGCCGCAAGTCCGAAGGCCCCTCGATCACGCGCGACGTCTCGGGCGAGGGCGTGCAGCAGGCGCTGCTGAAGATCATCGAGGGCACGGTCACGCACGTGCCGCCCCAGGGCGGGCGGAAGCACCCGCACCAGGAGCTGATCGACGTCGACACCCGCGACATCCTGTTCGTCTGCGGCGGGGCCTTCGAGGGCCTCGACGCGATCATGCGCCGCCGCCTCGACGTCTCGCGCGTCGGCTTCCAGGCGGCTAGCGAGGCGGACGAGGCCCTCGAGGACGCCGAGGTGCTGCCCGAGGACCTGATGAGCTTCGGCCTCATCCCCGAGCTGATCGGCCGCCTGCCCGTCGTCGTGCGCCTGCACGAGCTCTCGCTCGAGGCCCTCGTCGACGTGCTCACCAAGCCCCGCAACGCGCTGGTCAAGCAGTACACGGAGCTGTTCGCCTTCGACGGCGTCGAGCTGAGGTTCGAGGAGGACGCCCTCGTCGAGATCGCCCGCCGGGCCCAAGCCCGCAAGACGGGCGCCAGGGCGCTGCGCTCGGTGATGGAGCGGGTGCTCGCGCCGCTGATGTTCGAGGTGCCGGGCAGCGACGTCACGCAGGTCACGATCCGCCTCGACGACATGGACGACCCGCAGGCCATCCTGGCCCGCGCCGCCAGGCTCAAGAGCGCCTAGCCGGCCTCAGGCCGCCACGGCCCGGCAGCGATCGACCACGGTCGCGAAGCGCTCGGCCGCGTACCTGACCTCTTCCGCCGTCGTGCCGTAGCCGAGGCTGAAGCGCACGCTGGCCTTCGCCTCCCGCGACGAGAGGCCGAGGGCGAGGAGCACGTGGCTCGGCTCGAGGCTGCCGGCGGCGCAGGCCGAGCCGGCGCTGACCTCGACGCCGGCGTCGTCGAGAGCCATCAGGAGCGTCTCGCCGTCGACGCCCTCCACGGCGACGTTCACGTGCTTGGCGCCGCGCGGCGCCTCGGCGCCGTTGACGCGCACGCCCGGCACGCGGGTCAGGAGCGACTCGAGCTCGTCCCGCAGCGCCGCCAGGCGCGCCCGGTGCTCGTGTCGCCGCGCCTCCGCCAGCTCGACCGCCGCGCCCATGCCCACGATCGGCGCCACGGCGTGAGTGCCGGGGCGCATGCCGCGCTCCTGCGACCCGCCGGCGAGGAGCGGCGCGACCTCGAGGCCGGGCCCGAGGACCAACGCGCCGACGCCCTTCGGCCCCCCGACCTTGTGCGCCGAGAGCGCCACGGCGTCGGCGCCCAGGGCCGACAAGGAGACGTCCTCGAGCCCCAAGCCCTGCACGGCGTCGCAGAAGAACAGCGCGCCGGCCGCGTGGGCCGCCGCGGCCGCGCCGGCGGCGTCCAGCAGCACGCCGGTCTCGTTGTTCACGAGCATCAGCGCGAGGAGCGCCGTGTCCCCCGCCGCGGTGAGCGCCGCCGCGACCTCCGCCCGGCCGATCGCCCCGCCCGGCCCGTGGCGCACGTGCGCGACGCGACGCCCCTCGGCGGCGAGCGCCTCGGCGGTGCGCAGCACGGCGGCGTGCTCGAGCGGGCTCGTCACGAGCGCCCCTGGCCGGCCGGCGAGGAGGCCCCGCAGGGCCAGGTTGTCGGCCTCGGTGGCGCCCGAGGTGAACACGACCTGCTTCGGGCGCACGCCCATCACGCCGGCAACGCGCTCCCTGGCCTCCTCGACGGCCCGGCGGGCGCGCCGGCCCGAGGCGTGGAGGCTCGACGGGTTGCCGTGCACCTCGGTGAGGTACGGCAGCATCGCCGCCAGCACGTCGGGGTCGAGCGGCGTGGTCGCCGCGTGGTCTAGGTAGACGCGGTCCATGTCGGCGCGGCTTCGCTCAGGCGCCGCCCTCGACGACGGGCAGGCTGTGGGCGCCCTCGCTCGGCGCGTACTCGCGGCGCTTGCGCTCGGCGACGAGGTCGGCGAGCGTCGTGGAGCCGAGGACCTGCCTGACGGCCTGGTCGACCTGGCGCCACAGGCTCTCGGTCGAGCAGGCTCCCACGCGCACGCACGACTCGTTCTCGTCGAGGCAGGCGACTGGCGCGAGGCTGCCCTCGAGGAGCTGCACGACCTCGAGGCTGTCGATCTGGTCGACGGGCCGGGCGAGGCGGTACCCGCCGCGCGCGCCGCGGACCGACTCGACGATCCCCGCGCGCCGTAGCGAGGCGAAGATCTGCTCGAGGTACTGCTGGCTGAGGTCCTGGCGCTCGGCCACGGTCCTGAGGCTCACGGGCTCGTCGCCGGCCAGCGCGACCTCGACCAGCGCGCGCATGCCGTACTGAGCTCTCGTCGAGACCCACATGGGTGCTTCCCCTAGCGATGCCTGCTCGTGCGTTCACCGGGCGTCGGTGGCCACGAATCTCGGAACGATTCCGAGTATCTCGGTCGAGTATAGCCACGCCGGTCGAGGAGGGTCAACGCGCCGTGGCACGCACGGGGCGCCGCGAGGCGCGGGCACCGGCCCGCGGCCCCGCGCGGCGGCCTCAGCGGTCCGCGGCCTCCAGCGGCTCCTCGAGGTAGCCGAGTGGGTCGACGGCCACGGAGCCGAACCTCAGCTCGAAGTGCAGGTGAGGCCCGGTCGAGGCCCCGGTCGAGCCGACGAGCCCGATCACGTCGCCCTGCCTGACGACCTCGCCGGGCACGACGCTCACGGCGCTGAGGTGGGCGTAGCGCGTCTCGCTGCCGTCGCCGTGGTCGAGGGCCACGGCGTAGCCGTAGGTCCCCCACCAGCCGGCGCGGACGACCGCGCCGTCGCGCGCGGCGCGCACCGGCGTGCCGGCGCTGGCGGCCCAGTCGACGCCGGCGTGGTAGCGGTTGCCGTTCACCGACACGTTCCGCCAGCCGAAGCCGGAGCTGAGCGTGCCGCGCAAGGGGTAGACGAAGCGCTGCGACGCCAGGTCGACGCTCGGCAGGTCGGCGAGGGCCGCGGGCAGCAGCGCCAGCTGCGCCTCCCTCAGGGCCTGCCTGGCGTCCCCGCCCTGCGCGGCGGCGCAGGGCAGCAGCGCCAGGCAGGCCAGCACCGTGAGAGCCCGGGCCACGCCCTCGGGTCTACCGTTAACCCTGGCCCAGCGTGGAGAGGAACTCCGCGTTGCTCTTGGTGCGGGCGAGGCGGGAGAGCAGCATCTCCATGGCCTCGGCGGCGTCCATGTCGGAGATGACCTTCCTCAGCAGCCACATCTTCGCGAGCGTGGCCTCGTCGAGGAGCAGGTCCTCGCGGCGCGTGCCCGACTTCAGGATGTCGATGGCCGGGAAGATGCGGCGCTCCTCGAGCTGCCGCGAGAGGTGCAGCTCCATGTTGCCCGTGCCCTTGAACTCCTCGAAGATCACGTCGTCCATACGCGAGCCGGTCTCGACCAGCGCGGTGGCGAGGATCGACAGCGAGCCGCCGCCCCTGATGTTGCGCGCCGCGCCGAGGAAGCGCTTCGGCCAGTGCAGGGCGTTCGAGTCGAGGCCGCCCGAGAGCGTGCGCCCCGTCGGCGGCGTCACGAGGTTGTTCGCGCGCGCGAGCCTGGTGATCGAGTCGAGGAGGATCATCACGTGACCGTTGTCCTCGACGATGCGCCTGGCGCGCTCGTGCACGAACTCGGCGACGCGGATGTGGTTCGAGGGCGGCTCGTCGAACGTGCTGGCGATGACCTCGACGCCCTTGACCGACTCGCGGAAGTCGGTGACCTCCTCGGGCCGCTCGTCGACGAGCAGCACGATGACCTTGATGTCCGGCTCGTTCGTGACGACGGCGTTCGCGATCTTCTTCAGCAGCGTGGTCTTCCCCGCCTTGGGCGGCGCGACGATGAGGCCGCGCTGACCGCGCCCGATCGGCGCCAGCAGGTCGATCACGCGGGTGGAGAGCTCGTTCTGCGTCGTCTCGAGCTGGATGCGCGTGTCGGGGAAGGTCGGGACCAGCTCCTCGAAGCGCGGGCGCTTCGAGGCCTGGAACGGGTCGACGTTGTTGACGGCCTCGACCCTGATCAGCGTGCCGTAGCGCTCGTTGTCGCGCGGGCGCCGGGCC
The DNA here is from genome assembly GCA_035306665.1 of Trueperaceae bacterium. Lineage (GTDB taxonomy): Bacteria > Deinococcota > Deinococci > Deinococcales > Trueperaceae > DASRWD01. The sequence goes on from DATGNP010000167.1 coordinate 16,248, forward strand.
TTGCCGAGGATCAGGTCGCCGGTGCGCAGCCGGAACTGCTTGATGAGGCCGGCGGAGACGATCACGCTGCGCGTGTTGTTCTGCAGCAGCGACTCCTGGAGGAAGCCGTAGCCGTCGGACGAGATCTCGAGGTAGCCGCGCACGAGCCGCAGGCCCTCCTGCTCGGTGGCGCGCTCGAGGATCGCGACGACGAGCTCGTCCTTCTCCATCTGCCTGTAGTCCTCGAGGCCCACCTCCTTGGCGAGGAGGTGCAGCTCGGGCAGCACCTTCGACTGGAGCTCGCGGAAGTTCAGGGCGCCCTTGCGGCCCTGGTTGCGGCCGCGGCGGCCGCGGCGCTCCTGCGAGTCCGGCTCGGGCTGCCTCTCCTCCTGGCGCTCCTGGGTCCTGACGCCGCGGTCCTCGCCGCCGACCTCGGCCGGCGCTTCCTCGGCGCGCTCGTCCTCGTCGGCCATCGCCGCAGGTGCCTCGGCCGCTGCCGTGGCGCCGTCGTCGCTGGCCGCCGCCTCGGCGGCGCGGTTCTTGGGCGGCCGGCCCCGCCGCTTGGGCGCGGTCGTCGCCGCCGCCTCGGCGGCGGTCTCCTCGGCCGGCGCCTGCTCCTTGCGGGGACGTCCCCGCCGGCGTACCGGCGTCTCCTCGCTCGGCGCGGCCTCGGCCTCGCTGCTCTTGGCTCTTGGGCTCATCGTCACTCCGTTCCCGTCAGGGTGGCGTATCGGTGCGTGAGTTCTCTCCTGATCGGGCCTCTCCCGTCCCACCGGCACGCCCGTTCCCGAGCGGGGTGGCGCGGCGTCCGCTCCCGGATCGTCCCGGGCTCCAAGAGCCTGTCGAGGCTTGCGGTTCACGGCACGCCGAACGCCGACAGGTGCTGGGTAGGAGCGTTCGATCCGGATTTGCCAGGAGACGCAGCGGCGTATTGACGTGCTACAGGCCTGCTGCTAGCGTGAGTATATGCGTCGCGTGCCGCGTTGTAAAGCGGCGACGCACGCCCGGCCGATCGCCGGGCACGGCTGTGACGGGAACGTACGGCGCGTCCCGAGGCTCCCCAGCGAACCGGGGACGGTGAGAGCCCGGCGAGCACAGGCGCTGACCGCATCCTCCCCGAGCCGCCCCCCGAACCGCGCGAGGCGTCCCGCCCCAGGCGCGCAGTAGACGGGGCCGAGTGGCGCACGTCACGCGCCGGGCTATCCCGCGCACGCGGGGCAGCCGCCGAGGCGCCGGCCGTGAGGCCGGACGCGAAGTTGGGTGGTACCGCGCACCTGCCATGCGCCCCAACGCTCGTGGTCGAGCGCTGGGGCGCGTCGTCTTCTGGGCCCCGGCGAGGAGTTGTCGAGACGGCGCCCACAGGCGCCGGGGAGGCGGTAAGTGAGGTTCAGAGAGGTCCCGCAGCAGGTCGACTTCCCGGCCTTGGAGCGCGAGGTCATCGAGTTCTGGAAGGCCGCCGACGTCTTCAGGCGCTCGGTCGACAGGCCGGCGCCGAAGGGCGAGTGGGTCTTCTACGAGGGCCCGCCGACGGCGAACGGCAAGCCGGGCGTACACCACGTGATCAGCCGCGCCTACAAGGACCTGTTCCCGCGCTTCAAGACGATGCAGGGCTACCGCGTAGGCCGCAAGGGCGGCTGGGACACGCACGGCCTGCCCGTCGAGATCGCGGTCGAGAAGCGCCTCGGCTTCACCAGCAAGCAGCAGATCGAGGAGTTCGGCATCGAGGAGTTCAACCGGCTCTGCCGCGAGGACGTCTTCTCGAACATCCAGGACTGGAACGCCATGACCGAGCGCATCGGTTACTGGATCGACCTGCAGAACGCCTACGTCACGTACCACAACAGCTACATCGAGTCGTGCTGGTGGATCATGAGGCAGCTCTACGACCGCGGGCTGCTCTTCGAGGACTACAAGACCACGTGGCACAGCCCGTCCTCCAACACCACGCTGGCGTCGCACGAGGTCTCGCTCGGCTACCAGGAGGACGTCGAGGACCCCTCGGTCTACCCGAAGTTCCCCGCCGTCGCGGCCGACCTGAGGGAGCGCGGCCTGCTGCCGGCGGGCGAGGAGCGGCCCGTCAGCTTCCTGGCCTGGACGACGACGCCCTGGACGCTGGCGGCGAACGCGGCGCTGGCGGTCGCCGGCGACGCCGACTACGTAGTCGTCGCCGGCCCGCGCGCTCACGGCGATGAGCCGGGGTCGGAGCTGTACGTACTGGCGGCGGACCGCGTCGAGGCCGTGTTCGAAGGGGCCCAGGGCGAGGTCGTCGCGCGGGTCCCGGGCAGCGCGCTCGCCGGCGTCCGGTACCACCCCGTGATGCTCGGCCGAGCGCAGGACGGCGCCGACCTCGCCAACGTCTACACGGTCGTCGTCGACGAGATCGTGACCCTCGACGACGGCACCGGCATCGTCCACGTCGCGCCCGCCTACGGCGACCTCGAGGTCGGCCGCCGGCACGGCCTGCCCGCCCTGTTCTCAGTCGACCTGACCGGCGCCGTGATGGCCGAGGTCAGGCCCGTCGAGGGCAGGCCCGACCGCTCCGCCCCGTTCGACCCCGCGCCCCTCCGGGAGCGCGTCGAGAGGCCGGGACCCTTCACCGGCGCGTGGTTCAAGGACGCCGACCACGACATCACCGCCGAGCTCACGCGCCGCGGGCTGATGTACCGCTCCGGCACCATCCGGCACGGCTACCCCTTCAACTGGCGCGACGGCAAGCCGCTGATGAACGTCGCCAAGCGCGGCTGGTACATCCGGACCACGGCGGTGAAGGACCTGCTGCTGAAGAACAACGCCGTCATCGGCTGGCACCCCGAGCACATGCGCGAGGGCCGCTTCGGGCGCTGGCTCGAGAACAACGTCGACTGGGCCCTGTCCCGCGAGCGCTACTGGGGCGCGCCGCTGCCGATCTGGCGCAGCGAGGACGGCGCGAGCACGGTCTGCGTGGGCTCGGTGAAGGAGCTCGAGGCGCTCACCGGCCGCGACCTCTCGGGCCTCGACCTGCACCGGCCGTACGTCGACGACGTCACCTTCGTCAAGAACGGCGAGCTCTACCGCCGCGAGCCGTACACGGTCGACGTCTGGTTCGAGTCGGGCGCGATGCCCTACGCCCAGTGGCACTACATGGGCGACGACTCGCCGCCCGAGGTCGTCGAGACGCTGCGGAGGAACTTCCCCGCCGACTACATCTGCGAGGCCGTCGACCAGACGCGCGGCTGGTTCTACAGCCTCCACGCGCTGGCCACGCTGCTGACGGACCCCGGCGACCCCGATGCCGGCCGGCCGCCGGGCGCGCTGGCCCACATGTTCCCGCCCACCTCGGCGTTCAAGAACCTCAACGTGCTCGGCCACATCGTCGACGAGCACGGCGAGAAGATGTCGAAGTCGAAGGGCAACGTCGTCGACCCCTGGACCGTGCTCGACAAGCAGGGCGCCGACGCGCTGCGCTGGTACCTCTACAGCTCCTCCCCCGCCGGCCAGTCGAAGCGCTTCAGCGCGGCCCTCGTCGACGAGGTGCAGCGCGACTTCTTCATGACGCTGTGGAACGTCTACGGGTTCTTCGTCCTCTACGCGAACCTCGAGGACCCGGACCTGGCGTCGGCGCCGGCCCCGGCCGAGAGGCCGCTGATCGACAGGTGGCTCCTGGCCCGGCTGCAGGAGCTGATCGAGACCGTGACGGCGGCGCTCGAGGACTTCGACCCCACGACGGCCAGCCGCGCGATCCGCGACTTCGTCGTCGACGAGCTCTCGAACTGGTACGTCAGGCGCAACCGCAAGCGCTTCTGGCGCGGCGAGGGCGCCGGCGCCGAGGAGCGCCGCGACTCGCTGGCGGCGTACGCGACGCTCCACGAGGCCCTCGTCGCGACCGCGAAGCTGATGGCCCCGATGGCGCCGTTCACCTCCGAGGAGGTCTACCGCAACCTCGCGCTCGCCGTCGACCCCGAGGCGGAGCCGAGCGTGCACCTCGCCGCTTGGCCGCAGGCCGACCCGGGGCTCAAGGACGCCGCGCTCGTCACGGCCATGCGGGCCCTGACGCGCGTCGTCGAGCTCGGGCGCGCGGCGCGCGCCGCCGCCGGCGTCAAGCTGCGCCAGCCCCTCGGCGAGGTCCTGGTGCGCGTGCGCGACGAGGCCGAGCTCGAGGGCGTGCGCCTCCTCGCCGACCAGATCGCGGAGGAGCTCAACGTCAAGTCGGTGAGGTTCCTGGACGTCACCGACGACTTCGTCGACTACCAGGTCAAGCCGAACCTCCCCCGCCTCGGCAAGCGCCTCGGCCGCATGCTGCCCGCGCTGCGCGCCGCGCTGACGCGGGTCGACGGCCGCCAGGTCGCCGCGAACGTGCGCGAGGGCAGGCCGACGGTGCTCGAGGTCGAGGGCCAGACGCTCGAGCTGGGGCCCGAGGACCTGCTCCTCGACGCCCGCAGCCCCGAGGGGTACGCGGCCCAGGAGGAGCGCGGCTACCTGGCCGCCCTCAGGACCGAGGTCACGCCCGAGCTCAGGCTCGAGGGCCTGGCGCGCGACGTGATCAGGCTCGTCCAGAACGCCCGCAAGGAGGCGGGGCTCGAGGTCAGCGACCGCATCGCCCTGGAGCTGCGCGCCGCCGGCGAGCTGCACGCCGCCCTCGAGGAGCACGGCGACGCCGTCGCGGCCGAGGTGCTGGCCGTCGAGCTCGCCGTGGAGCGCGGCCCGGCCGAGGAGGCGGCGCCGGAGCCCGGCACGCACGCCGAGACGCACGAGCTCGACGGCATGGAGCTGCAGCTCAGGCTACGGAAGGTCGAGGCCGTGAGGGCCTAGGCCGGCGGCGCGCTCCTCATGCGGTCTCGCCTCCGAACCTCTCTCGCAGGTGCTGCCAGGCGACCGGGTCGAGCGCCGCACCTCCGATCCAACGCTCCTCCAGGTTCTCGATCCCGTAGAGGGTCTCGAGCGCCCGTTCCGTGGCCTCGTCCCACGCGCCGCTGGGCGCGCCCGCGAGGTGCCCCGCGGCGACGAGGACGCCCTGCAGCCAGCGCACGTCCTCCTCCGAGAGCCGCCGCGGCGGCGACGAGGGCTTGTCGAGGTAGAGCCGGTGCAGGGCCAGGAGCCTGCCCAGCTCGGCCACCGGGGTGGGATGGTCGTCGACGCGCAGGTCGATCCAGCGGTCGGTGAGCCCGGCGTAGCCCTTGCCCTCGCCCACCACCAGCAAGGCGGCCGACTGACGGCCGCGGGCGTCCCCGCCGGCCTCCTCCGCAGCGGCCAGCGCCGCGACGAGCCGCTCGGGGAACGGCAGGTCGCGCCTGGCCACGCCCGCCACCAGGGCGTCGACGACCCGGGGCCCCGCCAGGATGTTGCCCTGCGCGGCGAAGCCGTCGCCCGCGACGCCGCCGGCCCAGGCCAGGCACTCGGCCCCCGTGTGGGACGCGCTGGCGCCGTCGGCGGCGACGATGCCGAACTGGCGCACCTCGGACCCGTCGTCGGACTCCCGGAACGCGCGCACGCAGTCCGCCGGCGAGGCCCCACCCGCCAGCATGTCGATCGCGCGCTGCCCGTAGGTCGTGTTCACGTGCGCCTGGCTCGCCACCGCCCCGACGCCGGCCACCGCCGTCGGCACGTAGGCGCCCACGGCCAGGAACTTGCTCGCCACGGCCACCCCGAGGTCGCCGGTGTCGGGGTCCCTGGCTACCAGTGAGAACGTGGCCACCGGAGGCTCGGTGGCCGTCGCGTGTCGCATGCGCCCTCCGTACATCGTTCTACAGCCCATGTGAGCCTAGCCCGCGGCCGCGGCGCCGGTCACCCCCGCGGGACGCGCTCCCGGACGCACCCGAAGCGAACCGGGAGGGTCCCCGCGGGCGGCTATGATTCGCTGGTAAGGATGGCCGGGCTCACGCCCGCACCGTCGCCAGGAGGCTCCCATGAAGATCGGCATCAACGGGTTCGGTCGCATCGGCCGTCAGGTGTTCCGCATCGCCCACGAGCGCGGCCACGAGGTCGCGCTCGTCAACGACCTCACCGACAACGAGTCCCTCGCGCTGCTGCTGAAGTACGACTCGAACTACGGGCCCTTCCCCGGCGAGGTGAGCCACGACGACGAGCACATCATCGTCGACGGCCGCCGCGTCCTCGCGACCGCGCACCGCGACCCCGCCGACATCCCGTGGGGCGAGCACGGCGTCGACATCGTCGTCGAGTCGACGGGCGTCTTCCGCAAGCGCGAGCAGGCGCAGAAGCACCTGGACGGCGGCGCGAAGAAGGTCCTGATCAGCGCGCCCTCCCCCGACGCCGACTTCGACATCATGCTCGGCGTCAACCACGAGGACTACGACCCCGAGAGGCACGCGGTCGTCTCGAACGCCTCGTGCACGACGAACTCGCTGGCCGGCGTGATGAAGGTCCTCAACGACGCGATCGGCGTCGAGACCGCGCTGATGACGACCGTGCACAGCTACACGAACGACCAGCGCATCCTCGACGCGCCCCACAAGGACATGCGGCGGGCGCGCAACGCGGCCACGAACATCATCCCCACCACGACGGGCGCGGCGAAGGCCGTCGCGAAGGTCGTGCCCTACTACCAGGGCCGCTTCGACGGCACCAGCCTGCGCGTGCCGACGCCCACGGGCTCGATCTCCGACATCACGGCGCTCCTCAAGCGCGACGTCACCGCCGAGGAGGTCAACCGGGTCCTCGAGGACGCCGCGAACGGCTCGCAGAAGGGCATCCTGCGCGTGACGTACGACCCCATCGTCTCGAGCGACATCCGCATGGACCCGCACTCCGGCATCGTCGACGGCTCGCTGACGACGGTGATCGGCCGCTTGGCGAAGGTGTTCGTCTGGTACGACAACGAGTGGGGCTACTCGTCGCGCATGGTCGACGTCGTCGAGCTGATGGGCAGGTCGCTCTGAGCCGCCGCTACCGCACGCTCGACGACCTCGACGTCGGGGGCGCACGGGTCCTCGTGAGGCTCGACCTGAACGTCCCCCTCGAGGACGGCCGCGTCGCCGACGACACGCGGCTGCGAGCCAGCGTCCCCACCGTCGAGGAGCTGCTCCGGCGCGGCGCGACGCTCGTCCTGATGAGCCACCTGGGCCGGCCCAAGGGCGCGCCCGACGACGCCTACCGGCTGGGGCCCGTGGCCGCGCGCCTGTCCGAGCTGCTCGGCCGCGAGGTGCGCTACCTGGCCACGCCGGGGCCCGGCTCGCCCGAGCAGCAGGCGTTCGTCGCCGAGGCGCCTCCTGGCAGCGTCACGCTCCTCGAGAACACGCGCTTCGACGCGCGCGAGACGAAGAACGACCCGGAGCTGGCGCGCGTGCTCGCCGGCTACGCCGACGCCTACGTGAACGACGCCTTCGGCTCGGCGCACAGGGCGCACGCCAGCACCGAGGGCGTCGCCAGGCTCCTGCCCAGCGCGGCCGGGCGCCTGATGCTCCGCGAGGTCGAGGCGCTCTCGCGCCTCGTCGACGGGCCGGAGCGCCCGTTCGTCGTCGTGCTCGGCGGCGCCAAGGTCTCCGACAAGCTGGGCGTGATCGAGAGCCTGCTCGACAGCGCCGACGCCCTGCTCGTCGGCGGCGCGATGGCCTACACCTTCGTCGCCGCCCAGGGCGGGGAGGTCGGCGACTCGCTCGTCGAGGAGGACATGTACGACACGGCGCGCGACGTCCTCGAGCGGGCCGCGTCCGCCGACGTCCCCCTGCGCCTGCCTCCCGACTCGGTCTGCGCCCGTGAGCCCGACCCCGGCGCCGAGCGCTCCGTACACCCGTCCGACGCGATCCCGGCTGGCCTCAAGGGCCTCGACATCGGGCCGGCGGCCCGCGAGGCGTTCGCCGGTGCGCTCCAGGGCGCGCGGACCGTGTTCTGGAACGGGCCGATGGGCGTGTTCGAGGTCGAGGGCTTCGACGCCGGCACCCTCGCCGTGGCCCGCGCCGTGGCGTCCCTCGTGGGGGCGTACACGGTCGTCGGCGGCGGCGACAGCGTCGCGGCCGTGAACCGCGCCGGCCTGGCCGACGCGGTCTCCCACGTCTCGACGGGAGGCGGCGCCTCGCTGGAGTTCATCGAGAACGGGGACCTGCCGGGGCTGGCGGTCCTCAGGGATGACGCCTAACCGCGACGACCCCGTCCTGTTCCACCTCGACCGCCGGCGGTTCGGCGACCTGGCCCAGGTCGCGAACCTCTCCGGCGACTACACCTACCTGACCAGCGGGTACTACGCGTCGCTCGACGCCGAGCTGGCCGGGCTGAAGGTCCTGCCCACGACGCGCGAGGCGCTCGACGCCTACGTCGTGCCGATCGCGATGGAGAAGGCGCGGCTCGCCGGCATCGCCGTGCCGCCTCACGAGGTCGTGACCGAGCGCTTCCCCGCTCCGCCGATCCTCGCCTACCCCATCAACCCGTTCTCGAGCCGCGGCGAGCTGCTGCTCGACCAGGAGTCGGTGGCGGCGCGCCGCAAGGGGCTCACCTACACGGGGAAGTACGCCGTGCTCGTGCAGCAGCTCCCCGTCGACCACCGCATCGACGTACTGCGGCTGGTGATGGGCCTCACGCCGGTGCCGGAGTACGCGGAGCTCGGCAGGCTGCTGTTCGCGACCTTCCGCCTGCCGCTCATGAAGGTGAGGATCGTCGTGACGACGAAGGAGTACCTCCTCTCGGCGATCGAGCCGCTGCCGTTCGGGGAGCTGACCGAGGAGGACAGGGCGCAGCTCGAGGGGATGGGGTCGTGGCGCGGCTAGCGATCTTCACCGAGCGGTACACGATCAGGTCGTCGGTGGAGCTCACGGCCCTAACCGAGTTCCGGCTGGCCGCCTTCGAGCGCGGGCACGAGCTGGACTTCCTGTTCAAGAACGAGCTCAAGTACCTCAAGAACTACGACGGCATCCTGATCCGCGCGCTCACCGACCCTCTCAACACCAGCTACGTCGTGGCGCGCACGGCCGAGATGCTCGGCAAGCGGGTCCTCGACCACTCCGACGCGATAAGGGTCTGCTGCGACAAGGTCAACATGTACGCGCGCCTGATGCGGGCGGACGTGCCTCTCCCCGAGACGCGCTTCCTCGCCGAGTCGGAGGTGACGGCCGTGAGCGCCGCCCACCTGTTCGAGGAGCTGGGGGCGCCGCTGGTGCTCAAGGCGCCGAACTCGTCCTTCAGCGCCTACGTCGACAAGGTGACGACGCCCGAGGCGTTCGTGCGGGTGGGCAAGCGCTTCCTGCGCCGCGCCGACCGCATCGTCGTCCAGCAGTACCTACCCAGCGAGTTCGACTGGCGCGTGATCACGCTGGCCGGCAGGGTGCTGGCGGTCGTGCGCTACGAGTACGCCCCGCAGCAGTGGAAGCCGATGGACCGCAGCCAGGAGGGCGAGTGGGCGAAGGTCGTCGGCGTGCCCCGCGACGCCGCGCCGCCGGGCCTCGTGGCGGTGGCCCTGGCGGCCGCGCGGGCCATCGGCGACAGCCTCTACGGCGTCGACCTCAAGGAGATCGACGGCGAGTACTTCGTCATCGAGGTCAACGACAACCCCACGATCGCCGCCGGGGAGGAGGACCAGGCGAACCCCGAGATCTACGGCGAGATCATCGCTCATCTGGCAGGCGACGACTGACCCTCCCCCAGCGCTCGACGAGGAGGAGGCTGCGGTGCCTGGCCTTCCCGTAGACGCTGATCCGGTCGAAGTCGGCGCGCCTGAGGGCGAGGTTCACGCTGTCGAGCCGGCCCCTGGGCTCGAACACGATGGGGTCGTGGACGTAGACGTTCTCGTCGTCGTAGCCGGTGACGACGATCCAGTGGGGCGCCTTCTCGGCGTAGAGGCGGTAGCCGGAGACGAGGACGATCGGCACGGCGCCCCTGTCGACGGCCGCGACGACGTCGTCGACCCCGAAGTTCCGCACCTCGACGCGGCCGCCCAGGGCCTTGATCTCGCGCTCGAACGTCTCGTGGGCGAGCGCGATGACCTCCTTCTTCGCCTCGGACCTGACGCTGTCGAGGAACGGCACGCCGGCGTCGCGCGTCACCACGGTCGCCTGGAAGCCGCGCCTGAGCGCCGCGACGGCCAGACCGTGGGCGCTGCAGCCGCCGTGGCCCGAGGTCATGAACACGGTGGTGGCCTCGCGCCACAGCGTCAGCTCGAGCCAGCGCTCGAGCGGCACGGGGTAGCCGTGGTGGCGCATCGCCATCATCAGGCAGGCCGGCCCGCAGGTGAAGTCGAGCGTCTGTCCGTAGAAGGGGACGCCCAGCAGGGTCGAGCTGCCCGGCAGGAAGCGCTTGACCATGCGGATCGCGCCGCCGCCGTCCTCGTAGTAGGCGGGTGCGGCGCCGACGGCCTCGTACCCCTCGCTCTCGTAGAGGGCGATCGCCGGCCTGTTGTCCTCGCGGACCTCGAGGCGCAGCGAGACGCTGCCGCGCTCGCGCGCCGCCGCCTCGGCCTCGGCCAGGAGCGCGCGGGCCACGCCCCTGCCGCGGTGCTCCGGCGACACGATCATCGAGTAGAGCCGCGCCGAGCGGAACCCGCTGCGGAACAGCACGACCGCGTCGCCGATGACCTCGCCGCCCGACTCGGCGACGAGCACGACGGCGCTCTCGCGGCCGAGGAGGCGGGAGAGGGAGGCGCGGCTCATGCGGTCGCCCGGGAAGCCCTTCTCGAGCTCCACGAGGGCGTCCAGGTCGCGCCGCTCGGCGCGCCTGACCGCGAAGCCGCGCCGGGGGCTCACGCCGCGAGCGTCTCCTTGACCGCCTCCAGGAGCGCGGGCCCGACGCGCTCGACGTCGCCGACGATGCCGTAGTCGGCGACCTTGAAGATGGGCGCGTCGGCGTCCTTGTTCACGGCCATGATCACCTTCGCGCGGTTCATGCCCGAGAGGTGCTGCACCGCGCCCGAGATGCCGAGCGCCACGTAGAGCTCGGGCGCGACGGTCTTGCCGGTCTGCCCCACCTGCTCGGCGTAGGGCCGCCAGCCGGCGTCGACGACGGCGCGCGTCGCGCCGACCGCCCCGCCGAGGAGCTCGGCGAGGGGCTCGACGAGCTGGTCGAAGCGCTCGGCGCTGCCGAGGCCGCGGCCGCCGGCCACGACCACGCGCGCCTCCTCGAGGGGCAGCCTGGCGCCCTGCGCCGCCGAGCGCGCGCCCACGCGCTTGCCGGCGTGGCCGGCGACGGCGGCGTCCTCCACGGTGACCGACCCGGCGGCTCCGGCGGGCTCAGCCGGCGCGAGGGCGTTGGGCTTGACGCTAACGACGACGGGGCCGGACGACGCCTCGACGGTCTCGGTGACGCGCGAGAGGTAGCTGAAGCGCCTCCCCCTCACGGCGCCGCCCTCGCGGCTCACGTCGGTGACGTCCTCGAGCAGCGCGCCGCCCAGCCTCACGGCCACGCGCGGCGCGGCGG
>DATGNP010000168.1:0-5847 GCA_035306665.1 Trueperaceae bacterium
CTTCTGGCCGAAGGTCGAGCACGTCGTCGTCGCCGGCAACGAGCGCTTCACCGCCGAGCAGGTCGCCGCCATGGCCCGCGTGCGGGTGGGCGACCCGTTCCTGTGGGTGACGCGGTCGTCGGTGGGTGCGCTGGAGGAGGAGCCGTGGGTCCTGGACGCCGCGGTCGTGCGGCGCTGGCCCGACACCGTCGAGGTGCGCGTGACCGAGCGGACCCCCGTGATGACCGATGGGGTCACCGCGTGGGCGACCGATGGTACAGTCCTTCCCGGCGTGCCGGCCGACGAGGCCGCGGCGTTGCCTGTGCTCAGGGGGTGGGGCGAGGACCGCACCGCCGAGGCGTTGGAGCTGGAGAGGCTCCTGAGGCCGTTCGGAGTGCAGGTGATAAGCTACTCGCCAGAGGGATTCGAGATCCAGTTGATAGGCACAACGCTTCACACACCGAGCGCCGAGGCCTTGCGCAAGCAATGGTCGGCCTTCGTCAACAACCCCGGCGGCAGGGTGGCCGTCTACCCGTGGGGGGTCGCGACCAGCGATGAGTGACGCGCCTTGGAGGGCCACGCCATGAGCGACGAGCGGATCATCGTCGGCCTCGACATCGGTACGACCAAGATCTGCACGGTCATCGGCGAGGTCGCCAAGGACGGCGTGCTGGACATCATCGGCGAGGGCACGGTGCCGTCCGACGGCCTCCGCAAGGGCGTCGTCGTGAACCTCGAGCGCACGATCGTGGCCGTGAAGCAGTCGGTCGCCGACGCCCAGCGCATGGCGGGCGTCGAGGTCAGGTCGGCCTGGGTCGGGGTGGCTGGCAGCCACCTCAAGGCCATCACGAGCCACGGCATGGCAGCGATCCGCCGCGGCCAGGAGGTCACGCGCCAGGACATCGAGCGCACGATCGAGAACGCCAGGGCCGTCCCGCTCGAGCAGAACATGGAGGTCCTCCACGTCATCCCGCAGGAGTACGTGGTGGACGGCAACGACGGCATCAAGGACCCGGTAGGGATGTCGGGCGTAAGGCTCGAGGTCGACGTCCACATCGTCGCCGGCGCGCAGGGCCCGCTGCAGAACCTGCGCCGCTGCGCCCTCGACGCCGGCGTCGCCGTCGAGGGCCTCGTCGTGCAGTCGCTCGCCTCCGGCCTGGCCGTTCTCAACCAGGGCGAGCAGGAGCTCACGACCGTGCTCATCGACATCGGCGGCGGCACCACCGACATCGGCGTGTTCCGCCGCGGCACCCTCGCCCACTCGGCCGTGATCCCGGTGGGCGGCGACCACATCACCCAGGACATCAGCCAGCTCCTGCGCATCCAGTCGGACGAGGCCGAGCGCGTCAAGCGCCGCTACGGGGTCGCCCTCCCCGAGCTCGCCGACCGCGACGTCGAGCTGGAGGTCGCGAACCCGAACTACACCGCCAGCATCTCGACGTTCGAGCTGGCGCAGGTCATCAAGCCCCGCGTGGTCGAGATCCTCGACCTCGTCAAGCGCAACATCGAGCAGAAGATGGGCGCCATGGAGCTGCTGGCAGGCAACGTCGTCATCACAGGGGGGGCCTCGCTCATGCCCGGCATCGACCAGGTCGCGAACGAGCGCTTCCGCCTCCCGGTGCGCATCGGCAAGCCGCACGGCGTGTCCGGCCTCGCCGACGTCGTCGCCAGCCCGGCTCATGCGACGGCCGTAGGCTTGGTCCGCTACGGCATGGCGCAGTCGGCCGGCACGGTCGCCGCCACGCGGCGCCCCAAGAGGGAGGGCAACCTGGGTGGAGGCTGGTTCGACAGGGTGAGGAACGTCATCAAGGACTTCTTCTGAGCAGTCTGGGGAGCGTGAGCGCATGGCGATGAGCTTCAGCGAGAACGCGGTCATCCGCGTCATAGGTCTCGGCGGCGGCGGCAACAACGCCGTCAACCGCATGATCGAGACGGGCCTCAAGGGCGTCGAGTTCGTCGCCGCCAACACGGACGCGCAGGTCCTGGCCACGAGCCTCGCCGACCTGCGCATCCAGATGGGCGACCACCTGACGAAGGGGCTGGGCGCCGGGGCGAACCCCGAGATCGGGGAGAAGGCGGCCCTCGAGGACCGCGACCGCATCGCCGAGGCGCTGCGCGGGGCCGACCTCGTGTTCATCACGGCAGGGATGGGCGGCGGCACCGGCACGGGCAGCGCGCCCGTCGTGGCCGAGGTCGCCCGCGAGCTCGGCGCGCTGGCCATCGCGGTCGTGACCACGCCGTTCGCGTTCGAGGGCCCGCGCCGCATGCGGCAGGCCGAGGAGGGCCTCAGGCGCCTCGAGGACAAGGTCGACGCGCTGATCGTCGTCGAGAACCAGCGACTGATGTCCGCCCTGGACCGCAAGGTCAGGCTGAACGACGCCTTCCGCGTCGCCGACCGCGTCCTCTACCACGGCGTGCGCGGCATCTCCGACGTGATCAACGTGCCGGGCATGATCAACGTCGACTTCGCCGACGTCAAGGCCCTGCTGCAGGGCGCCGGCACGGTCCTCATGGGCATCGGCGCCGGACGCGGCGAGAAGGTCGCCGAGGAGGCCGCGAACTCCGCCACGCACAGCCCGCTGCTGGCGCGCGGCGTCGAGGGCGCGCACAACCTGCTGATCAACGTCACCGGCTCCGAGGAGCTGACCCTCGCCGACGCCACCGAGATCGTCGAGAAGATCTCCGAGGCGACCGAGGTCGACGACGTCAACGTCCTCTTCGGCGTCACCTACGACGAGGACGCCGCCGACGAGGTGCGTGTGACGGTGATCGCCGCCGGGTTCGACTCGGCGCCCCAGACCCGCGTGCTCAGGCCCACCCACCTGCGCACGACGGTCTCGGCCCGCAACTACGACCCCAGCAACTACGACATCCCCGCGTTCCTGCGGTACAACCCCGACCTGAACGAGAACTGACCTCCCCAGTCAGGCCAGGCATTGCCGTCCGGGCGCCCCAGCGGCGTCCGGACGGTCTGTTAGGCTCTGGCAGCGTGCGAGACGTGATCTACGCCGGGCGCATCGTGACCCTCGAGAAGCTGGAGGGCCGGTGGGAGGTCGTGAGGCACGCCGACTCCGTCGCCGTGCTGGTGGCCGACGGCCGGCGCGTGCTGGGCGTGAGGCAGCACCGGGTCGCCGTCGGCCACGAGACCTGGGAGGTGCCCGCCGGCCTGGTGGACCCGGGCGAGACGCCGGCGCAGGCGGCCGCCCGCGAGCTGGCCGAGGAGGTCGGGCTCGAGGGCACGCTCGAGCCGGTCGCCTCCTGCTACCTCTCCCCCGGCTTCACCGACGAACGCTCCTACCTCTTCCGCGCCCTCGACACGGCGCCGCGGCAGCTGGCACCCGACGCCGACGAGGCGCTGACGCCCGAGTGGCGCGACGCGCTGGACGTGTGGCGGGCCGTGCAGCGGGGCGAGGAGGTCACGAGCGCGACGACCCTGCTGGCGCTGTGCCACCTGCTGGCGGGGCGCGGGGAGCTGCCCTGACCGTGCTGGTCGTCCGCGCGCTCACCGAGCTCGACCTCAAGGGCGTGATGCTCTCGATCGGCAACTTCGACGGCGTCCACCGCGGCCACCGCGAGCTCCTCGGGCGCATGCGCGAGCTCGGCAGGCGGCACGGCGCCCCCACCGTCGTCGTCACGTTCTTCCCGCCCGCGCGGGTCGTGTTCGGGAACGCGACCTACCTCTCGAGCGAGCGCGAGAAGCTCGACCTGCTGGCCGCGTTCGAGCCCACGGCCGTCGTGATGATCCCCTTCAGCCGCGAGTACGCGCGCACCGACAAGGCCGTGTTCGTCGACCAGCTCAGGCGCCTGGCGCCGCACACGATCGTCGTGGGCCAGGACTTCCGCTTCGGCCACGAGCGGGCGGGCAACCTCAACGACCTCTCGCCCATCGCGACGCGGCTCGAGGCGTTCGGCCTCGTCACCCACGAGGGCGAGGTCGTGAAGTCCTCGCGCGTCCGCGAGCACCTCGAGAAGGGCGACGTCGAGCGCGCGAACGCCCTGCTGGGCGCGCCTTACCGCGCGACGGGCGCGGTCGTGCACGGCGAGAAGCGCGGCCGCGACATCGGCTACCCGACCGCGAACGTCGCGACCGGCGAGCGCAAGGCCCTGCCGCCCGGCGTCTTCGCCGTCACGACGACCACGCCCCTCGGCACCTTCGGCGGCATGGCCGCCGTCGGCAGCAAGCCGATGTTCCCCGACGAGCCCCCGACCCTCGAGGTGAACCTCTTCGGCTTCGACGGCGACCTCTACGGCCGCGAGGTGACCGTGTTCTTCCACGCCTTCATACGCGAGCAGCAGCGGTTCGCGGGGCTGGACGAGCTGAGGGCGGCCCTGGCGCGCGACGAGGCGGAGGCGCGCGCGGCCCTCGACCGCCTCGCGCCGTGAGGCGGCTCCGTATACTCCGCTGGTGCTGATCTACGGTCGCAACGCTGTCCTCGAGGCCCTCAGGCAGGGCCAGACCCGACGCGTGATGGTCGCGCGCGGCGTCCACCCCAAGCTCCTCGCCGAGCTCAGGCGCGAGGCGGCGAGGGTGGGCGCCGACGTCGAGGAGGTCCCGCGCGTCCAGCTCGACCAGGCGCTGCGCACGACCCAGCACCAGGGCGTGGCGGCCGAGCTGCCCGAGGTCGAGACGAAGGAGCTCGAAGACGCGTTCGACCTCGCCGCCCGGCGCGGCGAGCGCCTGCTCCTCGTGCTCCTCGACCACCTCACCGACCCGCGCAACGTCGGCGCCATCGTCAGGAGCGCCGAGGCGCTCGGGGCGCACGGGGTCGTGACCGAGGAGCGCCGCAGCGCGCCGCTGTCCGCGGTCGTCGTCAAGGCGTCGGCCGGCGCGACGAGCCTGCTGCCTGTGGTCGTCGTCACGAACCTCGCCCGCACGATCGACCATCTCAAGGAGCGCGGGGTGTGGGTCTACGGCGCCGCGCCCGCGGGCGCCGGGGCCGTGCGGCCCGAGGACGTCGACTGGGACCGCGACGCCGCGATCGTCATCGGCTCCGAGGGCACGGGCATGCGGCGGCTGGTCGCCGAGCGCTGCGACGGTCTCGTGACGATCCCCATGACGGGCAGGATCGGCTCGCTGAACGCGTCGGTGGCGGCCGGCATCCTGCTGTACGCGATCGCCAGGGGCCGCGAGCGCGCGGCCGCTGCGGGCTGAGGAGGCGAGCATGGCGCGCAAGGTGAAGGCGGAGGACCTCTACGGGCTCAGGTTCGTCTCCGATCCGCAGGTGTCGCCCGACGGACGCACGGCCGCCGCCGTCGTCACCTCTGTGGTGAGGGGCGAGGGCGACGCCCCGCCGCGCTACCGCAGCCGCGTCCACCTCTTCCCCCTGCCCGAGCGGGCTACCCCGGGCCGCGCCGGGAAGGACGGCTGGCCGCGGCCCTCGGGGGGCGGCGTCGAGTTCACGCGCTCGGAGCACAGGGACACCGCGCCGCGCTTCAGCCCCGACGGCCGCCACCTCGCGTTCCTCTCGGTCAGGGCCGAGAAGGAGCCGGCGCAGCTCTACGTGATGCCGCTCGACGGCGGCGAGCCGCGCCGCCTCACCGACCACGCCGCCGGCGTGCAGGAGTTCTGCTGGCTGCCGAGCGGCGCGGAGCTCTGCTACCTGTCGCGCGGCGAGGAGAAGGACGACCGCGCCGAGAAGGGCCTGCCCCTGCGCGTGCGGCGGATGCGCTACCGCGGCGACGGGCAGGGCTACTACCCGCCCAGCCCGCCCGACCTCTACGCCGTCGGGCTCGCCGGCGAGCCCCGGCTCGTCAGGCGCCTGACGGAGCGCGCCTTCGGGCTCGTGGTCGGGCCGGGACCGGACGGCCCCGTGTACCTGGTGAGGCCCGCGGACGAGGCCGCCGAGGCCGAGTTCCGCGCCGACGCCG
>DATGNP010000169.1:0-2087 GCA_035306665.1 Trueperaceae bacterium
AGGCTGGCAACGGGCAGTTTCCGACCTGTTGCCCATCTGTGAACGGACTGTGAACCCACCCGGCCCTGGTTGCGGCGCTGACCAGGGCGCCCCACGATTTCCCCCATGGAGAGCTCGGAGCGCCAGCGAGACTACGTCCTCCGCACGGTCGAGGAGCGGGGCGTCCGCATGATCCGCCTCTGGTTCACCGACGTGCTGGGGCAGCTCAAGTCGTTCGCCATCTCGCCGGTCGAGCTCGAGGGGGCCTTCGAGGAGGGCATGCGGTTCGACGGCTCGTCGATCGACGGCTACTCCCGCGTGCAGGAGTCCGACGTGCTGGCCCGCCCCGACCCGAACAGCTTCGAGATCCTGCCGTGGGCCGACGGCGTCGGGACGTCGGCCCGGGTGTTCTGCGACATCATCAACCTCGACGGCAGCCCGTTCGAGGGGGACCCCCGCCAGGTGCTGCGCCGCAACCTGGAGCGGGCCCGGGAGCGGGGCTTCAGCTTCTACGTCGCCCCCGAGATGGAGTTCTTCTACTTCGCGGACGGCGACCCGTCGACGCGCCCCGAGCCGCTCGACCACGCGTCGTACTTCGACCTGACGACCGCCGACGTGGCCACCGACCTGCGCCAGCGGACCATCCACACGCTCGAGGCCATGGGCATCCCCGTGGAGTACAGCCACCACGAGGACGCGCCCAGCCAGCACGAGATCGACCTGCGCTACACCGACGCGCTGACGATGGCCGACAGCGTCATGACCTTCCGCCTGGTGGTGAAGGAGGTCGCGCTCGAGGCCGGGGTGCACGCCACGTTCATGCCGAAGCCGCTCACCGGGGTGCAGGGCTCGGGCATGCACACGCACGTGTCGCTGTTCGAGGGCGACACCAACGCCTTCTACGACCCCGACGACGAGTACAGCCTGTCCGACGTCGCCCGCGGGTTCATGGCCGGCCTGCTGCACCACGCCCGCGAGATCACCGCGGTGACCAACCAGTGGGTGAACTCCTACAAGCGGCTGGTGGTCGGCTACGAGGCGCCGATCTACACGTCGTGGGCCCGCAACAACCGGTCGGTCATCGTCAACGTGCCGCCGATCAAGAAGGGCAAGGCCGAGAGCGCCCGCCTCGAGTACCGGGCGCCCGACCCGGCCTGCAACCCCTACCTGGCGTTCTCGGTCATCCTCGCCGCCGGCCTGCGGGGCATCGAGAAGGGCTACGAGCTGGCCGACGAGACCGTCGTCAACCTCTACGAGCTGACCGAGGCCGAGCGCATCGCCGAGGGCATCGACACGCTGCCGCAGTCGCTGTCCGACGCGCTGGACGAGATGGAGCGCTCCGAGCTGGTGGCCGAGGCGCTCGGCGAGCACGTCTTCGAGTGGTTCATCCGCAACAAGCGGCAGGAGTGGATGGAGTACAAGACGCACGTGACGACCTTCGAGCTCGAGCGCTACCTCCCGCGCCTCTGAGCCCGGCCCCGCGAGCGGCACCCCATGGAACCGCTGCTGATCCACCCGGACCCCGCGCCGCCCGAGCTGGCCCAGGCGCTCGACCTCGCCGGCTACCCCTGGAAGGCCGTCGCCGACGAGCGGGCGGCGGCGCGCGACGAGCCGGCCGACGGCTGGTCGGGCGCGCTGATCGTCGCCGTCCAGGAGCCCGAGAGCGCGTTCCGGCTGTGCCGGGCGCTGCGCAAGCGCGACACGCCGCTCGAGCCGCTGCTCCTGCTGGTGTCCGGCGCGCAGCTGGGCGACCTCGAGCTGCGCGAGGACCTGTTCGACGACTTCTGCCTCTACCCGTTCCAGCCGCTCGAGCTCGAGGCCCGGCTCAAGCACCTGTTCTGGCGGAGCGGCCGGGGCACCCGGCCCGAGCTCGTCGAGTACGGCCCGCTGGTGCTCAACCTCGAGACCTACCAGGCGGCCATCGACGGCCAGCCGCTCGACCTCACCTACATGGAGTACGAGCTGCTGAAGTTCCTGGCCGCGCACCCGGGGCGGGTGTTCACCCGGGAGGTGCTGCTCAGCCGGGTGTGGGGCTACGAGTACTTCGGCGGCGCCCGCACGGTCGACGTCCACATCCGCCGGCTCCGGGCCAAGCTCGGCGAGGAGCA
>DATGNP010000170.1:0-12909 GCA_035306665.1 Trueperaceae bacterium
CCGAACCCACGCACGTTCTGCAGGTAGATGGGCAGCAGGATCATCGAGCCGAAGAGGGCCATCATCGCGATCACGAACAGGCCCACGCTGAGCGAGAACATACGGAAGCGGAAGACCCTCAGGTCGAGCAGCGGGTCGTCGGTCCTCTGCAGCGCGCGTTGCCTGAGCACGAACGCGACGAGGCTCACCAGGCCGACGGCGATGGGCACGATCGCCTCGGGCCTGCCGGCGGCGCCCGGCCCCTCGCCCGCTGCGCTCACCCCGTGGACGAAGCCGCCGAAGCCGACCGCGGCCAGGACCACCGAGGGCACGTCGATCGAGCTGCGCCGGACCTCGCCGCCCCTCTCGAGCAGCCGCGCGCCCACGGAGATGGCTGCCAACGCGATGGGCAGCACCAGCAGGAACATGAAGCGCCACGAGAGGGTCTGGAGGATCACGCCGGAGACCGTGGGCCCGAGCGCCAGAGCGACCGAGATGACGACGCTGACGGTGCCGAGCACGCTGCCGCGCATGTGCGTGGGCACGAGCCGCAGGATCGTCGTCATGAGCAGCGGCATCATGATCGCCGTGCCGGATGCCTGGACGACGCGGCCCGCGAGCAGCGGCCAGAACCCGGGCGCCAGGCCGGCCACCAGCGTGCCTAGGCTGAACAGTCCCATCGCCAGGACGAACACGAACCGGGTCGTGAAGCGCTGGAGGATGAAGCCTGTCATGGGGATGACAACGGCCATCGTCAGCAGGAACGCCGTCGAGAGCCACTGGACCGTGGTCGCGCTCACGCCGAGCTCGACCATCAGCGACGGCAGGGCGACGTTCATGATCGTCTCGTTGAGGATCACGACGAAGGCGGCGACGAGGAGCACGAGGATCGTGCGCCAGTCGCGACGTGACAGCCGGTGACGGGCGGACGGGCTCGGTACGGCTGGCGTCGACATGGAGCTACCTCGCTGGCTGGGGGTGGGCGTCCCGCGCTGCCCTCCGGGGGTTCGAGGGCCGCCGACAGACGGCGGCCTCGGAGCAGCGCCGCAGAGTCTACAGGCTCGCGGGTAGCGGCGTGCGGCGCCCCGGCTACCGGAGGCTGGCGCGGTCGGTCACGCGCCCGCCAGCCACTCCAGCACCCGGCCGCGCGACCAGCAGCGG
The DNA here is from genome assembly GCA_035306665.1 of Trueperaceae bacterium. Lineage (GTDB taxonomy): Bacteria > Deinococcota > Deinococci > Deinococcales > Trueperaceae > DASRWD01. The sequence continues at coordinate 1,141 of DATGNP010000170.1, forward strand.
CCGACGGCCTCCGCGCGCACGGTCTCGCGGTCGAGCAGGGTGACGCCGACGATGCTGTGGCCGGAGGCCCGGCGGTCGCCCAGCGTCGGCACGCCCGGCGCCACGCCGACGCCCTCGACCGACACCCACGCGAGCGTGCGACGCGCGGAGGCGTCGATCAGCGTGTCCAGGAACCTCAGGCGGTCCGCGAGGGAGAGGCGCGATAGAGACCAGGTCGTGGTCACGACCGGGAGGGCGTCGGCGGGCACCTGCGCGCACGCGGCGGCCAGCTCCGTCAGCGCCCCGGCGGAGAGCTTCGCTGCCACCGCCGGCGGTTCGCGCGCCGGGACGGGCCGTGCGCCGACGAGGCGGCACCTGACGCGCGGGCCCGCGCCGTCGCCCGCTTCCGGACCGCCGCCGTAGGCGACGGCGACTTCGTCGACGTCTAGGTTCCGCCATGGCTCCCGGGCGAGGTCGACGAGGCCGATCGCGTCCGCGCGCGCCCGTGACGCGGCCTCGGCGACGGCCGCGCGGAGGACCGCCAGGTGGCTGAGGCCCGTGGCGACTACGTGGTCGCGGTCGACGCGGTGCTCGTTCTGGGGCATCCCGGACAGTATCCTCGCTCACCGACTAGAGTGCGCTGCGATGCGCCCGCGAGGACCCCGTTGAAGCGCCGCACCGTCGTGGCGCTCCTCGCGTTCCTCGCGTTCGTCAGCCTGGGCCTGCCCGACGGACTGCTGGGCGTCGCGTGGCCGTCGCTGAGCCTCGACCTCGACGTGCCCCTGGACGCGCTCGGCCTGTTCGTAGCGCTCCAGCTCGCCGGGTACCTGCTGTCGAGCTTCCTGAGCGGCCGCGTCCTCAGGGTCGTGCCGATCGGGAGCGTGCTGACCGCCTCGACGGCGGCGGCGGCGCTCGCGCTCCTCGGCGTCGCGGTGAGCCACGCCTGGCCCCTGACGCTGGGCTTCGCGTTCCTCGCCGGGCTGGCGGGCGGCGCGGTGGACGCCGGCCTGAACGCCTACGGGGCGGCGCGCTTCACTCCCCGGCTCCTGAACTGGCTGCACGCGTCGTTCGGTGTCGGCACGACGCTGGGGCCGCTGATCGTCACCGCGGTGCTGAGCTCGGGTGCCGTGTGGCGCTGGGGCTACGCCATCGTCGGCGCCGGCCAGGTCGCGCTGGCGCTGACCTTCATGGCGTCGCGCCGTACGTGGCTGGAGGAGGGGGAGGACGCCGGTGCACGCGGGCCTCTCGGCGCAGCGGCCCGGACGCGCGACACGATCCGGCGGCCCGTCGTCTGGCTGGGGATGCTCACGTTCTTCGCCTACGCGGGCGTCGAGTACGTGGCGGCGCAGTGGAGCTACTCGCTGCTCACGCTGCACAGGGGCGTCGAGGTGGGCACCGCCGGCCTGCTGGTGAGCCTCTACTGGGGCAGCCTGATGGTCGGGCGCGTGCTGTTCGGCACGGTCGCGAACCGGGTGCCGCTCGTCGCGACGCTGCGGACCTGCGTCCTCGGCGCGCTCGCCGGAGCGGCGCTGTTCTGGCTCGAGCCCACCGTGCCGCTCTCGTACCTGGGTCTGATGCTGATCGGCTTCTCCCTGGCGCCGATCTTCGCCTCGCTGATCAGCCTGACGCCGCGGAGGGTCGGCACCGCGCACGCGAACAACGCGATCGGCTTCCAGATCGCCGCCGCGGGACTGGGCAGCGCCGGCTTCACCGCGGCGGTGGGGGTCGTGGCCGCCGCGGTCGGCCTCGAGGCGATCGGCGCGTCGCTCGTCGTCGTGGCGCTGCTGCTCCTCGCGGCGTACGAGGCCCTGACGCGCGCGTGAGGCCCGGGTCCACGCGGCGCTAGTTCCTGGCCCGCTGCTGGCCCGGCCGCGGCGGAACCCTTATCACCATCATCGGTCGCGAGGACGGTGTACCTGCGCGCCGCCGGTCGCCTAAGCTGCGTCCAGGAGGCCCGCCGTGAACATCACGCGTTCTGCCGTCTCCCTGAACGTCGACGACATCGACGACCAGTGCGAGCGGCTGAGGGAGGAGGGGGTAGATATCGTCACGCCCATCGAGACCGAGCCGTGGGGCGAGCGGTTCTTCCAGATGCAGGACCCCAACGGGCTCGTCTACCAGCTCGTGCAATGGGTGAGCTAGGCGCCGTGGCGGGCCGCGCCGGCGCGGGCGCCCCGGACGAGGACCAGGTGAGCCGCGCGCTGCTGTTCCAGGAGTTCCACCGCGGGCCCGATCTCCTCGTGCTCCCGAACGCGTGGGACGCGGGCAGCGCCGTCCTGTTCGAGAGGGCGGGTTTCCGCGCGGTGGGCACGACGAGCGCCGGCATCGCGTACAGCCTCGGCTACCCGGACGGCCAGCGGCTCACCCTCGAAGAGCTCCTGCACGTTCAGGCCACGATCGCCAGGCGGCTGACGGTGCCGCTCACAGTGGACGTCGAGGCCGGGTACGGCACGACCCCTCAGGAGGTCGCGGCCACGGTCAGGCGCGTCGTCGCCGCGGGAGGGGTCGGCGTGAACCTCGAGGACGGTCGCGACGGGGGCCTCGCGGACCTCGCCATGCAGGCCGAGGTGATCGCCGCCGTCAGCCAGCTCAAGGCCGAGACGGGCGTGCCGTTCGTGATCAACGCGCGCACCGACAGCTACTGGCTCGGCCTGGGCGACGCGACCACGCGGCTGGCGGAGTCGGTCCGTCGGGGCAACGCCTACCTGGCGGCCGGCGCCGACTGCGTGTTCGTCCCCGGCAGGTTCGGCGCCGACGTCATCGCGACGCTGGTGGCAGAGATCGATGGGCCGCTGAACGTGATCGCCTCGCCCGAGTGCCCCTCGCCGCGGGAGCTGCAGGAGCTCGGCGTCGCTCGCCTGAGCGTGGGCTCGGCCCCCGTGCGCGCGGTCCTAGGCCTGGTCCGGGACATCGCCAGTGCCCTAGGACAGGGCGACATGGCGTGGGTGCGGGACGTCAGCCTCGGTTACGACGAGGCCAACGCGCTGTTCGCGTAGCCGCGAGACGGCCAGGGGCCGCCGCGAGTCGCCCAGGATACGGGCACCGGGCTGCGCCAGGCCCTAGGACACGGTGACGTTGACCACCGCCCAGCCAGCGGCCCGAGTGATCCGGACACCAGACCAGCGCCTGCGCGTGTTCGTGAGCTCGACGCTGGAGGAGCTCGCGCCCGAGCGCGAGGCCGCGAAGGAGGCCGTCGCACGGCTGAACCTGACGCCCGTCATGTTCGAGCTCGGTGCCAGGCCGCACCCGCCGCGCGAGCTCTACCGGGCGTACCTGGAGCAGAGCCACGTCTTCGTCGGCATCTACTGGCAGCGCTACGGCTGGATCGCGCCCGGCGAGGAGGTCTCGGGCCTGGAGGACGAGTACCTCCTCTCGGGCTCCAGGCCCAAGCTCATCTACGTCAAGAGGCCGGCGCCCGAGCGCGAGGGGCGTCTCGAGGAGCTGATCGACAGGATCCGCGCCGACGACAGGGCCTCGTACAAGCCGTTCGAGACGCCCGAGGAGCTGCGCGAGCTGCTCGAGAACGACCTGGCCGTGCTGCTGAGCGAGCGCTTCGAGGCGGCCGAGCCGCCCACGGAGGCCCGCGTCGACAACCTGCCCAGGCCCTACTCGTCCCTCGTCGACCGCGAGCGCGAGCGCGCGGCGGTGAGCGAGCTCCTGCGTAGGGAGGACACGACCCTCGTCACGCTCACGGGGCCCGCCGGCACCGGTAAGTCCCGGCTGGCGCTGCAGCTGGGGATCGACCTGCGCGAGAGCTTCGCCTCGGGCGCCTGCTGGGTATCGTTGGCGCCCGTCCACGACCCCGACCTCCTCGTGGCCGCGATAGCCGAGGCCCTGCAGCTGCGCGAGACCACCAGCAGCCAGCCGCTCGAGGACCTGCTGCACGACCGCCTGCGCGACGCCGAGATGCTGCTCTTGCTCGACAACTTCGAGCAGATCGTCGACGCCGCCCCCACCGTCTCCGCGCTCCTCTCGCGCTGCCCGCGTCTCAAGGCCCTGGTCACCAGCCGCACGCCCCTGCGCGTGCGCGGCGAGCGGGCGGTCCCCATCGCGCCGCTGGCCCTGCCCGAGGAGCGAGCGGCCCTCGAAGAGGTGGCGTCCTCCCCGGCGGTCGCGCTGTTCGTCGAGCGGGCGCGGTCCGTCGACCCCGCCTTCGCGCTCACGGCCGAGAACGCCCCGGTGATCGCCGAGGTCTGCCGGCAGCTGGACGGGCTGCCGCTGGCGATCGAGCTGACGGCCGCGCGCGTCAAGCTCTTCTCGCCCCAGGCACTGCTGGCACGCCTCACGGGCCGCCGGGGCGCGCGGCTCGACGTGCCGTCGGCCGCGGCCCGCGACCTGCCCGCCAGGCAGCGCACGCTCAGGTACGCGCTCGACTGGAGCCACGACCTGCTCACCGACGAGGCGAAGACGTTCTTCCGCCGCATGGCGGTGTTCGCGGGCGGCTGGGCGCTGGAGGCCGCCGAGCACGTCGGTAACGCCGCCAACGACCTCGGGATCGAGGTCGTCGAGGAGCTGCAGGCGCTGCAGGACATGAGCCTGCTGACTAGGCACGACGCCCCGGGCGGCGAGCCGCGCTTCGGCATGCTGAAGACCGTCCAGGAGTACGCGCTGGAGCGCCTGATCGAGAGCGGCGAGCTCGAGGCCGTGCGGCGCCGCCACGCCGAGTTCTTCCTGGCGCTGGCCGAGCAGGCCGACGCCGCGCTGCTGGGCCCCGACCGCGAGACCTGGGTGGCACGGCTCGACCAGGAGCACGACAACCTGCTCGCGGTCCTCGAGCGGAGCCTCGGCGCCGACCGGCGTCTGGGACTGCGGCTCGCCGGCGCGCTGGGCACGTACTGGCTGATCCAGAGCCACTTCAGCGAGGGGCGGCGCTGGCTGCGGCTGCTGCTCGAGGACAGGGCCTCACTGGGGCGCACGCGCGAGGTGGCGCGAGCGCTGGCGGTCGCCGGGAGCCTGGCCTGGCGCCAAGGGGACGCGGCCACCGGGGAGCCGCTCCTCCGTGAGAGCGTGGAGCTCTGCCGGGACTCGGGCGACGACGCGCTGACGGGCTACGCGCTCGTCCACCTCGGGCTCACGGAGCTGGCGCAGGGCCGTCCCGCCGAAGCCCACGCCAGCTTCGAGGGGGCGCTGGAGCGCTACCGCGCCGCGGGCGACGCTTGGGGCATCACCTTCAGCCAGGTGTGGCTGGGCACGACGACGAGGACGCGCGGGGACCCGAAGCGGGCGCTCGCGCTGCACGCGGAGAGCCTGGCGCGGGCGCGCGAGGTCGGCGACCCCTGGCTGCTGGCCTCGGCGCTCGACGGCCTGGCCGACCTGCGGCTGCACCAGGGGCAGGCCGAGGCCGCCGTACCCCTCTACGAGGAGGCGACCCGCCTCTTCCGCGAGGTCGGGGACCGCCACGCGCTGGCGTGGGCCGTCGCCAGCCTGGGCTTCGCGCTCCTGCGCCTGGAGGACCACGAGCGCGCCCAGGGGCTCTTCGAGGAGACGCTCGCCCTGGGCCGCGAGTACGACAACCCCACGCTGGCGCTCCTCTACCTGACGGGCATGGCGGGCGTGGCCGCGCTGCGCGGCCGCGGATCGCCCTCGGCGGAGAGCGTCGCGGCTCGCCTGGGGGCCGCGCGCCTCTTCGGCGCCGTCGACCACCTCCACCGCGAGCTCGGGGCCACGATGTGGCTGGCGTTCCGCGGCACGGCGGAGGAGCTGTTGGCCGCCGCCAAGGACGGCGTCGACCCCGCGGCTTGGGACGCCGCCTTCGCCGCGGGACGGGAGACGTCGCTGGAGCGGGCCATCGCCCAGGCTGCCGAGCTGACGGCGAGGGCCTGACCGGCTTCGGGCGGAGCTGCGCCCGTCAGCACCGCCGCTCAGCGGGGAGGGCGAGCGCTTCCCCGCGGTGACCTTCGCGGCGCACGGGTCGCGGGACGCGGTCGCGCCGCAGGGTGTTCACGGGGTCAGGAACGCTGCTCGCAGCGGTCGTAGGTCAAGGCTTCCGTACGCGCCTCGATCTCCCGGCCGTCGCGCCTCAAGGCGAGGGCGTGGCGCCGGGCCCGCTCAGGCCGGCACGTACGTGAGCCTGACCGCGTCCTCGCCGACCCGCTCGTGGGCGACGAGGCGCAGCGGCGGCGGGACGGAGGCGAAGAAGGGCGTACCGCCGCCCAGCACGTAGGGCCGGAGGTAGAGCTGGTACTCGTCGATCAGGCCGAGCTCGGTGAGCGCCCCGGCGAGCGCGGGACCGGCCACCTCGATGTCGCCCTCGACCTCGGCCTTCAGGCGCCCGACGTTCGCGCCCAGGTCGCCGGCGATGAGGGCTGCGTTCGGGCCGACCGATGACAGGGTGCGCGAGGCTACCCACCGCGGCGTCGCGCGCCACGCCGCGGCGTAGGCGCGCTCGTCGGCGTCCCATTCGGGCCGGTCCTCCTCCCAGTAGCGCATGAGCTCGTAGACGCGGCGCCCGTAGAGGCTCCCGGCCACGGCCGCGGTCCGCGCGGTGAAGTGGCGTAGGAGCTCGGGTCCCGGCGGGGGCACCGCCCCGTCGGGCCTGGCGTGGTCGACGTAGCCGTCGAGGGACTGCATCAAGCCGTAGACGAGCCTGGCCATGCGTCGTGACCTCCTCCGGCGCCGCGACGCGTGCCCGGTCCGGTGTCGCGAGCGGTCCGCGGCCACACTAGCAGCGGGGCGGACGCGGTCAGGGGCGACCGCGCTGCGGCCAGACCGGACGCACGGGGCCTAACGCAGCGGCCGGGCCGGCCGCACCCGGCCTCGCGCCGCGGCCGGGCCGGCCGCACCAGGCCTAGTGCCGCGGTCGCGCTCGCCGCCGGCGCGCTCGCCGCCGGCGCGCACGCGCCGCGGCCTGTTAGCTTGTGCCATGGACCCCGAAGAGTTCCGCTCGCTGGGCCACCGGCTCATCGACTGGATCGCCGACTACCGGCTCCGGGAGCGCGACGCCGGCGTCTACCCGACGGTGGAGCCGGGCGAGGTGCGCTCGCGCCTCCCGGCGGAGCCGCCCGAGCAGCCGCGCGACCTGCTGGAGGCCTTCGCCGAGCTAGAGCCGCTCCTCAACGCCGGCACGTTGAAGTGGCAGCACCCCCGGTTCTTCGGCTACTTCCCCTCCAACGCCGACCTCGCGAGCGTGCTGGGCGACCTCGTCAGCTCCGGCACCGGCCAGCTCGGGCTGAACTGGGAGGCCAGCCCCGCGCTCACCGAGCTCGAGGAGCACGTGCTGGGGTGGATGCGGGACCTCTTCGGCCTGCCCGGCGAGTTCCGCGGCGTGATACAGGACACGGCGTCGACCTCGACGCTGATCGCCCTGCTGTGCGCCCGCGAGGTGGCCAGCGGGCACGCGCAGGAGCGCGGCGGTCTGCAGGGCCTGCAGAGCCCGCTCGTCGTCTACTGCTCCGAGCAGAGCCACAGCTCGGTCACGAAGGCCGCGCTGCTGGCCGGCTTCGGCCGCGAGAACGTCAGGCCCGTACCGACAGACGCCGGCTTCGCGATGGACCCCGAGCGCCTCGCCGCGGCGGTGCGCGCCGACGTCGCGGCCGGCCGCACGCCGGCCGCTGTCGTGGCCTCGTTCGGCACCACGGCCACGCTGGCGCTCGACCCCTTGGAGGCGATCGCCGCCGTCGCCGCCGAGCACGGCGCGTGGCTGCACGTCGACGGCGCGATGGCGGGCGCGGCCCTGCTCCTGCCCGAGTGCCGGCCGCTCGCGGCGGGCATCGGGTCGGCGGACTCCATCGTCATCAACGCCCACAAGTGGATCGGCGCCGTCTTCGACTGCTCGCTGTTCTTCACGCGGCGGCCGGAGCACCTCGTCAGGCTCATGTCCACGAGCCCCAGCTACCTCCGGACGGAGGCGGACCACCGGACGACGCAGTTCCGCGACTGGGGCATCGCCCTGGGCCGCAGGTTCCGCGCGCTCAAGCTCTGGTTCCTCCTCAACGCCGAGGGCGTCGAAGGGATCCGGGCGCGGCTGCGCCGGGACATCGCCAACGCCGGGTGGCTGGCCGAACGGGTGTCTGCGGAGCCGGGCTGGGAGCTCGTCGCGCCGGCCGGGCTGCAGACCGTCGTCGTGAGGCACGTGCCTGCCGGCATGGGCCCCGACGACGTCGACGCGCACACGCTCGCGTGGGCGCGGCGGATCAACCGCTCCGGGAAGGCGTACCTCACGCCCACTCAGCTCCACGGCAGGTGGGCCGTCCGCGTCTCCGTGGGGGCGCTACCCACCGAGCGCGAGGACGTCGAGGCGTTGTGGCGGCTGATGCGCGAGGAGGCCACGGTCCCCGCCGCCGGCGGCTGAGCCGCACAGTCGTCTTCGGTTACGCGGAACTCCGTCGAACAGCGGCCCGGTGCGCCGCTCGGTTCGTCGCTTGTGACCGAACACGTTGACGTGGCGTCACAATCCGCCGAGAATGGCCACAAATCGCAACCCGGCGCAACACGGTCTTCTCTGCCACTTGCAGCGCGCTTCCGTGGGTGGATGGGGGTGCAGTGGTGTGGCACGTGCAGAGCTGAGCTTCCTCAGGCACGCGGGCTCCCGGGAGGAGCCGGCCGCCTCCATCCAACCCTGACCCGTACCCGCTAGACAGGGACCGGCGGAGCGACGACGCCGTCCGCCCCGCGCCGTCTCGGGCGCGGTGGGGGCGTCGTGCCGCCGGACACCACCGCCCCTCCCGTCGCCCGTCTGCCGGGCGACGAGCCCCGCAGCCAAGGAGACGCATGCGAAGAGCTGGGATCGTCCTGGCGTCGCTCCTCGTCGGCATCGCGAGCGCGCAGAGCTACGTGTTCCTCGTGAGCACCGACCGCGACACCCTGGACCCGCTGCAGGCCTACGACCAGGCCTCCGGCGTCGTGATCGAGAACGTCTACGAGGGCCTGTTCGGCTACGCTCGCGACAGCGCCCAGGAGCTCGTGCCCGTGCTCGCGACCGCCTACGAGGTGTCGGACGACGGCCTCACGTACACGTTCCACCTGCGTGAGGGCGTGAGGTTCCACAGCGGCAACCCCTTCACCTGCCGCGACGTCGAGTACACGTTCGAGCGCCTCCTCGTCGTGAACCCGTACGACTCGCCGGGATGGGTGATGGCGGAGACGCTGATCGGCACCTGGGACAACGCCGACGTCACCCTGGGCCCCGACGCGAGCGACGACGCGTACGCCGCCTTCTGGGAGCAGATCGCGCGGAGCGTCGACTGCGTCGACGACATGACGGCGGTCTTCCGCCTGCCCCGCCCTGACCCGACCTTGATCGCGAAGCTGGCGGTGCCCAGCTACTACGTCATCGACAGCGCCTGGGCCATCGCCCACGGCATGTGGGACGGCACCGAGGCCACCTGGCGCGACTGGGTCAGCGTGGACCTGAGGGAGCATCACCTCCACGACCACATGAGCGGCACCGGCGCTTACCGGCTCGTCGCCTGGGTGCCGGGCGAGCGCCTGGTCGCCGCCGCGTTCCCCGACTACTGGGGCGGCGCGCCGGCGATCGAGGAGGTCGTCTACCGCATCGTGGACGACAAGGAGGAGCAGCTCAGGGCGTTCCTGGCCGGCGAGGTGGACAGGGTCTCCCTGGTCGACCGCTCCGACTTCCCCGACCTGGTGGGCCACCCGAACGTCAAGGTGTTCGACGGCGGCACCGACCCGAGCCTCGGTTGGGCCTCTGTCGGCGTGTGGACCCTCTACTTCAACCAGGACATCGCGGCCGAGGACAACGACGCCGTGCTGCACTCGGGTCGCCTCGACGGTTACGGCATCCCGCCCGACTTCTTCTCGGACCGCCACGCTCGCAACTGCTTCGCGTTCGCGTTCGACCCCCACGAGCTGAACGAGGTCGCGCTCGACGGGCTCGGCACGATGCTGACTATGCCGCTGCCGCCGAGCTTCCTCGGCTACGACCCCGAGGCGCCCCACCACACCCTCGACCTGGCCAGGGCCGAGGAGCACTGCCGCCAGGCATGGGACGGCCGGCTCTGGGAGCACGGCATGTACGTGACGCTCCCGTACCTCGAGGGCATCGACATCTCCGAGCAGCCCGCGCGGATGCTCAAGCGCCACCTCGAGGCGCTGAACCCGAGGTTCACCGTCGACCTGCGTCCGGCCTCCGACAGCGAGTACTGGCCGCTCGCCGGCGCCGGCAAGCTCCCGGTGGACCTCGCCGGATGGCTCGCCGGGTTCCCCGACCCTCACGACTTCATCCATCCGTTCTACGCCTCGGACGGTTGGTTCGCGAGCCAGTACGGCTACTCCAACCCCGAGCTAGACGCGCTCGTCGAGGAGGCGCGCACGCACCCCGACCCCGCGCGGCGGGCCGAGCTCTACGCGCGGATCGCCAGGATCGGCTTCGAGGACGCCCCGTTCGTCGTGATGCCGGAGCCGCCCGTGAGCCTCGTGATCGGCTCGAAGGTCGAGGGCACGTACTTCAACCCGATGCTGAACGGCTGGTTCCTGTGGAAGGACATCCGGAAGGCGGAGTGAGCGCACGCCGCGTCGCCCGGGACGCGAGGGCCCGGGCGACGCGGCCGTCAGGACCGCGGCGGCGGCCAGGTCCCGAGGAGCTGCCTGAGCAGCACGACGCGGCCGAGGTGGTACGCGGTGTGGACGGCGAGGAACCCGAGCCCGTCGCGCCACCTCAGGCCCAGTTCCGCGTAGCCGGGCTCGAAGGCGTCCAGCCACCCGGGCTCGTGCGACAGCTCCACCGCCCGCCTCGACGCCGCCAGGAACGCGGCGACGAGGCCGTCCCACTCCGCCTCGCCGGCGGGCGCGGGCGAGGCCGGGAAGTGCTCGGCGTGCGGCCACGACTCGAGCGCCACGCGCCCGTGCGCGAGCGACATCTCGAGCACCCGCGTGACGTGCCACAGCTCCTGGTAGATGCTGTGGGGAGCGCCGGCCGGGCGCGCACCGACCTGCTCGAACGTCAGCCCGCGCAAGAGGACCTCGCGCGGCGCGAAGGCCCCGCTGAGCAGGAGGTCGTCCCATTGGTCGAACACGTAGGGGCATGATGCCGCGCCCGACGGAGACCGGGCGTGGCATCCCTCGCTACCGACCGCGTCGCTCCTGTGCCGGGCGGCGCCAGCGTGGGCCGGGTGACCGCACCGACACCCGACGCGCGCGCCCGCGGTTACCATCTACGGCCGGTCCCGCAGGACCTCGGACGAGGGCGACGTACCCGGTCAAGACGAGACGTCGCGTGGAGGTGACTCACGTGGCATGGTTCGTGCTGATCGTCTCGGGCATGTTCGAGGCCGTATGGGCCACCGCGCTCGGGGCCTCGGACGGCTTCAGGAGGCTCGGCCCCAGCATCGTGTTCCTCGTCGCGCTCGCGATCAGCATGGGCGGCCTGGCGTACGCGATGCGGACCCTGCCCACCGGCACGTCGTACGCCGTGTGGGTCGGCGTGGGCGCGTCCCTCGCGGTCGTCTACGGCATGCTGACCGGCGCCGAGCCCGTGTCGACGGCCAAGGTGCTCCTGCTACTAGGCCTGATCGGCTGCATCGTCGGGCTGCGGCTCGTCGGCTGAGGTAGGCCGCCGGCTACGGCTTGCGACCCGCCGCCCTGGGACCGCGCTCGCCCGCGTCCGGGCCGAGGTGGCGCTGGGCGCCCGCCGGGACCGCGGAGGCGTTCTCGTGGGCCGTGGCCGCGAGCGGCCAGATGCCTTGGGCGGCGATGGCCTTGGCGAGGCTCACGGCCGCGGGGGAGGGCGGGATCCCGAACTCACGCTTCATCACCGACTGGAGCTGGTGGTAGACGTCGAGCGCCACGGCCGTCTCGCCGATCTGGCTGGCCCACTGCATGCTCCGGAGGTAG
>DATGNP010000171.1:0-2437 GCA_035306665.1 Trueperaceae bacterium
ACCCCACCAAGGAGGCGATCGCGGTCAAGGAGGCGAACAAGCTCGGCATCCCCGTCGTGGGCCTCGCCGACACCGACTCCGACCCCGACGTCCTCGACTACATCATCCCGGGCAACGACGACGCGATCCGCTCGATCCAGCTGATCACCGCCCGGCTCGCCGACCTGATCGTCGAGGTGCGCGGCGGCGTCTCGGAGGCCGCGGAGCCGACCCCGGCCGAGGACGAGGAGCGCGAGACGCTCCCGGCGCCGGTCTCCGAGCCGGAGCAGGCGATCCTCGAGGCCGCGGAAGCCGCCGACGCGGCCGAGGACGAGCCGGCAGAAACCGAGGAGTGAGGGCCGCCTAGGCCCCGAGGAGAACGGGCGCCCGCAAGGGCTCCCGGAGAGAGCTGCGAGACCCCGAAGAGGGTGAGGTAACACCATGGCCGTGACGACCGAGATGGTCAAGAAGCTGCGGGCGATGACGAACGCCGGCATGATGGACGTGAAGCGCGCGCTCGAGGACGCCGGCGGCGACCTGGACAAGGCCGCCCAGCTCCTGCGCGAGCGCGGGATCGCGAAGGCCGACAAGAAGGCCGAGCGCGAGGCCAAGGAGGGCGTGGTCGGCACCTACGTGCACCACAACGGCAAGCTGGCCGTGCTCGTCGAGGTCAACTCCGAGACCGACTTCGTGGCCCGCAACGACGTGTTCAAGGACCTGGCGCGCAACCTCGCCATGCACGTCGCGATGGCGAACCCCCAGTACGTGCGCCGCGAGGACGTGCCCGAGGACATCGTCGCCGCCGAGCGCGAGGCCCTGCGCAAGCAGGCCCTCGAGGAGGGCAAGCCCGAGGCCGTCGCCGAGAAGATCGTCGAGGGGCGCCTGGGCAAGTTCTTCGCCGAGACGGTCCTGCTCGAGCAGCCCTACATCAAGGACGACAAGAAGACCGTCGGTGACCTCGTGAAGGAGGTCGCGGCGACCCTGGGCGAGAACATCCAGGTCGGCCGCTTCGCCCGCATCGCCGTAGGCGAGTAACGCCTTGCGCCGCGCGCTGCTCAAGCTGTCGGGCGAGTTCCTCGCGGGCGAGGGCGGGTTCGGCGTCTCCCCCGCGGCGACGACGGCCCTCGCCCGCGAGATCGCGGCGGCGAAGGCCAGCGGCGTCGAGCTGGCATTGGTCGTCGGTGGCGGGAACTTCTGGCGCGGTGCCCAGCACGGCAGCCACATGGACCCCGCCACCGCCGACTACGTCGGCATGCTCGGCACGGTGATGAACGCGATCGCGCTCCAGGACGCGCTCGAGGCGATCGGCGTCGACACGCGCGTCCAGAGCGCGATAAACATCCAGGAGGTCGCGGAGCCCTACATCCGGCGCCGCGCCCTGCGCCACCTGGAGAAGGGCCGGGTCGTGATCTTCGCGGCCGGCACCGGCAACCCGTTCTTCACCACCGACACCGCCGCCACGCTGCGCGCCCTCGAGATCGAGGCCGACATGGTGCTGATGGCGAAGAACAAGGTCGACGGCGTCTACGACGCCGACCCCCGCACGGACCCGGGAGCGCGGCGCTACCGCACGCTCTCGTACATGGACGTGCTCTCCAACGGGCTCGCGGTCATGGACGCCACGGCCGTAAGCCTGTGCATCGACCGGGGCCTGCCGATCCGCGTCTTCGACATCTTCGCGCCGGGCAACCTGCAGCGCCTCCTCGGTGGCGAGGAGGTCGGCACGCTCATCGCCCAGGACGTCGATACGGCGTTCGTGGCCGGCTGACGCCGCGCGGTACACTCGCAACCTGAGACGAACCTTCGGAGGTCAGCGATGAAGACGGTCCTCGCCGAGGCCAGGGAGCGCATGCAGCGCTCGATCGAGGCGTTCGAGCAGAACATCGGCGCCGTGCGCACCGGTCGCGCCAACCCCGCGGTCCTGAACCGCGTGCACGTCGACTACTACGGCTCCGCGGTCCCGCTCACGCAGCTAGCCACGGTCACCAGCCCCGACGCCCGCACGCTCGTGATCACGCCCTTCGACAAGAGCGCCGTGGGCGCGATCGAGAAGGCGATCCTCGAGAGCGACCTGGGCTTCAACCCCAACAACCAGGGCGACAACGTCTTCATCACGGTGCCGCCCCTCACCGACGAGCGGCGTCGCGACCTCGTCAAGACCGTCCACCAGATGGCCGAGGAGGCCCGGGTCGCCGTGCGGAACATCCGCCGCGACGCCAACGACCGCCTCAAGGCCATGCAGAAGGAGGGCGGCATCTCCGAGGACGACCTCAGGCGCGGCGAGGCCGAGGTCCAGAAGGTCACCGACGAGTTCATCGCGAAGATCGAGCAGCGCACGAAGACGAAAGAGACCGACATCCTGGCGGTGTGAGCGCCCCGCCGCCACAGGCCGGCGCCGACGGCGCCCTGCGCACGCGCGTCCTCAACGGACTGGCCATCTTCCTGGCCGCGATGCTCG
>DATGNP010000172.1:0-11415 GCA_035306665.1 Trueperaceae bacterium
GGCTGCGGCCACGGCACGCGGGCGACGACGGGCCGGGCGACGTAGCCGGCGGGCGACGGGTGGTCGGAGAGCTCGCCGATGACCTCCTCGCGCGGCACCGCGATGCCTACCTCCTCGGCCGTCTCGCGCAGCGCCGCGGCGACGTCGTCCTCGCCCGGCTCGAGGCGGCCGCCCGGCAGAGCGACCTGGCCGGCGTGGCTGCGCAGGTTCGGCGCCCTGACGGTCAGCAGCAGGCTCAGGCCGCTCGGTTCCTCGACCAGCGGCACGAGCACGGCCGCGCGCCGGAAGCCCGGCACGTCGAGGTCCCTCGGTGTGTGGTCGGCCAGCGCCCTGGCGACGTCAGCGACGGTCAGGGCGCCCCGCGTGACCTGCGGCATGGCGCCCATGCTAGCCCCCTGGGCGCCGCCCGACCGTAGAGCCGGCCTCAGGCCGGCGGCGTCGGCCTCACGAAGCCCCACATGCGGCCCGTCAGGCCCCTGTCGCGGCGGTGGCTGTAGAAGACCTCGGGCTCGCAGTGCGTGCAGCGGCCGAGCGACGCGACGTGCTCGGGCCTGACGCCGGCCTCGGCGAGCGCATGGAGGACCGCGGCGTGGACGTCGAGCAGCGGCCGGTCCTCGCCCGGAGCGATGTCGGCCAGGTCGGGCGGCGGGTCGCCCTCGGCGACGACGGCGGCGGGGAAGCCGGCGGCGAGGAAGGCCTCGGCCACGGGCCTGTCGACCTGGTAGCAGCGGCCGCCGATACCCTGGCCGATCGCCACGCGCACGTCGGCGGGGTCGGCGCCGTACTCCCGGGTCAGCGCGGCTACGACCAGCGCGGGCAGCCGCTGCAGCGTCCCGCGCCAGCCGCAGTGCGCGGCGCCGGCGGCGCCGGTGACGGGGTCGTGGAAGAGCACCGGGTAGCAGTCGGCGGCGCTGACGACGAGCAGGTGCGCCGGGTCGTCGCTGACGGAGGCGTCGGCCTTCTCCTCGAACCAGCCCGGCGTCCCCACCATCACGCGCGCGCCGTGCACCTGGTGGTAGCCGCAGACGTCCGCGCGCCGCGCCCCCAGGGCCGCCAGCACGATGTCCCGGTTCGCCTCGACCGCGGCGGGGTCGTCGCCCGAGGAGAGGCCGAGGTTCAGGGCGGCGTACGGGCCGGTGCTGACCCCGCCGGCGCGCGTCGTGAAGCCGTGCGTGGCCGTGAAGGCGCCCAGGGTCAGGAACGGCACGGCGGCCGCGTCGCCGGCCACGTCAGTAGTTCCGTTCCGCGACCTCGAGGTCGGTGCCGCGCGCCAGCCACTCGGTGACCTCGTGCACGGCCCCGCGCACGGCGGGCGTGACGATGGGGTCGCCGAACGTCTCGAGCCTGACGATCACCTCGTCGGGCTGCCTCTGCTCGACGAGCACCAGCAGCTGCTGCCTGAGGTCGGGCTCGTCGACGGTGGCGCGCACGAGCCAGCGGCCGCGCGCGCCGGCGCCGGGCATCACGGCCGCGGCCTCGTGGAGGATCACGTGACCGCCGCCGTGCTCGGCGACGGTCTTGCTGAGCTCTGCGGACGCGGGGAGCGTCCCCTTCAGGAGCGCGTGGGGCATCTCTGTCGGCCTCTCGAGGTGGGGGAAGGTCGGCGCCGGCGCGCCGCCGTAGCGGAACACGACGTAGTGGAGCGGCTTGCCCTGCTCGCGCCACTTCAGCGCGTACTTCGTCTCGAACACCGCGGGCGGCGGGGGCGGCCGTAGCTCCTCGTAGAGGCCCGTGGCGGCGGCGTTCGCGCGCGCGAACTCGAGGTAGTCGGGGTGGTCGGTCGCCAGCCTCACCTCGCCGCCGGGCACGAGCCTGTCGGCGGCGAGCCGGAGGAACCCGGGCCGCAGCAGGCGGTTCTTCTCGTGGCGCGCCTTCGGCCACGGGTCGGGGAAGTTCACGACGATCGACGCCACGCTGGCGCGGTCGAAGAGGTGCCTGAGCGCGAACTCGGCGCCCACCTTCGCCACGCGCACGTTCGTCACGCCGTGCCGCCTCACGTTGCGCAGGGCGCGCTGCACGCTGCCGCTCGAGACCTCGAGGCCCACGAAGCGCGCCCGCGGCTCCTGCAGCGCCCGCCTCACCGTGAAGCGCCCGTCGCCGAACCCGACCTCGACATGGAGCGGCCCGCTAGCCCCGAACACCGCCTCCCAATCGACGGGGAACGGCAGGGTGCGCCACGGCAGCAGGACGCGGCCCGAGGGCGCCCCCCGGGCCGGGGTGATGGCGGTCGGTCCCGCGCCCGGGCCCGCGGCCACGCTCGCCTCGTCGCGCCTCGCCCGGCCCGCGCCGTCGCGGCTCACGCCGCGCCCTCGGTCACGTACGGCCTGACGAGCAAGGGCTCGTTCGCGACCAGGTCGGCGCGCAGGAAGGCCTCCCGCGAGAGCTCGAGGAACGGCCCGGCGCCGTCGAGGAGCTGGAGGTCGAACACCAGCACGGTGCCGTCCTCGCGCCGGCAGGCGACCTGCCTGACCGGCCGCTCGAGGGCCCGCTCCCACGCCGCGACGATGTTCACGTCGACGCCGGCGGCGCCGGGTGCGATCGGGAGCTGGCTCAGCCGCGCGACGAGCCGCGCCGTGCGGGCCCGCTTCGTCTGGAGCTTCAGGACGCCGGTCTTCACGAGCCGCTGCGCGACGACCTGCGCGCGCTCGGCGTCGAGGCCGGCCTGCGCGGCGATGCGCGCCACCGTCCTGATGCCGTCGGCGTTCTCCACCAGCGACCGCTCCTCGGGTGTCAGGGCCACGGCGCCGGTGCGCAGCAGCTCCTCAGCCTGCGTCGCGCGCAGCGGGACGGCGTCGCCGCCCACGCGCAGCTCGTCGGGACCGACCTGCTCGGCGGCGTCGCGACGCGCCTCGTCGAGGCGCCTGACGGCCTCGAGCACGAGGTTCTCCGTGCTGGTCGCGATCGTCTGCTCGGGGGCGGGCATGCCGATGCGGAACTCGAAGGTCCCGCGCTCGTCGGCGAACAGGGCGTAGACGGCCTCCTCGCCGGTGAGGCCGGCGAAGTCGGCGTGCACGGCCGCCCCCTTCTCGAAGTACACGCGGGCCCGTCCCCTCGGGTGGTCGACGCTCAGCCGCCCCGAGCGACGCGCGGACGCCAGGAGCTGGAAGAGGTCGACGAGGGAGAACAGGCCGAGGGTCCCCGTCACGCCTGGAATCGTATCGCTTACCGGCACTCGAGCGCCGCCCAGGCGGGAACGCCGGCGTACCCCTGGGGACGCGAGCGCCGCCCTCTGGGGCGCGAGATGCCGCCGGTATACTGCCTCGGTGCCCGGGCGACTGGCGAGGTCACTCCTGCGGGAGACCGCGGGCCTGTACGTGTTGGGCGTCGCGACGATCTGCCTGCTGCAGAGCGTCGACATGCTGTCGGTGCTGGCGCGCTTCCTCGTGCAGAACGAGGCCACGCCGGCCGACACCGGGCGGCTGCTGCTCTACAAGGTGCCGTGGTTCCTGCACCTCGGGCTGCCGGTCGCCGTCGTGTTCGCCGTGCTGCTCGCCTGCGGGCGCATGGCCAAGGACTCCGAGCTCAAGGCCGCGTACGCGGCAGGCATCCCGCCGCGCACGCTGTTCTGGCCGCTGGTGGCGTTCGGGGTCGCCGTCGGGGTCGTCAGCTTCCTCAACAACGGCTTCCTCGAGGCGCGCGCCGAGGCCGCCTACCAGGCGAAGGTCGACGAGTACCTCTACGTCAGGCCGCCGGCGGAGCTGCAGGTGAACGTCGCCTACGCCGTCGACGGCGGGGTCTTCTACGCCTCCCGCATGCGGTCGGAGCCGGCCGACCCGGCCCGCGCCCGCCTCTCCGGTGTGCTCGTCGTCGAGCCGGACGGCGCCGTGCTCGCCGCGCTCGACGGCGAGTGGGACTCCGAGGAACGGGTCTGGCGCCTCTTCGCCGCCGAGCGCACGCCGCCGGGCGGGGTGCCCGCCGGCGTGGGGGCCGTGTCGGTGCCGTTCGCGCTCGAGGCCACCCCGGCGCAGACGCTCGCGCGGCCGGCCGAGCTGCCGCTCGACGCCCTGCTCGCCCGCCTGCGCACCGTCGCGGCCGCCGGCGGCGACACGCGCGAGCTGCGCTACGACCTGCACCGGCGTCTCGCCGACGCGTTCAGCGCGCCGATCTTCGCGGCGTTCGCCGCCGCCATTGCCCTGCGCGTCAGGGGCCGCGAGGCCGGCTTCGCGTGGACGATCGTGCTGATGGTCCTGTTCTGGGCCGTGTGGGTGCTCTCCGGCGACCTCTTCTCGTCCGGGGCCCTGGGGCCCGTCGTCGCCGCCTGGCTGACCCCCGTCGCGGCCGCCGCCGGCGCCGCCGTCGTGGCGGCGCGGACGCTGCCGCGATGAACCGCTTCTCCCGCTACCTCCTGCGCGAGGTCCTGCCCCTGCTCGTCGCGGCGTTCGTGGCGCTCCTGCTGCTCCTGATGCTCGCCGCGCTGCTGGGCGTGCTCGCCGACGCCCTGGCGCGCGGCGTCCCGCCCGGCCTGGTCGCGCGCTACATGCTCCTCAAGCTGCCGGCCGCGGTCGGGCCCGGCCTGCCGCTGGCGCTACTGTTCGCCGCGCTCGTCGCCCTCACGCGCCTGGGGCAGGACGGCGAGGTGAAGGCGGCGCTGCTCCTGGGCGTCGGCCCGCGGCGCTTCGCCGCGCCCGTGCTGGCCCTCGGCCTCGCCGTCAGCGTCGTCGCGTTCCTGAACAACGAGCTCGTCGTGCCGCGGAGCGAGCGCGCCGCCGGCGAGGTCGAGCGCGACATCCTGCTGCTCTCGCCCGAGACCGTCCTCGTCGAGGGCACGTTCTTCACCGACGCGCTGGGGCGCAGCATCCTCATCGGCGCGATCCGACCCGGCGGGAGGTTCAGGGACGTCGCGGTGATCACGCCGGGCACGAGCCGCGGGCCCCGCGAGCTGATCCGCGCCGCCGCCGGCACCGCGCGGCCGGAGGAGGGCGTCTGGCTGCTCGAGGACATCCGCTTCCAGGCGCTGCGCGAGTCGTCCCTGACGCTCGACATCGCGGCCGCCGAGGCGGTCCTGCCGGTGCGCGGGCTCACGGCGCGCAGCAGCGCCGTCGGCGACCTCGTCTACCTGCCGCTGGGCGAGCTGGCCGCCCGCATCCGCGGCGCCGGCGCTTCGCCGGCGCCGGCCGAGCGCACCGCGCTCCAGCGCAAGTTCGCCGAGCCGCTGGCGGCCACGGCGTTCGCCCTCTTCGCCGTCGCGCTGGGCCTCTACACGTTCCGGAGCGGCACGAACGTCGGCTTCGTGGCCGCGCTGCTGCTCACGTTCGTCTACTACGCGACCTGGAGCGTCACCAAGCTGCTCGGCGCTCAGGGCACGGTCCCGCCGTGGCTGGCCGCCTGGACGCCCGTGGCGCTCTACGCCCTCGGCGGCGTCGTGCTGCTCGCGCTCGCCAGGAGGCGCTGATGCGCCTGGCGGCGGCGCTGCTCCTGACCCTGTGCGCCGCCTGGGCCGGGGCGGCGCGCATCGTGATCGACGCCTCGCACGACCCCGACAGCCGCCTCGAGATACGCACGGTCACGCTCCCCGGCGGCGAGGAGGTGCAGGTCTACGTCCTCACCGGCGAGGGCCTGACCGTCACGATCGACGACGACGTCCTCGTCGCCGACCACGTCGAGTTCGACCTCACGCGCCGCCTCGTGCGCGTCGTGGGGCACGGGACGTTCACGCAGGGCGGCGAGAGCGTGGAGGGCGACGACATGGTCATCGACCTCGGCCGCGAGAGCCTCGAGGCGAGCGACGTGCTCGTCGTCACCCAGGAGATCGACGTCAAGGGCGAGAGCGGCAGCCGCGTGCCCGGCCTCGTGAGCATCGCCCTGGGGGAGTTCTCGCCCTGCGGCCGCTGCGGCCAGGAGGTCGAGGACTACGGCTTCAGGGCCGAGCGCATCGAGCTCTACCCCGGCGACAGGCTCGTCGCGCACGGCGTGACCGTGCTGGTGCGCGGCCAGCCCGCGTTCGACCTGCCGCTGCTCGTGCTGCCGCTCGGCCCCGAGGACAGGCAGCCGCGCCTGACCTACGAGACCGGTACGGCCACGACCCGCGCCCGCGTCGAGCTGACCTGGCCGTACGTGGCCGGCCCCGACGCCCGCGGCGACGTCACGTTGCGCTACTTCGCCGACGTCGCGCCCGGCGCCTCTCCCTTCGGCGACGCGCTACTCGGCGGCGCCGTGCTGCGCTCGTACTTCGGCGTCAGGCTCGATCACGCGTTCTACACGGCGCGGGGCGCCGGCGACCTGGTCGTCGACCTCACCCCCGGCTTCCACGAGCCGGGCGGCTGGCGCCCGCCGCGCTGGACCGTGACGTTCGCCTACGCCGACGACCCCCTGCTGGGACCGCCCAGCGACGAGGTCCTGCTGCAGCGCGACGACGAGCGGCGGCCCTTCCTGTGGGAGGCGACCCTGCGCTCGCGCCGGGTCTTCCGCGGGGTCGACGCGCTCTTCTCGAGCCAGGTCTTCCTCGACCTCGAGCCCGGGGACGGCGTCACCACGCCGTCGTACGCGAGCGGCCGCACGCCGCTGCTGACGCCGGCGCGGCTCGAGCTGCGCCCCGAGGTCCAGCCGTTCGACGTCGGCGCCCTGCGCGTGGAGCGCCTGCTCCTCGACCTCGGCGCGTTCGAGGACCGCAGCAACCCCATCAACCGCTCCGCCGCGCTCACGCCCCTGACGGCCACGGGGCGCGTCGTCGAGTCGCACGCCCTGTCCGTGGGGCCGCTCGGCCTCTGGAGCGGCGGCCGCCTCACCGCCCGCACCGACTTCACCGGCTACTACTACGGCACGGCGGAGAGGCAGGTGGACTGGTTGACGCGCGTCCAAGCCGAGCAGGCGTTCGGGAACGCGGGCTCCCTGTCCGTGACCTTCACGCGCGACGTCACCGAGGGCGAGACGCCGTTCCGCTTCGACGCCCTCGCCTACCGCGCGCGCACCGACCTCCTGGCCGCCCTCCAGCTCGACCCGGCGCCGTGGCTGCGCGTCCAGCAGCGCGGCGGCTACGTCTTCGTCGACGACCGCAACCCCGACGCCGTCGGCTGGGCCCCGCTCGAGACGACGCTGACGCTCCTCAGGAACGTCGACTGGGTGAGCCTCACGGTGCGCAACGCCTACGACCTACAGCGCGGCGACCCTGGCACCATCGCGGTCGACCTCGGGCTGAGCGCGCGCGCCGGACCCGTCAGCGCCGGCCTCGATGCCGAGCACGTGGCTGACCTGGAGGTCACGGAGGACCGCATCACCGGCCTGCCCACTGACGACTCGCGGACGTCCCTGAGCCTCACGGCCGGCTTGCGCGGGGCCTTCGACGTCTCGGTCGCGACGGCGTACCGCTACGCCCCTCCCCCGCCGCCTCCCGGCGAGCCGCCGGACCACTTCGACGACCTCACGGTGCGCCTGACCCTGGGCACCCTGGGCCAGGACGACCTCGTGCCCGGCCTGGCCATCGACTACAGCCGGGACCTCGACCGCGGCCGGGTCAGCGCGTTCGGCGTCGAGGTCACGGGCCGGGCGGGACCGGTCGCCCTCTACGCCCTCGAGCGCCTCTCGCTGCCCTCGGGGCGGCTGGCGCAGAGCCGGCTCCGCGCCGAGTGGCGCGGCGTGGCGGCGGTCGAGGCCAGGGGTCTAGAGTGGCTGCCGCCCGCGGCGATCGGCCTGCCGGAGCCCGACCCCTACGTCCGCGACCTGGAGCTCGCGGTCGAGGACGCCCCCGAGTTCGGCACCCCGACCTGGCGCGTCGCGTTCTCGACGCGCTTCGACCCGGCCCTCGCCGGCGGCGAGGGCGGCCTGAGGGGCTCGACGCTCACCGGGCGGGCGCTCCTCGACTCGCGCGTGATCGGCCCGGCCCGGGTCAGCGTCGACGGCTTCGCCGAGTTCGCGTGGCGCGACGACGTGCAGGCCGTCACGTACCTCAGGCGCGCGAACCTGGGGTTCGGGGTCGACCTCTACGAGCGCGTCGGCCTCCAGGGGACGCTGGGCTACGCGGCGGGCTTCAGCCCCGGGACCCAGCAGGTCACGAGCGCCCGTCTGACGCTCTCCGAGGTCGCGCTGGTCGTGAGGCCGATCGACGAGCTCTACCTCGGCGTCGTGCTCGACGACGTCTGGGACCTCACCGGCGGCGACCCGAACCGGCTCGTCGAGCTGCGGCCCGAGTTCACCGTGGTGTGGAACCGGTGCTGCTGGGCGCTCTACGGCTCGTGGGACAGCGCCACCGGCGTCGTCGCGATCACGCTCACCACCCCGGGCGCCGACCAGGGCCTGCGCCAGGTGTTCGGCACCGGCCTCGTGCTGCCGCCGAGGCGACCGTGAGGCGCCTGGTCGCCGCGCTCGCGGCCGCCCTCCTGCTGCTGGCGGCGTGCACCGGCACCCGCGAGCCGCGACCCCCGACGCTCCTGCTCGTGGGCACGGCGCCGGGCGGGGCCCCGCGCCTGCTGCTCGTCGAGGACGTCACCGAGACCGCCCCGCCGGGCCAGCCGCGCCTCGTCGTCGTACCCGGCGGGGCCAGGGCGTTGGCGGCCCCCGCCGTGGCCATCGACTTCGAGGACCGCGGGCTCGAGCGGCCCGCGGCCTGGGTGCTGACCCGCGCCGTGGCGAACCAGGGCGGCGCTCCCGCCGTCACCGCCTACCTGCAGCGCTTCCTCGTCGCGGACGTCGACCCCGCCGACCCCACGGCCTTCGCCGAGGACGCGGCCGCCCGCGTGACGCTCACCTCTCCGGGCGGCGGCGGGGTGCTCGACGGCCTCTCGCTGACCTCGCCCACGACCTGCCCCGCCGCCCTGCAGGTCGACAGGGAGGGCGCGTTCGCCGTCGTGCTCGACGACCCGTCCCGCTGCGGCAGCGGCGACCACCCCGAGCTGTGGCTCGTGCCCCTGGGCGGGGGGACGCCGCAGGCCCTGCAGGGCACGAACGAGGTGGCCCCGCTCGCCGCCTACCTCGACCAGCGCCCCGACGACCAGGTCGTCTACTTCCTCGTCGAGGCCATCGACCAGACGCACGTCTACGCCAGGCGCCTCGCCGAGGCGGGGTCGGAGCGCCTCGCGGGCGTGAGCCTGCCGGCGCGCGCCGGCGACCTGCGCGCCGCGGCCGGCGCGGGCGACAGGCTGCTGGCGCTCACCGACGACGAGCTGCTGGCGGTCGACCTCACGGCGCCGGGCCCGGCCGTGCGCACCGCCACGCGTGACGGCGCCGCGGCGCTGGCCGCCGACCCCACCGGCGCCTCCCCCGAGGTGCTGGTGCTGGACGGCAGCGCTATCGCGTTCCATGAGGACGTCGAGGACGGCGAGCCGGACACGGCGCCCCACCCCGCCTTGGCGGCGACGATCGACCCGCTGACCCGCTTCGCCTACGCCGTCTACGAGGGCCGGCTCGTGATCCTCGACCTGCTCACGGGCGGCGACACCGACAGCAGCTTCCAGGCCCGCCTCGAGCCCCTTCCCGAGGTCGTGCTGCCCCCCGGCGCCCCGGGGTCGCTGCCCGGCGCCGACACGGCGCCCGTCACCGTCATCGGGTGGGTGCGCGCGGCGGCGCCTCCGGAGCCGTGAGCCGCGCGAGGGCGGCCTTCGTGCGCTCGAGCGCTCCCGACGTCACGGCGCGCGAGGCCGTGCGGAGGGCGCTCGCCACCGCCTTGGCGTCCGAGCTGCCGTGCCCGATGAAGGCGTAGCCCTCGACGCCGAGCAGCGGCTGCGCGCCGTACTCGGAGGGGTCCAAGCGCCTGGCGACGCCGCGCAGCGCGCGCCGCGCCAGCAGCCCGCCCAGCCTGGCCGGCAGGCTGCTCCGCAGGGCCTCCCTCACCCACGCGAACAGCTCCCGCGCCTCGCCCTCGGCGAGCTTCAGCATCACGTTGCCAGTGAAACCGTCGGTCACGACCACGTCGGTCGTGCCCTTGAGGAGGTCACGGCCCTCGACGTTGCCGTGGAAGCGGATGCCCGGCGTGGCGACGAGGAGCTCGTGCGCGGCGCGCGTGAGCTCGTTGCCCTTGTGCGGCTCCTCGCCGATCGAGACGAGGCCCACCGTGGGCTCCGGCACGCCCCACACGGCGCCGACGAACGCGCTGCCGAGCACGGCGAACTGCTGGAGGTACTGCGGCTTGGCGTCGGCGTTCGCGCCGACGTCCAGCAGGGCCGAGAAGCCGCGCGAGGTCGGGACGTTGGCGAGGATCGCCGGCCTGTCGACGCCCGGCAAGCGGCCGAGCACCAGGAGCGCGGCGGCCATCGTGGCGCCCGAGTGGCCCATCGAGACCACGGCGTCGGCCCTGCCCTCCTTGACGAGGCGGGCGGCCACGACCACGCTGGCGTCCCGGCGCCGGCGCACGTCGGCGGCGTGGTCGTCCATCGCGATCGCGTCGGCGGCGTGCACGAGCTCGACGCCCGGCCCCAGCGAGGCGAGCCTCGGGCCGAGCACGGCCTCGTCGCCCACCAACACGACGCGCACCCCCTCGGCCGCCGCCGCGGCGGCGCCCTCGAGCGCCGCGCCGGGCATGTGGTCGCCGCCCATCGCGTCGAGGGCGATGCGTGGAGCATCTCCCGCCATCAGGCGCGCAGTATAGCGGCGGCTGCGGGAGCCGGGCCGCGGCCCGTCCCCGGCGGCGGCCCCCGGCGTCGCCGCGGCGCCGGCGACCGCCGACTCGGGGCTAGACTGCCCCCGATGGAGGTCAGGACGTTCGACGCCCCCAGCGGGGAGAGGCTCGACGTGGCCATCGCCCAGGCGCTGGCGGTGTCGCGGACCTACGCCAAGGAGCTCGTCAGCGAGGGCTACGTGACCCTCGACGGCAGGCCCGTGGGCAAGCCGGCCACCAAGCTCACGGGCTCCGAGGTGGTCTCGGTGCTGCTGCCGCCCGCGAGGCCGCTCGACGTCGAGCCCGAGGACATCGACCTGCCCATCCTGTTCGAGGACGAGTACCTGGCGGCCATCGACAAGCCGCCTGGCCTCGTGGCCCACCCTACCGCGACCGTGCGCACGGGGACCGTGGTGAACGCGCTGCTCGGCCGCATGCCGCTCTCCAAGGAACGCTTCCAGGACCCGCGCGACGAGCTCTACCGGCCCGGCATCGTGCACCGCCTCGACAAGGACACGTCGGGCGTCATGGTGGTGGCGAAGACCGACGAGGCCCACAGGCACCTGGCGCGGTCGTTCAAGCGCCGCTTCACCGAGAAGGAGTACGTGGCGATCGCCGCCGGCGACGTCGAGGACGGCGCGATCGTCGACGCGCCCATCGGCAGGCACCCCGTCGAGCGCCAGAAGATGACCGTCGGCGGCGAGGCGCCGCGCAGCGCCTCGACCCACTTCTGGGCCCTGGCGCGGGCGCCGGGGCACACGCTGGTGAGGGCGAAGCCGCACACGGGCCGCACCCACCAGATCCGCGTGCACCTGTGGCACCTGGGCGCGCCGGTCCTCGGCGACGAGGTCTACGGCCGGCGCAGCTCCTACATCGGGCGGCAGGCCCTG
>DATGNP010000173.1:0-2312 GCA_035306665.1 Trueperaceae bacterium
GTCCCACTCGCCGGGGAAGTACGCGGCATGGTGCCCGGAGACGTAGGCGCTGACGCAACCCGCGCGCAGCAGCGCCGCGATCGCCTCGGCGTCGGCGAGCCGCTCGCCCGGCGCCTCGCGTCCCACCGACACGGGCACCAGCGGCAGGTGCCCGACGACCAGCCGCGCGGACGCCGCCCGCGCCGGCCCGCTCGCGAGCTGAGCCGCCAACCACTCGCGGCGGTCCGCCGGGAAGCTGGCGCTGGAGGCGTCGATCACGGCCACGAACACGTCGCCCACGGTGAACGAGTAGTGGAACGGCACGTCGTCGGCATCGTGCACGCTCAGCCCGGCGCGGTGCGCGGGGTCCGCCCAGTAGGCGGCAGCGGCCTCGCGGTCGAGCGCGTACGCGTACCCGTCCCCGTCGCGCAGGCTCGAGGCGTCGTGGTTGCCCACCGAGAGCGCGTACGCCACGCCGGCGGCGCGCAGCGGCGCAGCCACGCGGGCGTCGAAGGCCCGCCACATCGCGTCCAGGTCGTCACGCGTCAGCTTCCGGCTCTGCCCAGCGACGACGTCGCCGGGGAACACGACGGCGTCGGGTCTCCAGACACCGGTGACGGCCGCCAGCACGCCGCTCAGGGGCGGCGGGTACTCGGTGGCGCCGTAGGGGCCGTTGAAGTCGCCGAGCACGACCAGCCGCGTGTCGCCACGCGGGGGGTCGTACGGCTGGGCCGCCGTCGACGCCAGGAATCCCAGGACGAGGCAGGCGAGCAGGACCGCGGCGCGGCGGCGGGGAACCGGCACGTCGTCAGCGGTCGACGTGCGACTCGACCGCGATCTTGAAGCCCGCCTCGACCCAGCCGGCCGTCCCGCCGACGAGGTTCGCGACCCGCTCGTAGCCGTTGAGCGTGAGGTACCCGGCCACGTGGGCCGAGCGCGACCCCGTGGCGCAGACGAGCACCACGTTGTCGGGCAGCTCCTCCATGCGCCTGCTGATCTCGCTCATGGGCACGTTGACGGCGCCGGGCACGTGACCGCGCACGAACTCCCACTCCTCGCGCACGTCGACGAGGGCGGCACCCCCCGCGAGCCACGCCGCCACGTCCTCAGGACCGATCTCCTCGAACATCCACCCATCCCCCTCCGAGGGCCCTTAGGGGGCCCGTTCCCCTGAAGGACATCATCCACTCCAGGCGCCCTCGGAGTCGGAGAGCTCCACCACGTCCCCGAACCCGCGGTTCCTGAGCAGGCTGGCCACGACCGCCGCCCGGCCGCCGCCCTGGCAGTAGACGACGAGCGTGCGCCCCTTGGGCACCTCGGCGATGCGCCTCAGCACCTGCCCGGCGTGGATGTTCACCGCGCCGGGCGCGGCGCCGGAAGCGTGCTCCTCGGCCGTGCGCACGTCGAGGAACGCCAGCTCGCCCGCGCGCGCCTTGGCCTCGGGCGGCGCGACCATGGGCACGGGACGCGGGGCCAGGTCGGCGAGGTCGGTCACGTACCCGACGACGTCGTCGATCCCGACGTAGGCGAGGCGCTCGCGCAGGCGCTCGGCGTGCTGCTGGTCGCGGGCCACGAGCACGAGCGGCCTGGTGTCGGCCTCGGGG
This sequence comes from Trueperaceae bacterium, assembly GCA_035306665.1. Lineage (GTDB taxonomy): Bacteria > Deinococcota > Deinococci > Deinococcales > Trueperaceae > DASRWD01. Next base: position 1,584 of record DATGNP010000173.1, read on the forward strand.
TCGATCGCGTAGGCGGCGTACGTCGCGAACGAGCCGCCGCCGGGCACGGAGAGCGCCCCGGGCACGAAGCCCGGCCGCTGCTCGGCCAGCGGGCGCGTGTCGACCAGGACGACGTCGCGGTTCACGCGCCCGGCGAGCCCCGCCGCGTCGAGGCGCGGCAGCGGCTCCCGCTCGCCCAGCAGCGGCGGCCCCTGCACGTTCAGGCGCTTCATGCGGCCGAAGTACGTGGGCGCGTCAGGCTGCCCGGTCAGGAGCTCGCGCGTGAACGCCTCCTCGTCGTCGAGGAGGCCAGCCCACCAGGCGGTCAGGCGCTCGTAGCCGACAGTCGAGCTGGGGACGGCGCCCAGGGCCTTGCCGCAGGCGCTGCCGGCCCCGTGGCCGGGCAGGATCGTCACGTGGTCCTTCACCTCGGCGAGGAGGCGCCGCAGGCTGCGCCTGAGCTGCCTCGCCCCCTCGTACTTGGTGTCCTGGTAGCCGGCGGCTTCGTCGAGCAGGTCGGGCCGGCCTACGTCGCCGACGAACACGAAGTCGCCAGACAGGAGGAACGCCGGCTCCTCGCTGCGCGCCAGGTCGGTGACGAGGAACGAGAGGTGCTCGGGCGTGTGCCCCGGCGTGTGCATGGCGGTGAGGGTCACGTCACCGACCTCGATGACGTCGCCGTCGTGGAGCGGCAGGTGGTCGAAGCGGTAGCGCCAGTCCGGGCCGCCCTCGGCCGAGAGGTAGAGGTCG
>DATGNP010000174.1:0-14131 GCA_035306665.1 Trueperaceae bacterium
TGGCCAGGTGTTCGGGCAGCCGGTTGCGCAGCTCGACGACGATCCTCTCGGCCGTGCGCTTCCCGACGCCGGGCGCGCTCGTCAGCAGGCCGGGGTCGGAGTTCGTGACCGCGGCGGCGATCAGGTGGACGGGGAGCGCCGACAGGAGGCCCAGGGCCACCTTCGGGCCGACGCCGCTGACGTCGAGCAGGCGCCGGAACAGCACGAGCATGTCCTCGTCGTGGAAGCCGTACAGCACCGGCTGCTCGTCGCGCACGATCAGGGCCGTGCGCAGCCTCACGCTCGCGCCCGGCCGGCACTGCGCGAGCGTTGACGTCGGCGCGAGCACCTCGACCCCGAAGCCGCCGACGCGCAGCACGACGCTGCCCTCGGTGACGGCGTCGACCTCGCCGGCCACGAACGCGATCACGGCTCTGTGAACAGCGGCGCGTACAGGGCGTCGTAGCCGACGTCCGCGAAGGTCGCGCAGCCGGTGAGGCGGTAGGCGTAGGCGAGCTCCGCCGCCAAGGCGGTCACGGGGCGGTCGCCGTCGACGACCACGAGCTCGGCCCCGACGGCCAGGTAGCGGAAGGCGTCGATCCCGTCGCGCACGGCGCCGCCGGCGGCGATCGTGAGCATGCCGGCGACCGCGTCGACGACCTCGGGCAGCGTCTCGATCGTCGCCGGCGAGCGCAGCCGCGCGCCGAGCGCCGAGCTCACGACGACGACGTCGGCGCCGGCCTCGGCGGCGACCTCGGCGTCGGCGCCGCCGCCCACGCCGAACACCCACAGGGGCCTGCCGGCGGCGGCGCGCAGCTCGGCCAGGTCCTCGCGGGACCGAGGCCGGAACGGCGCCTTGCCGTACGGAGCCGAGTCCGCCAGGGGAGCGAGGTCGAGGCCGACGGCCCCGACGCCGAGCTCGGCGAGGCGCCTGACCTCGGCGACGAGCTCGCCCATGCTCCGCGCCGGCATCACGGCCACGACGGCGTCGCGGGGGCACTCGCTGAGCCTCTCCGCCGTGACCTCGGACGCCTCGGCGATGGCCACGCGCCCCAGGTCGGGAGCGGCGGGGCGCGGGAGCGCCTCGGACCACGGCGCCCCCGACGGCAGGCGGGCGACGAGGGGCCACTCGAGCGTCCGCCCCAGCACCGCGACGCTGAGGTCGGGCTCCTCCACGTCGTGGAGGACCCGAGGTACGAGCTGGTAGTCGTCGAGCGCCAGGAGGTCGCGTTCGCGCATGTGACGGCGATGATAGCCCCCGGACCCGAGCCGTGGTCGCCGCCGGAAGCCTGGGGCAACGGGAGGGCGGTGCCGGGCGGTTACGATCGTCTCGGCATGAACGGACCCATGATCCACGTCCAGGGGCTGAGGAAGACCTTCGAGGGGGGCAAGGGCGGCAAGCCGGTGATCGCCGTCGACGACCTCGGCTTCGAGGTCGCCTCGGGCGAGGTCTACGGCCTGCTCGGGCCCAACGGGGCGGGCAAGACCACGACGCTGCGCGTGCTCGCGACGCTGCTCAAGCCCGACGCCGGCACGGCCACCGTGGCCGGCTACGACGTCGTCAAGCAGTCCGAGGGCGTCAGGGCCAGCATCGGCGTCGTGAACGGCGGCATGGGCCTCTACGACCGCCTGACCGGCCGCGAGATCCTCCACTACTTCGGCCGGCTCTACGGCATGGCCCCCCACGCCATCGACGCACGCATCGAGAGGCTCGACGAGCTGCTGGCGCTGGGAGACACGCTCGACAGGCGCGCCGGCGGGTTCTCGAGCGGCATGAAGCAGAAGATCGTGATCGCCCGCGCCGTCATCCACGACCCGCCCGTGATCTTCTTCGACGAGGCGACCAGCGGGCTCGACGTCGTGGCCAGGCGCAACGTCATCGACTTCGTCAAGGCCTACCCCTCCGAGGGGAGGGCGGTCGTCTACTCGACCCACGTCATGAGCGAGGTCGAGGAGCTCTGCGACCGCTGCAGCATCATCTACCAGGGCCGCAAGATCGCCGAGGGCACCGTCGCCGAGCTGACCGGCCTGACCGAGGCCGCGAACCTCGAGGAGGCGTTCTTCAAGCTCGTGACCCGCTCCGGCCTGTCGGCCGCGGAGGTGGCGGCATGAGGTGGGGCCGCGTCATGGACGTCGCGCGCAAGGAGGTCCTCTCCACGATCAGGGACCACCGCGCGCTGGTCTCGAACATCCTCCTGCCGCTGATCCTCCTGCCCGTGATCATGCTCGGCATGCCGCTCCTGCTGGGCGGCCTGTTCGAGCGCGAGGCCACGACCGTCACGCAGCTGGGCGTAGCCGGCGCCGAGAACATGCCCGCGACCTTGCGGGCCGCGATCGAGGCGCAGAACGTGGAGCTGGTTCCCGTCGCGGACCCCGAAGCGGCCGTGCGGGACGACGAGGTGCCGGCCGCGATCGCGGTGCCGGAGAGGTTCGCCGAGGAGATCGCCGCCGGCGGCAAGGCCGAGGTGCGCGTCTACGGCAAGTCGGGGAACATGCGCAGCGAGCTGAACGCGAGCAAGCTGCAGGCCGCGGTCAGCGCCTACCAGCGCAGCGTGGTCGCCGAGCGCCTCGGGGCGGAGGGCCTCGACCCGTCGATCCTCGAGCCCGTCGCCGTCACGCAGGTGGACGCCAGCACCGAGGCCGAGCGCTCGAGCGGCATGCTCTCCTGGCTGATCCCGTTCTTCATCGCGATCTGGACGCTCACGGGGGGCCAGATGACGGCGATCGACGCGACCGCGGGCGAGAAGGAGCGCGGCACGCTCGAGTCGCTGCTGGTGGCGCCGGTGCGGCGCAGCGAGGTCGTGCTCGGGAAGTTCCTGGCCACGCTCACGTTCGGCCTGACCGCGGCGCTGGCCGCGATCGCCGGCTACCTCGTGGGCGGGATGGTCATGCGCAACGCCTTCCTGCCGCGCATGGGCGCCGAGGGCGGCGAGATCACCGCGATGATGGGCGGCAGCCTCTCGGTCGACGCCGTCAGCGTCCTCCTGCTGCTGATGAGCGCCGTCCTGCTGGCGGCCGTCGTCGCCGCCGTGCTGCTCTCGATCTGCCTCTTCGCGCGGTCGTTCAAGGAGGCGCAGAGCTACATCGCCCCGCTGTCGTTCGTGTTCGTGATCCCGGCGGTGGCGCTGCAGTTCAAGGACCTCATCGGCCTCGGCGAGGGCGCCTACATGGTCCCGGTGTTCAACGCCCTGCTCGTGATGGACGACATCGTGAAGGGCTCGGCGTCGGCGTCGAACATCCTCGTCACCTGGGTCTCGCTGGCGGTCGTGATCGCCGTGCTGCTCGCGTTCGCGCACCGGAACTTCACCCGCGAGGACGTGATCTTCAGGTCCTAGCGGCTCACAGCGAGCTCTGCCGGTAGGGCGTGTCGACGGGACCGCCCGCCGGCAGGCGCCCGTAGAGCGCGGCCATGTCCCGCAGGTGCGGACCCAGCCAGCCCGGCACGTCCTCCCAGGCGAAGCGCCACCGCCAGTTCCCGTCGGCGCGGCCCGGCGTGTTCATGCGTGCCTCCGAGCCGAGGCCCAACAGGTCCTGGAGCGGGACCACGGCCATGTCGGCGACCGAGGCGTAGGCGAGGCGCACCAGGCCGTCCACGACCTCCTCGTCGGGGCGCCCCAGGTAGCGCCGCACGTGGTCCCGCTCGGCCTCGGGCGCGGTGGCGTACCAGCCCGCCGTCGTGTCGTTGTCGTGGGTGCCGGTGTAGACGACGCAGGCGCGCGGGTAGTTGTGGGGCAGGTAGGGGTCGTCGGCGCCGCCGGCGAAGGCGAACTGCAGGACCTTCATGCCGGGCAGCCCGAAGGCGTCGCGCAGCGCCTCGACGTCGGGGGTGATCACGCCCAGGTCCTCGGCCACGACGGGCAGCCCGCCCAGCTCGCGGCGCAGCACCTCGAACAGCCCGCCGCCGGGGCCCTCGACCCAGCGGCCCCTCACGGCCGTCGGCTCGTCGGCGGGGATCTCCCAGTAGGCGGCGAAGCCGCGGAAGTGGTCGACGCGCACGACGTCGACCTGCGCCAGCGCGCTCCTCAGCCGCGCGACCCACCACGCGTAGCCGCTCGCCTCGTGCACGTCCCAGCGGTAGAGCGGGTTGCCCCAGCGCTGGCCGGTGGCCGAGAAGTAGTCTGGCGGCACGCCGGCGACCACCGTCGGGCGGCCGTCGTCGTCGAGGTGGAACAGCTCCGGGTGCGACCAGACGTCGGCGGAGTCGAGGGCCACGAAGATCGGCACGTCGCCGAGGACCCTGACGTCGCGCGCCGCCGCGTACGCCTTCAACCGCGCCCACTGGCGGTGGAACCAGTACTGCCACACCCGCTGCCTGGCCGTCTCCGCGCCGAGGCGCTCCCGAGCGTCCGCCAGGGCGGCGGGGTCGCGCAGCCTCAAGGCTCGCGGCCACTCGGTCCAGGGCGCCCCGCCAGCCTCCTCCTTGAGGGCCATGAACAGCGCGAAGTCCTCGAGCCAGGCCGCCTCGCGCTCCTGGAAGGCGCGGAAGCCCGGGTCGGCGGCGCCGCCGCCGGCGAGGAACGCGTCGGCCGCGCGCCGCAGCAGCGGCAGCTTGACCCGGTAGAGGCCGCCGTAGTCGACGGCGGCCCGCGGCAGGGCCCGTAGCGGCTCGAGGTCGTCGCTGGCCAGCCACCCGTCGGCGACGAGGGCCCCCACGTCGATCAGGTAGGGGTTGCCGGCGAACGTGCCGAACGACTGGTAGGGGCTGTCGCCGTAGCCGGTCGGGCCGAGCGGCAGCACCTGCCACAGCCGCTGCCCCGACTCCGCCAGGAGGTCGACCCAGCGCAGGGCCTCGGGGCCCAGCTCGCCCACGCCGTGGGGGCCGGGCAGGCTCGTCGGGTGCAGCAGCACGCCGGCGGCGCGCTCGAACGGGGTCGCGACCGGCGCCTGGCCGGCACCGCCGGGCGCCGACGCCGTGAGCGCGCCCGTGTCGGCCGCCGCCTGGTCCGCACGGGCCGACGCCGCGGCCGCCGGAGCGGCTCCGTCCGGCCCGCCGCCCCGGCTCACTTCACGAACGGCTTGCCGGACGCGCGCGGGGCCACCGAGCGGCCGACGAACCCGGCCAGCACGAGGATCGTCAGGATGTACGGCAGGCTCTGGACGATCGTCGGGGGCAGCAGGCTACCGCCGCCGAGCAGCACCTCCGTGGCCTGGAACGCCCCGAACAGGAGCGTCGCCCCGAGTACGCCCAGCGGGTGCCACTTGCCGAAGATCAGCGCGGCCAGCGCGATGAACCCGCGGCCGCCCGACATCCCGGCCACGAACTGGTTCAGGTTGCCGATCGAGAGGTAGGCCCCGCCGAGTCCGGCCAGCACGCCCGAGATCACGACGCCCAGGTAGCGCATCCGGTAGACGTTCACGCCCAGCGAGTCGGCCGCCGCCGGGTGCTCGCCCACCGCGCGCAGGCGCAGGCCGAAGGGCGTCCGGTAGACGACGAACCACGTCACGGGCACGAGGACGAAGGCCAGGTAGACCAGCGGGCTGAAGGCCAGGTTGTCGACGCCGAAGAGCTCCCACTGCGGCAGGCGGTTACGGATCGGGGTCGAGGTCGAGGTGTTGGCGTAGAGGCCGGAGAGGACGACGGCCGGGATCCCCACGGCCATCAGGTTGATCGCCGTGCCCGAGATGATCTGGTCGGCGCGGTAGCGGATCGAGATCACGGCGTGGATCCAGCCCACGATCCCGCCCACGACGGCCCCCGCCAGCACGCCCAGCCACGGCGCGTACGGCACGCCGCCGACGCCGCGCTGGGCGAGGAGCGGGGCCTCGACGAGCTGGGCGGTGATCGCGGCCGCCATGGCGCCGAAGAGCATGATGCCCTCGAGGGCGATGTTCACGACGCCGGAGCGCTCGCTGAACAGGCCGCCGAGCGCCGCGAACAGGAGCGGCGTGGTGGCGCGGACCATCGACGCGAACAGCGCGAGGAGCACGACGGTGTCCACGCCGCTACGCCCCCTCCCCCGCCTGCTGGGCGAGCGGCTGCGCCTCCTCGCCCTCGACGGTGTCGCGCTGGCCGGCATGGGTGAAGCGGCGCCGGAAGGCGGGGTTCACGAACGACTGCGGCAGGAACCCGCGCGCGGCGATGAACAGCACTACGAGGGCGAGGATCATGCTCACGACCTCGCGCGTGAGGTTGGGGAACGTGATGTTCAGGACCGAGCCGCCGTACTTCATGACGCCGAACAGGAGGGCGGAGAGCAGGATGCCGATGGGGTGGTTGCCCGCGAGCAGGGCCACGGCGATGCCGTCGAAGCCGTCGCTGGTGGGGATCGACTGCCTGAGGGCGTAGTCCTCGAGGGCGCCGCCGAGGACGTAGTGGGTCGCGGTGAGGCCGGCGAGACCGCCCGAGAGGGCCATCGTGATCACGGTGGTGCGCGGGATGTTCGCGCCGGCGTACTCGGCGGCGCCGGGCGCCAGGCCCACGGCCCTGAGCTCGAACCCGAAGCGCGTCTTGAACAGCAGGACGTAGACGAGCACGGCCACCAGCACGGCGATGAAGAAGCTCGCGTTGAGGTTCGTGGGCGGGATGGCCGTAGGCAGGCGGTTCAGCCCCACGAGGACGCCGAGCAGGTAGGCCGCGACGCCCACGCCGGCGGCCGCGAGGAGCCGCGCCGGCCAGCGGCGCAGCGCGCGGTAGCGCCCCAGGACGAAGAACGCGGCCACGGCCACCAGGGGCGCGAGCAGGCGCGCGTAGTCGATGCGCACGACGTTGACGCCGGGCGAGGTGCGCGTGTCGATGCCGACCATGGCGGGCAGCTGGGGCAGGCGGGCAGCGACGCGCAACGGCTGCGACTTCGGCTCGTTGCCCGGCACCTTGAAGGGCATCTGGACGGTCACGGGGGCGTCGCCGGGGCGGGGCTGGGCGGCGTAGATACTGGCCCCGATCACGACGACGGCGAGCACCGCCAGCATCAAGCGCGGCGACCTCCTGACCGCGCGGCGCACCGGCGGCACGACCAAGAGCGCCAGCGCGACGGCGGCGACGATGCCGATGGCGGCGAGGATGCGCAGCGCGGCGGCCGCGAAGACGTTGCTCGAGGAGAGGATGAAGAGCAGGACCGAGGCGGCGACGAAGTTCAGGAGGATCGTCGTGATGACCTCGTTCGCGCCGAAGCGCGCCTTGAGCCAGCCGGGCAGGGCGCCCCACAGCGCGCCGCCCGCGAACGCGCCCAGGATCGCGGCCGGCATCGCCACGATCCGCGGCCCGGGCAGGTAGAGGGCCACCATCGCCGCGCCGATCGCGCCCAGCACCATCTGGCCCGGCGCGCCGATGTTGAAGAGGCCGGCCTGGAAGCCGAACGCGACGGCCAGGCCGGTGAAGACGAGCGGGGTCATGAGCTTGAGCGACTCCGCGAACCCGCCCACCGTGCCGAGCGCGTCGTGGAACATCGTGTAGTAGGCGTACCAGAGCGTGTCGAGGCGGCCGACGAGGCGTTCGAAGGCGCTGAGCTCGACGCCCGAGCCCACCGGCGTGGGCTGCAGGAGGAGGATCACGACCGCCGCGGCGCCCAGGGCCAGCAGGATCGAGATCGCCGGCACCGCCCCGCCCCGCAGGAACACGTCGATGCCGCGCCGCAGCCGCTCCCACGCCCGCAACCCCGCCACGGCCGTCACGAGCCCCAGGACGATGGCCAGGAACGCGCTCAGCCCGGGCCCCACGTTCGTGTACGGCAGGCGCCGGATGTTCAGGCCGCCGGCGCGCGCCGCGGCGAGGTTCTCCTGCAGGGAGCGCTCGTCGAAGGCGGCCAACGCCTCGCGGAGCACGTCGGGGTCCTGGCGCGCCGTGGGGCTCGCCGCCGCGCGCTCGACCTCGGCGCGGACGGCCGCGGCCCTGGCGTCGTCCACCGCGCCGCCCAGGCGCCCCAGGCCCCAGGTGGTCACGCCGATGAGCGCCACGGCCGCCGCCAGCCACAGACCGTGCCGCGCCCGGCCGCCCGCGAGCGCGCCGCCGGCGGCCAGGAGGACGCCCAGGGCGGTCACGCCCAGCACGACGTTCCCGGCGGGGAAGTCGACGGCAGCCGTGCGGCCGGTGAAGTCGACGTAGCGCTGGGGCAGCAGCACGACGGCGCTGCGGGCGCCCGTCTCGCGGTTCACGGCGCCCCACGGCGCCAGCACGACGACGGCCGCGGTCAGGATCGCCATGGCGAGTACGGCGATCCGGTCGCTCATGAGGGCTTCACGGACGCAATCATACGAGACGCCGCGCGCAGCTTCTCGGCGGCTTCCGCGGCCGATGGCCTCGCGGCCTGGTCCTTCGCCAGCAGGCAGGCCACGAGCTCGTCGAACGGCGCCAGGCGCCTGTCGAGGGCGGAGGGCGGCAGGGGCTCGAGCGCGGCGTGCGACCTCAGCACCTCGGCGACGTCGCCGGTGAAGGGCGCCTGGCCGGTCAGCGCGCGGTACGTGACGGCGCCCAGCCCGTAGACGTCCGACGCCGGCGTGGCCGGCGCGCCCCGCGCCTGCTCGGGGCTGAGGTACGCGATCGTCCCCGCGACGGGCGGGCTCGCGCCCGGCGGCTCGCCCACGCGCGCCGAGAGGTCGAAGTCGAGGAGCTTCGCGTGTCCGCGCGCGTCTACCAGCAAGTTCTCCGGCTTGACGTCGCGGTGCACGACGCCGCGGTCGTGGAGGTAGCCGAGGCCCTCGGCCACGGCGGCCAGGGCGGCGAGGCGCTGGGAGAGGTCGGCGCCCTTGTCGGCCCAGCGCGTGTAGCGCACGCCCAGGACCAGCGGCATCAGCAGGCCGGGCCTGCCGGTGACGGTGACGGCCTCGTCGACCGGGTTCAGGTGCGGGTGGTCGAGCCCGCGGCCGATCTCGAGCTCGCGAGCGGCGCGCCAGGCGTCCTCGACGCGGAAGAGCTTCAGGGCCGCCAGGCGCCTGCCGTCGCTGGCGAGGTAGACCCGCGCCGAGACCCCGCGGTCGAGCTCCCGCAGCACCTGCAGGCCCCCCGCCAAGCGCGTGCCGATGATCCTCACCGCTTGACCAGCACCCCTGCCCTGAGGAGGTCGGCGAAGGCGTCCTTCTCCAGCGCCACGGCCTCGCCGGTCGCGGCCGCCGGCGGGGCGACGAGCAGCAGGTGCCGGAAGCCGGCCCGCAGGACCGCCTCGCGGGTGCGCTCGAGGAACCGGCGCACCTCGCGCCGGTACGCCTCGACCTCGTCGGGCCCCGCGGGGCGCCTCTCCCCCGTCTCGACGTCGACGACCTCGAGCTCGCCTCGCGGGGGGTCGAGGTCCTCGGAGGCGACGACCTGCAGGAACGCCGCGTCGAGGCCGCGCGCCTTGAGCGCCGACAGCGCCGGCCGGAGCGGGACGTCCTCGAAGAGGTCCGAGATCACCAGGGCGAGACCGCTGCCCCGCTGCGGCTGGAGCGAGAGCGCGAACGTCTTCAGGCCGCTGACGGGCCCGCTGCCGCGGGCGCCGGTCGCCTCGTCGATGAACGACCAGGTGGCGGCGACGGTGGCCCTGCCCTGCAGCGGCCGGCTGCTGCCGCCCGAGACGCGGTGGACCTGCGTCGGCGCGTCGCGCTGCGCCACGTAGCTGATGAGCTGGGCGAGCACGCGCGCGTAGGCGCGCTTGCCCCCGACGCCCATGCTCTCGGAGTCGTCGACGACGAGGTGCAGCCGCACCGAGCGCTCGGCCTGGTAGAGGCGCGTGTAGAGGCGGCCGGTGCGGGCGTAGACGCGCCAGTCGACGTACCTGAGCTCGTCGCCCGGCTGGTACGGCCTGAAGTCGTGGAACTCGACGCCCTGGCCGGGCTCGCGGCTGGCCCGCTCGCCGCTCACGGCGGAGAGCGCGCGCGAGGCGAGCGAGTAGCGGTCGAGGAGGGCGCGGCTGCGGGCGGTCAGCATCGCGTGCCGCCGGTCGTCAGCGCTTCTTCTCGACGGCGCCGAGGACCTCCTGGAGCACGGCGTCCGTGTCCACGCCCTCGACCTCGGCCTCGAAGCTCAGCATCAGCCTGTGCCTCAGCGCCGGCAGCACGGCGCGCCTGATGTCGTCGAGCTCGACGTTCGGCCGGCCGGCGGCGAGGGCGAAGCCCTTCGCGGCCAGCGTGATCGCCTGCGCCCCGCGCGGGCTGGCCCCCAGGCGCACGTAGGGGTGCTCGTGCGTGGCCTCGACGAGCCTGACGACGTAGTCGAGGGCGGCGTCGGCGATGGGCACGGCCCTGAGCATGCGCTGCAAGGTGAGGAGCTCGTCCCTGTCGAACACGCGCTCGACCTGGCCGTCGGAGGAGCCCGTCGTCACGACGAGGATGCGGCGCAGGGTGGCGGCGTCGGGGCGGCTGACGAGGATCTTGAACATGAACCTGTCGAGCTGGGCCTCGGGCAGCGGGTACGTGCCCTCCATCTCGAGCGGGTTCTGGGTGGCGAGCACCATGAACGGGTCGGGCAGGGCGTGGCGCGTGCCGGCGACGGTGACCGCGCGCTCCTGCATCGCCTCGAGCAGCGCCGACTGCGACTTCGGCGTGGCGCGGTTGATCTCGTCGGCGAGCAGGACGTTCGCGAAGATCGGGCCGGGCTGGAACTCGAAGCCCTGCCTCCCCTCGACGAAGACGGTGGTGCCCGTGACGTCGGCGGGCATGAGGTCGGGCGTGAACTGGACGCGCGCGAACGCGAGGTCGGTCGCCTCGGCGAACGCCTTCACGAGGCGCGTCTTGCCCAGTCCGGGCACGCCCTCGACGAGCACGTGGCCGCGCGCGAGCGCGGCGACGAGCAGCTCCTCGACGACCCGCTCCTGGCCGAGGATCACGCTCGAGATACCCGTGAGGATGCGGCGGAACTTGTCCTGGAAGGCCTCGCTCGAGCTGCCCGGTACCGGTCCCGTCGTCATGTCAAGCCGGAGTATACGTGCAGGTGGTTCCGGCCGCCCGACCAGCGAGTAGACTCTGCCCATGAGACCGGCCTGCGGCAGGGTCACGCTGCGCCCGCTCGACGAGTTCACCGAGCAGGACTGGCGCAGGCTGCAGAGCCACTTCCGCGACCCCGAGATCTCCTACCTCAACGGCACGCCGCCGAACCGCATGCCGCTGTGGCTCCTGAAGCGCCTGCTCAAGGCCGACGCCCAGCGCTCCGACCGGGAGACGTTCGGGATCTTCGACGAGCGCGACGAGTTCATCGGCACCACGGAGCTCTACGACGTGCGCGGCGGCTCGGCGACGCTGGGCATCATCATCGGCGAGAAGACGCACTGGTCGCGCGGCTACGGGCCCGAGGCCATGCGCGCTCTGCTCGGGTTCGCGTTCTCGCACCTCGGCCTCGACCTCGTGCGGCTCGAGACGTTCGGCGACAACGAGCGCGCCCAGGCGGCCTTCAGGAAGGTCGGCTTCCGCGAGGTGAGGCGCCGCGTCGGGCCCAGCGGCCGCGTCGACGTCTTCATGGAGCTGACCCGCGACGCCTGGCGCGAGCTGGTGGCCGGCAAGCAGCCGGCCGCCAGCGTCGGCTGACCGCCCGTCGCGTCCTCCCCTAGCCGCCCGCCGCGCCGTCCTCGCCCGCGAAGAAGTCCTTCACGGCCTTGGCCGCCGCCTGGCCCACACCGGGGATCGCGGCCAGGGTGCCGAGGTCGGCGGTCCTCAGCTCGTCGACGCTCGAGAAGTGCGCCAGCAGCGCGTCCCGGCGCTTCGGCCCGATGCCCGGCACGTCGTCGAGGACGCTGCGCGTGAGCGCCTTGCCGCGGCGCTGCCTGTTGTAGCCCACGGCGACGCGGTGCGCCTCGTCGCGCACGTTGATCAGGAGCTTCAGCGCCGGGTGCTGCAGGGGCACGAGCAGCTCCTCGCCGTCCTCGAGGATCAGCGTCTCCTGCTTCTTCGCCAGGCCCACGAGCGGGACCGCCACGCCGGCCTCCGACAGCGCGCGCCTGGCGGCGCTCATCTGGCCCTTGCCGCCATCGATGAGCAGCAGGTCTGGCATGGGCATCTTGTCGGCCAGCGTGCCGGTGAAGCGGCGCTTCACGGCCTGGTGCATCGCGTAGTAGTCGTCCGAGCGCTGGGGGCTGCGGATCCGGAGGCGGCGGTAGTCGCTGCGCTTGGCGCGCCCGCCCTCGAAGGTGACGATGCTTGCCACCGTGTGCTCGCCCATGAGGTTCGAGATGTCGAAGCCCTCGATGCGCCACGGCGGGCTCTCGAGCGCGAGCAGCTTCTGCAGCTCGCTCACGCCCGGGGCCTCGCCCCGGCGCTCCAGCAGGGCGATCTCGGCTTCGAGGCCGGTGGCGGCGTTGCGCTGGGCCATCTCCACGAGCTCGACCTTGTCGCCGCGCTGCGGCGCGCGCACGGTCACCTTGCGGCCGGCACGGCCCGAGAGGTACTCGGCCCACACGTCGAGGTCCAGGTCGGCGGGCGGCACCAGCACCAGCGGCGGGACCTGCATCGCGCGGCCGTAGTAGTCGGCCATGAACGCCTCGAGCACCTCGTCGTCGGTGGCGCCCTCGGCGTTCTGCAGGAAGCGCTTGTCGCGCCCCACGACGCGCCCGGCGCGCATCTGGAAGAGCTGTACCATCGCGAAGTCGCCGGCCTTCGCCAGCCCGAGGAAGTCGAGGTCGTCGGCCTCGCTGTGCACGACGCTCGTGTCGTAGCCGGTGACCCGCTTCACCGCCTCGAGCCTGTCGCGGTACGTGGCGGCGAGCTCGAAGTCCTGGCGCTCGGCGGCGGCGCGCATCGCCTCCTCCATGCCCGCGACGACCTCGCCGACCCTGCCCTCGAGGAACGCCTTCACCTGCGCGACGACCTGCTGGTAGTCGGCGTCGTCGACGGGGTAGGCGCAGGGCGCGAAGCAGCGGCCCATGTGGTAGCGCAGGCAGGGCCGCTTGCGCGGCTGCAGGGGGACGCCCGAGTTCTTGCGCAGCCTGAAGACGCTGTAGACGAGGTCCATCACGCGCCGCACCGAGCCGGCGCTGGGGTAGGGCCCGAAGTAGGTGCCGCCGTCCTTGACGACGCGGCGGGTGAAGACGAGGGTCGGGTAGCGCTCGTTGGTGAGCTTGAGGAACGGGTAGGACTTGTCGTCCTTGAGCAGGACGTTGTAGTGCGGCTTGTGCCGCTTGATGAGGTTGGCCTCGAGGATCAGGGCCTCGACCTCGTCGGCCGTGACGATGAACTCCAGGGACGCGGCGGCCCTGGTGAGCAGGCGCGACTTCTGGCCGGCGTGCTTGCCGAAGTAGCTGCGCACGCGGCTGCGCAGGTTCTTCGCCTTGCCGACGTAGATGACGCGGCCCTCGGGGTCGTGGAAGAGGTAGCAGCCGGGCTGCTGGGGCAGCACCGGCAGGTCGGTGCGCTTCACTGCAGGATCTTACGTCTCCATCGGGCTATTCTCGGTAGCCGGCGGCGCCGGCCGCGTTGGCGACGAGCCGCTCGAGGGTCCGCCTCACGAGGTCGATGTCCTCGTCCGGGACGCCGCGCCTGATCCTCTCGTCGAAGTCGCGGGCGGCGCGGCTGAGCCGGCCGAAGAGCTCCCAGCCGGCCTCGGTGAGCTCGATCTTCTGGACGCGCCTGTCCTCGGGCGCGCGGTAGCGGCGGATCAGCCCCGCCTCCTCCATCGCGCTCAGGTGGTGGGTGAGCGTCGCGTCCTGGATGCCGACCTTCTCGGCGATGTCCCGCTGCGACGTCACGGGTCCCGAGCACAGCGCCAGCAGCACGAACCACACGGGCCGCGACCCGCCCTCGCGGGCCAGCACCTCGTCGAACTCGCGGTGCAGGAACTGGACGGCGTCCCAAAGCGCCCTCCCGATGGGCACCTTCGTCGGCTCGTCTCCCATGCCGCGAGTATACCGCCTCCGTTCGTCGTCTAAGGGTTTGACATCTAATGCTTAGAGGTCTATCTTTCTCGCGGACACCCGCGCCGGGCCGAGCGCCCGGCCAGAGGAGGTCGACATGATCCGCGACACCTTCACTGCAGACAGGGTCACCGAGCGCCTAGGGCGCACCGTGCGCGGCGAGGTGCTGCGGCCCGGGGACGACGGCTACGACACCGCCAGGGCGTTGGCTCTGCCGGTCGTCGACCCGCGGCCGCTGGCCGTCGTCAGGCCGGTAGACGCCCAGGACGTCGCGGCCGCGCTCGCGGTGCTCGTCGGCGAGGGCGCGCCCTTCGCCCTCAGGGGCGGCGGCCACCACCCCTCGGCCTGGGCGGGCGGGGACGGCGCGTTCGTACTGGACATGCGCGCCATGGACGCGATCGAGG
>DATGNP010000175.1:0-2650 GCA_035306665.1 Trueperaceae bacterium
TTCGACTTCTACACCCTCTACATCGCGGCCAGCCAGGGCCAGACGCTGCTGGATGATGAAGGCAACGTCGTCTTTGACAACGAGACCGGCACCGAGGTGTTCGAGTTCCTGGCCACCGTGTTCGGCGAGGGACTGGCGCCGAAGGGTCAGACCGCCCAGAACCGCTTCTTCGAGGGCGTGACGCTGCTGGAGCAGGCGGGCCCGTTCACCATGCCGTTCTACGAGCGCAACGCGCCCGAGGGATTCGAGTTCGCCCTCATCCCGCCACCCGTCCCCGACCGCCTGGCCGGGGAGCCCGTCTTCACTTACGGCGACCCGAAGAACATCGCCATCTTCACCACGACCGATCACCCCGAGGAGTCCTGGGAGTTCATCCAGTTCATCCTGTCGGCCGAGAACGACGCGCGCTTCATGGAGATCACCGGCCAGATCCCTTACCGCATCGGCATGGCGGACGACCCGCTCTTCAGCGACACGCTCGAGGCGCGACCCAACCTGCTGGCCTTCCTGGACCAGAACGAGCGCACGCGCGGCGTGGACGACACGCCCTACCTGATCGAGATCTTCACCGCCATCAGCCGCGAGTACGAGGCCGGCGTCATCCACGGCACCCGCGAGCCGGCCGCCGCGCTCAGGCGCGCCGCCCAGCAGGCCCGCGACATCATCTCCGGATTCTTCTAGAAGCCTCACCGAAAGGAACGACATGAAAAGACTCGCCATAACAGCCTCCCTCCTCCTCCTTGCCGGCTCGGCCCTGGCCGAGACGCGCAGCATCACAGTCGACGTACAGGGGGAGAATGTCCCCGTCGTCCTCGACCTGCTGAGCGTGCGCAACGCCGTCGGAGCGGACTTCCCGTTCGACTGGGCCGACCTGCGCGTGAGCGTTGACGGCCAGGACATCCCGTTTCAGATCGACGACACAGACCTGAACGGGCGCGTCAGCGCCGGCGACCAGCTCGCCTTCGTCGCCAGCGGCCAGGCGACCATCACGGTCAGCGACGAACCGCTCGATCCGGTAAGCCATGAGGCTGCCCTTGAGGTCACCACTGACGGCGACGTGACCGTCATCTCCAGCCTGAGCGGCAACGGCTTCACGGTCGAGGTCGGCTCCGAGGGCCTGGCCCGCATCACCGGCTTCGGCGACGTGAGCGAGACCCTGGCCGCCGAGCTCGGCATCCTGCGCTTCGCCGGCTACCCGGAGAGCACCTGGTGGGCCGATGAGCAGTACGGCCCGCATGAGGAGTACACCATCCTCGAAGACGGCGGCGCGCGCTTCGTGCGCACCGAGGTCCTGCCCGCCGGCCCCGCCCGCGTGGCCGTCATCACCGAGTACGCCTCCGACCGCTTCGTCGGCCTGACGCAGCGCATCGTCACCAGCGTCTATGCCGGCGGCGACGTCGACGTGCACAGCCAGGTGACGTTCGGCGGCTACAGCGACATGATGAAGCTCCAGCACATGGCGACCAGCGTGCTCTCGCAGGCCGATCCCGAGGCGCAGCACGTGATCCCCGGCTTCCGCCGCCTCGCCTGGGCTGACCAGCTCGGCGTCAGCTCCGAGGACTACTTCGCGGAGCGCGACGCCGTGAGCGACGGCGTCATCGCGTTCAACAGCAACGACAACCTCAGCCCGCTCTACTGGGGCGCCGCCTACATCTTCGCTTCGGCCGAGCCCTGGCGGGCCGCGTACAGCGACGACCTCGGCATCGCCGTGATCGAGGCGGCCTACGAGGTGCCTGAGATCGCTGAGGATTACGACGAGTGGCTTTCCGGCAACACGTGGGTGTTCGAGTCCCAGGAGTTCCGCACCGGCGTGTTCAAGTGGATCGCCGACGAGTTCATGAGCTATGACGCCACCAGCGACGTGACCATGAACGAGCCCAACCACTACCTGCCCGGCACCGTCATCGACTTCCATTACCTGTACAGCGTTCGCGACGCGGACTCAGCAGCCGACGCGGCCGAGCAGGCCGCCGCGCTGGCCGCGGCGCTCGCCAGCGTGAACCTCGAAGAGTGAGAACATTCCTTCCCGCCCTGGTCAGCCTCGTGCTGGCCGGGGCGGCGCTGTCATCCAACCTCGAGCACCTGGATCACCTGAGCCAGGAGTTCGAGGTCGAGGGCGAGACGCATCGCGGCGTCTGGATCTACGCGGAGCCGGGCCTTCAGCCTGGGGACCCTTACGTGTTCCGCGAGGCGCCGGGCGAGGGCGTCACGGACATCGACGACATCGCGCGGGCCGCCATCACCTACCTTTGGGCCGACCGGCTGGACTACGCCCGCGGGCAGCTCGACTTCGTGCTGGCGATGCAGGACGAGGATGGCACGTTCTACAACTTCGTGTTCGAGGACGGCAGCATCAACCGCATCGGCATCACCAGCCGCAAGGGCACCAACTTCTGGGCCGCCCGCGCCCTGTGGGCGCTCGGCGAGGGCATGAAGGCTTTCGGCGACGACGCCGACTACTACGCACAGCTCCGGGCGGCGTTCCTGCGCGGCGTAGAGCCGTTCGCCGAGCTGGTCGACGCCAGCTACGGCACGTACGTCGAGCGGCACGGCTTCAGCGCGCCCGCCTGGTTCCCGGGTGACGGCAGCGACGCCGCCGCCAACCTGCTGCTGGGCCTGAGCGCCTTCCTGGAGGTCGACGACGACGCCC
>DATGNP010000176.1:0-5024 GCA_035306665.1 Trueperaceae bacterium
CGCGTTGTCCTCGGCCGGCCCGACGGTCAGCTTATTCACGCCAGTCACGAAGCGCTCGAGCATCTCGTCGTACACCTCGTCGACGACTATCAGCCGGCTCATGGCCGAGCACTTCTGGCCCTGGAACCCGAACCCGCTCACGACGGCCGCCTGCACGGCCAGGTCGAGGTCCGCCGTCTCGTCGACGATCAGAGCGTCCTTGCCGCCCATCTCGAGGTAGACGCGCTTGACCCAGCGCTGGCCGGGCTGCAGCTTCGCGGCGCGCTCGTTGATGCGCAGGCCCGTGGCGACCGAGCCCGTGAAGTTGATGAAGCGGGTGCGCGGGTGGTCGACGAGCGCGTCGCCGATGTCGGCGTCGGCGCCCGTCAGCAGGTTGATCACGCCCGGCGGGAAGCCGGCCTCCGCGACCATCTCCATGAACTTCGCCGCGATCACCGGCGTGCTGGGCGACGGCTTGACGATCACGGTGTTGCCGACGACGACGGGCGCGACCGTCGTGCCGACCATGATCGCGAGCAGGAAGTTCCACGGCGGGATCACGACGCCGACCCCCATCGGCTGGTAGAAGCTCGTGTTCTCCTCACCGGGGTGGTCGTAGGTGCGGGCGCGGCCGGCGAGGTGCATGGCCTCGCGCGCGTAGTACTCGCAGAAGTCGATGGCTTCGGCGACGTCGGCGCTGGCCTCGAGGTAGTTCTTCGCCGCCTCGTAGACCTCCCAGGCGGCGAGCTCGGCGTGGCGGCGCCGCATGATCGCGGCGAGCTTCACGAGGTGCCGCGCGCGGTCGGCCATGTCGCGCCGCGACCACTCGTCGAAGGCCGCGTAGGCGGCGTCGAACGCCGCCTCGACGTGCTCGGACTTGGCCATCGACGCCCGGCCGACGACCCGGTCGGGGAAGCACGGGTCGAGCGAGTCGAGGCGCTCCTCCGTGTGGACGTGGGAGCCGCCTATCACCAGCGGGTACTCGCGCCCGAGCCGGCCGGCGACCTCGCCCAGCGTCCGGCGGAAGCTCGTCAGCGTCGCCTCGTCCCCGAAGTCAAGGAAGGGCTCGTTGCGGTACGGTTCGAACGGATCCATGGGCACTCCCGTCAGCTCGTGCGCGCCGGGTCGGCGGCGCGCCGCGGCCGCGCCCCAGGCGCGACCCTCTGGTGCTTCACCCGAACAACCCCCTCAGCACGAAGGCGAGGTTCGCGGGCCTCTCCGCCAGGCGGCGGCTGTAGTAGCCGTACCAGTCGTCGCCGAACGGCACGTAGAGCCGCAGCGGCCGACCCGCCGCGGCCAGTCTGTCCTGCAGGTGCGGCCGGACGCCGTAGAGCATCTGCACGCCGTACGCCTCGGGCCCCAGGCCGGCACCGTCGACGTGCGCCAGCGCGCGCTCGAGCAGCCGCTCGTCGTGGGTGGCCACGTCTACGTGCGCGCCCGCGGCGAGGCCTCGCGCCACCAGCGCCATGAAGGCGTCTGCGACCTCCCGTTTCGAACCTAGCGCGACGTCGGGGCTCTCCTTGTAGGCGCCCTTGACGACACGCAAGGTGGGGCGGGGCGCCGCGGTCAGGAGCCGCTCGAGGTCGGCCGGAGTGCGCCTCAGGTAGCTCTGCAGCACGGTGGCGACGTGGTCGTGGCCGCGGCGCCTGAGCTCCAGGTAGAGCGCGAGGGTGCCGTCGACGTAGCCCGAGCTCTCCATGTCGAGGCACAGCGTGCCGCCGACGGCGCCGACGCGCCGCGCCAGGTCGTCGGCCAGCTCGAGAGCCAGGTCGGAGGAGACGCCGAGGCCCAGCTGAGTGGGCTTGACGCTGAAGTAGGGCTCGACGCCGGCCGCGTGCACGCCGTCGACAGCGGCGGCGACGCGCGCCGCCGACTGCCGCGCGGCCTCCTCGCTCGTGACGAACTCGCCCAGGACGTCGATGATCACGCCCTTGCCGCTGGCCTCGATCGCCTGCAGCTTGGGCAGAGCCGAGGCGAGGTCGGGGCCGGCGACGAACCTCCCGACGCCCAGCCGCCAGCCGTTGCGCTCGACGAAGCCCCGGAACCACCGGGCGTCGGCGGTGGCGAGGACCGCCCGACGGTAGAGGTCGTCGAAGCCCGGCATGCAGGGTCATCTTACCCGCGCCGACCCTTCCGCCCGGCCCCGCGTGGAGCGCGGTGGTAGCGCGTTTGTCGCGTCCACCACACGTACTTAGTAAGACTTCCGACAGCCGCCCCCTGAGGGCCGGCGCTACGCTTCCCCATGACGCGCGGCATGGGTCCGGCGCCCCGCCCGAGGGGGGAGGAGCGACCTCTGCGAGCGCCTGCCGAGGTGTGAGGATGCCGTACGTACCGGGCCGCCGTCTGCCAGCCGGGAGGAGACCGTAGTGAACCTGCTCTTCGTGCGCCACGGCGAGGCCGACTGGGCGCTTGTGGAGTCGCGGGGGGCCAGGGGGTGGGCGAAGGACTTCGCGCCCTTGACGCAGCTGGGGCGGCTGCAGATCGACACGATCGCGCGGGACTACCGCCTCAAGGAGGCCGAGGCGATCCTGTGCAGCACGTTCACGCGCGCCCTCGAGTCGGGGGCGCGGCTGTCGCGGGCTCTGAACAAGCCCCTCTACGTCGAGCACGACCTCCACGAGTGGCTGCCGCAGAAGGACCCGCTCGCCGACTACGACGAGCGCATCCTGGCCGAGGCGAAGAAGACGCTGTCGGGCACGGCGCCGCCGCCGGAGCCGGCGCCGTGGGAGAGCCTCGACGAGGTCCGCGGCCGCGTGCTGGGCGTGCTGCGCAGGTACAAGCGCTTCAACACCCTCATCGTCGTGACCCACGGTGTCGTGATCGGCAGCCTCATCGGCGTCGACCGGCTCGTCGACCACGCCGAGATCGTCCCGTTCTCGCTCGACCTCGACGAGGAGGCGCCCGGCCCGGCGGTAGAGTCGCGCCCGTGAGCCCGCGCGTCACCCTGCCCTTCCGGGGGACCCTGGAGGGCGAGGTCGTCGACCTCGACCCGCTCTCTCCCTACGACGTGCCTGCGCTCCTCGCGATCGCGCAGGCGGCGCCATCCGAGTACGACCTGACATCTACGCCGCGGGACGCCGCCGAGGCGGAGGCCTACTTCGGCGAGGCGCTGGCGGAGGTCGCGGCGGGCACGGCCCACGTCGTCACCGTACGGGACAAGGCCGGCGCCGTCGTCGGCACGTCGCGCGTGCGCGCCTACGACGCCAGGCACGCTCGCTGCGAGCTGGGCTACACCTGGTACCACCCGAGCGCGTTCCGGACGGCCGTGAACACCGAGTGCAAGCTCCTGCTCCTGAGGTTCGCGTTCGACGACCTGGGCGTGAACCGCGTCCAGATCCAGACCGACGCCCGCAACCTCCGCTCGCAGAGGGCGATCGCCGCCCTGGGGGCCGAGCTCGAGGGCGTGCTGCGCCGCCACATGATCGCCAAGGACGGCTACGTGCGGGACAGCGTGATCTACGCGATCACGGACGTCACCTGGCCGTCCGTGCGCCTCCGGCTGGAGGAGCGCCTGGCGGCGCGGCTGACGAGGCAGGCGGCGGCGGGCTGACGGCGGGCCGCGGCTCAGCGGATGCCGTGCAGGATCTCCTCGAGGCCCTCGGGGTCGGTGATGTAGACCTCCTTGGGCCGCGTCTCGATGACGCCCTCGCCCTCGAGCGCCTTCAGCGCGCGCGTGACCGTCTCGCGGGAGGTGCCGGCCAGGTTCGCGAGCTCCTGGTGCGTGAGCCGCACGAGCGCGCGCTCCTCGTCGAGGTCGACGACGCCGCCGCGGTAGAGGCGCAGCAGGACGTAGGCCACGCGTCCCTGGGCGTCCTGGTAGGAGAGGACCTGCGACTCGTCGTCCATGCCGCGCAGCCGGGCGGCCAGCGTGCTCGTGAGGTTCAGGTTGATCGCCGGGTAGTCGGAGATCAGGCGGCGGAAGTCGTCGTTGAACAGCAGGTAGCAGTGCACCTCGTTGAGCGTCGTGACGGTGGCGCTGCGCGTCGACTGACCCAGCAGGGCCATCTCGCCGAAGAACTCGGGCGGCTGGAGGATCGCCAGCGTCTTCTCGTGGCCGCCCAGGTCCACCTTCGAGAGCTTCACCAGGCCCTTGGCCATGATGTAGAGGGCCTCGCCCTTGTCGCCCTCCTGGAAGATCGTGGCGCCTGGCTCGAACACGCGCTTGCGGACGGCCGAAGCGGCGATGTCGAGCGCGCGCTCGGGAGCCCCGTGGAAGAGGGGGACCTTGGCTAGTTGCTCCTTGATGTCGCCGGGGCTCTCGCCTGTCATCTGACCTCCAAGGGGAAAGCGCGCGCGGCGCGGCCCCGAAGTTGCGTAGTCCAGCACGTATAGTACCAGCGTGGCGAGCGTGCTGGCGTGTGAGGGTCTGCATCGCCGCTTCCGGACGCCCGCCGCCGACGTCGTCGTGCTCCGCGGCGTCGACCTGCGCGTCGCCCCCGGAGAGGTCGCCGTGGTCCTCGGCCCGAGCGGGTCGGGGAAGAGCACGCTGCTCCACCTGCTGGCCGGGCTCGACAGGCCGGACGCCGGCGAGGTGTGGTGGGGCGACGTCCCCCTCGGGTCCCTGTCGCGCTCCGAGCTCGCCGCGCTGCGGGCACGGAACGTCGGGCTCGTGTTCCAGCAGCACTACCTGCTCGAGGACCTCACCGCGCTCGAGAACGTGGTCCTGCCCATGCGCATCGTCGGCGCCCCGGACGAGGGTCGCGGACGCGAGCTGCTCGCCGCCGTCGGGCTCTCCGAGCGGGCGGGGCACCTGCCGGCGCAGCTCTCCGGCGGGGAGCGGCAGCGCGCCGCCGTCGCCCGCGCCTTGGCGCTCGACCCGCCCTGCCTGATCGCCGACGAGCCCACCGGCTCGCTCGACCACGCGCGCGCCCTGGAGGTGTTCCGCCTGCTGCTCGACCTCGCCGCCGACGCCGGCAAGGCCGTCGTCGTCGTCACGCACGACGAGACGCTGCTGGCGGAGTCGGGGAGGCGCGGGGCGCGGGTGTCCGTCTACCGCCTCAGCGGAGGCGCACTGGCGCGCGACCCGGCGGCCGCCCCTGCCTGAA
>DATGNP010000177.1:0-2174 GCA_035306665.1 Trueperaceae bacterium
GGGGACCGTGACGCCGCCGTTCCGCGAGATGTCCGTCGACACGGACGAGCCGATCATCGCGCGCCCGGCCTTCTCGTCGGACGGCGCCTGGCTGGCGCACTGGGCCAGCTCGGACGTGCTGTTCGGCCAGCGTGACTACCCGCTGTACGTCTACGACGCCGCGACGTGCGGCGTCCGGGCGAGCACGAAGGACACGCCGCCCAACTTCCACCGGGCGTCGGTCGCGGTGGCCGCCGGCGGCGACCTCCTCGCCGCCGTCTCGGAGGACGAGGTCCACCTCTACGACGTACCGCCCGGCCCGAGCGGCGCGCTGCAGCGGCGCGTCGTCCTGCCCGCCATCGAGACCCCTGACCTGCACGCCGGCACCCAGAGCGCCGGGTTCAGCGACCGCGTGCGCCTCCAGCGGTGGCACTACCAGTACCCCGGCCTCGCGTTCAGCGACGACGGGCGCCTGCTCGCCTCGGGGAACACCCGCGGCGTGCGCATCTACGACCTCGACGACGACCTCGCGGTGGCCCAGACCCCGGTCGTCGATCCCGACGACATCGAGGCGTTTGGCCCGTGGTTCCGGGTCGGGGTCGCGGACGACGACGACAGCCCGGGCGGCGACCTGATCTACGGCGTCGGGCCCGTCTCCGGCTTCGTCTACCAGCTGGCACCTGACGAGGTGTTCGGTGGCATCGACCAGTACGGCGTCCTGTACTCCAGCGTCGACGGGATCTGGCGGGCGCGCTACCTCACGACCGGCGCCGTCGAGCTGCTGACCGCCGAGGAGCCGCTGTGGCAGCCGGCCCTGCAGAACGCCACGGTCGTGGTCACGGGCGACCGCGTCGAGCTGCGCGGTGGCGACAACGCGGACGACTCGGGGATCATCACCGGTCCCCGGGAGGTCTGCTACGAAGTGACGCTCGACCTGAGCCCCGGCTCGGTCGCGGAGACGAACCACGTGCTCAGCGACAGGCGGCACTTCGACCGCGAGCTGCTGTGCTGGACGTTCGACCAGCAGGTGGTCGCGGCGCCCGACGAGGTGACGTTCACGTTGTCGCGCACGTTCGCGATCGGCGACGACGGCACACGCTACGGCTGCCGCTTCACCGGCAGCGGCAACGCGCTCCACGCCAGCGTCAACGAAGGCAGCTGCGTGATCCCGGACGAGACCGGGCACGTGCGCATGACGCTGGCGGAGCCGGCGAACATGCAGATCCAGAACATCCACAACAGCCTCGTCGTCCTGAACCTGGAGTACGAGGAGGTGCGGACACCGTGGATGCGCACGCGCGGCACGGCTCGCCTGTCGATGGCGAACCAGGACGGCCTCGAGCGCGGCGAGGCAGACCTCGACAGCGCCGGCCCGGACGCGGACCCCTGGTCCGCGTGCCCGCAGGCGCCGGTGTGCGTCGAGGTCGATCTGACCGGCTCCGCCCAGCTGCTCGACGACGACGGCGATGACCCGGTGTGCGAGGCGTGGATCGCGCCGCTGCAGTACGGCGTGCTGCAGCACCGCATCGACGATGACGGCAACCTCGACTGGCTGGACGCCGGCACGACGGTCTACCGGGCGGTTCGCGCCCTCGACGCCTGCACGGTGCTGGGCTTCGCCGGCAGCATGGACACGCGCAACGACTACGTAGCGGACCTCGACGCCGGCACGTTCCGGATGGAGCTGCGGTCGATCTTCGTGCTGGTCGACGAAGACGGCTTCCCGAGCAGCACGTCGATCTGCCACGGCGCCTGGTCCGGCCCGCTCACCGTCACGCCCTGCCCGGACCGCTGAGGGGGGCCGCGCATGCTGATGCACTACCAACGACAGATCGTAGGCTACCATGGCTGCCTCGTCGAGCGCCACGAAGCAGCCCTCCTCCATGGCACGCACCCGGGCGCCAGCGCAGATCCGAACGACTGGCTGGGTCAGGGCATCTACTTCTGGGAGCACGGGCCCAGGCGGGCGCTGCAGTGGGCCCGCGCGCACGCGAAGAGGCGGATCTCCACCGCCGAGCGTCCGCCATCATCGGTCGCCGCGCGACCCCAGAGGGCGCTCTCGCGTTGGTGCAGTGCATCGGCGCTCGTGTACTGCGCGGCGTAAAGGGCCCGCCACCAGCAGCGCAGGTGCCCGCGTACCGAGGGCGCCCGAATCACATCGACGTCGTCGATGGCGCGGGTCAGGTGGCTGCCTC
>DATGNP010000178.1:0-13018 GCA_035306665.1 Trueperaceae bacterium
CGGCCTGATGTCCGGGTGGGTGGGCGAGGACTTCGAGTCCGGCGGCAAGCAGTGGATCAAGACCGACGCCAAGATCGCCCACGGCAACTCGGGCGGCGGCGCCTTCGACGAGAACGGCTACCTGATCGGGGTGCCGACCGCCGGCCGCACGATCCAGTACGAGGAGCTCGACGTCGAGGAGCAGGCGTACGTCAGGCCCATCGGGCTGGCGTGGGCGCTCCTCGGGCCCCACGTGCCCGACGTCGCCAGGGCGCCGGTCGGCGCCGTCTCGGCGGCCGCCCCCGCCACGCCGGCTGCCCCCGCGACGCCCGCGGTCCCCTCGACGCCGGCGGCGGCGGCGACCCAGGGCGCGAGCTGCGACTTCTGCCTCGTGGGCGAGGTGCCGTTGGGCGGCACGGTCACGGGCACGCTCGCCGGCAAGGGGCAGGACATCAACTACCACACGTACGCGGTCAACGTGCCAGCCGGCACCCAGAGGCTGACCGTCGAGCTCACGTCCGACCTCGACGTCGACTTCGCGGTGAAGTTCGGCTCCGAGATCCAGACCTGGGCGGACGGCGGCGACTGGGCGTTCCGCGACATCACCGAGGCGAACGGCGGGCGCTTCGAGGTCGACGCCCCGGCGGCCGGCCTCTGGTACATCGACGTGATCTGGGCCTACCCCAGCGGGGTCGCTGGGTACTCGCTGACGGCGCGCTGACGCTGGTACCATGGGACCCGCCCCTCGTCGGGGCGGGTCCTGTGCGTGCGCCCGTAGCTCAGCTGGACAGAGCAGGGGACTCCTAAGCCCAAGGTCACAGGTTCGAATCCTGTCGGGCGCACCAGCCTCCCCCGCCGCGCGACGAGCCAGGCGGGGGTTACTCTCGTGGGCGCCATGCGGCGGGCCCGGGTCACGGCGCACGGCCGCGGCGGGGTCCGTGACGCCGCGCCTCTCACTGCGCTCACCCCGGCCGCGGTTAGAAGGGACGCCGTGCCTCTCGTCCTCAGCCTGATCCTCGCCCTGGTGACCGCCGTCTCCGGCGCCCAGGCCCCCGCCCCCGGCGTGACGATCGGCGTCATCGCCTCGCGCTCCGGCGAGGCGCGGGAGGCGGGCGCGTCGCAGTCGCTGGCCGCCTCGGGGTGGGCCCGCGAGTCGCGCGCCGGCGGCGGCGTCTTCGGCGTCCAGGTCGTCGTCGAGGTGCGGGACGACGCCGGCTCCCCGCAGCGCGCCGCCGACCTGGCGCGCCAGCTCGCGGACGCGGGCGCCTGGGCCGTCGTGTGCTGCACCACGCCCGCCGCCACGGCCGCGGTGAAGGAGGTCGCCGAGGAGGTGGGCCTCCTCCACCTCGCCCTGAGCGACCCCACGCCCGGGCGCGTCGCGCTGGGCAACGACGGCTACTGGTCGTTCGGCCTGTGGCCGAGCGAGTCCGACGCGCTGGCCGCGGTCGTCGCCGACGCCCTCGCCCAGGGCCGCGGCTCCGTCGCGCTCATGGCGCCCGAAGACGCCTTCGGCGACGACGTCACCGACACGCTCGCGTCGCTGCTCGGCTACGCCGGCATGCGGCTCGCGCACGTCGAGCGCTTCGCCCCCGGCGCGACCGAGCTCAGGCCAGAGGCGCTGCTGGTCGCGACGAAGCAGCCCGGCGCCGTGGCCGTGTGGGCCTCGGGGCCCGACACCGAGGTCGCCGTGAGGGCGCTCAGGGCCCGCGGCTACGAGGGACTGGTCTACGCACGCTCGGCCCTGGCCGCGCCCGGCGGGCCGCGCCTGTCCGCGAGCGCCTTCGAGGGCGTACGTTTCGCGCTGCCGCCGGCGTTCGCGCCGGTCGACGTCCCCTCGAGCCACGAGTGCGCCGACGCCCTCACGGCGGTCGCCGAGCGCCTCGAGCAGCTCTACGGGGGCGTCGCCGACCTGCCTGCCGCGGCCGGCGTCGTCGACGCGCTCGACCTGCTGGCGGCGGCGATCGAGCAGGTCCTGGTGTTCCAGCTGCCGCTGGACGGCCCCCTCCCGGTCCTCCGCCAGGCGCTCAGGGACGCTGCCGTGGGGCTGCCGCCGCGCTGCGGGGCGTCGGGCGCCCTCGACCTCCAGGAGGGCCGCGCCAGCGCCGTGGTGCCGGGCTCCCTGGTCGCGCCAGAGCTCGGCCGCGACGGGCGTCTCCGGGTCCGCTGAGGGCCGCGCCCCGGCTGCGGGGCGTTCCTGGTGCCGGCAGTACAATCCGGTCAATGAGACGAGAGCTTGAGACCCTAAGCCAGGAGCTCGAGGCCCTGGAGCGCAGCCTGTCGGACCCGGCGACGCTGGGCGACCCGCAGCGCTACCGCCAGGCCGCCAAACGGCACGCCGAGCTCAAGGAGGTCGTCGACCTCTACAGACGACGCGAGGCGCTGCAGCGCCAGGCGGACGACGCCCGCACGCTGCTCGGCGACCCCGACCTCGCCGAGGAGGCGCGGTCCGAGGTGGAGGCGCTGAGCGCGCGGCTCGCGGCGATCGACGACGAGCTCCAGCGCCTGCTGCTGCCCAAGGACCCGTACGACGACAAGAGCGTGATCATCGAGCTGCGCGCCGCGGCGGGCGGGGACGAGGCCTCGCTGTTCGTGCGCGAGGTGCTCGAGATGTACCTCCACTACGCCGCCAGCCTGGGCTACCGCACCGAGGTCGTCGACTCCACGCCGACCGAGGTAGGCGGCCTCGCGAAGGTGTCGTTCGAGGTCGTCGGCGAGGGCGCCTACAGCCACTTCAAGTTCGAGTCGGGCGTGCACCGCGTGCAGCGCGTGCCCGCGACCGAGTCGCAGGGCCGGATCCACACCAGCACGATCACCGTGGCCGTGCTCCCCGAGGCCGACGAGGTCGACGTGCAGCTCTCCCCCGCCGACTACCGCGTCGACGTCTTCCGGTCCAGCGGTCCGGGCGGGCAGTCGGTGAACACGACCGACTCGGCCGTCCGCATCACGTACAAGCCGGGCACGCCCGACGAGATCGTCGTGACGTGCCAGGACGGCAAGTCGCAGATCAAGAACAAGGAGAAGGCCCTGCAGGTCCTGCGCGCCCGGCTGCTGGAGCGGGAGCGCGCCAAGGCCCAGGACGAGGCGCGTCAGGCCCGCCTGGTGCAGATCGGCAGCGGCGAGCGCAGCGAGCGCGTCCGCACGTACAACTTCCCGCAGTCGCGCGTCACGGACCACCGCATCGGCTTCACGACCAAGGACCTGGCGGGCGTCATGGCCGGCGACCTCCACGAGCTGGTCGCGGCGCTCCAGGCCGAGGAGCAGGCCAGGATCCTCTCCGGCATGGCCCCGGGCGGCGGCGAGGCCCGCGCCCTGGCGGGGTCCGGTGGCCCGGCGTGAGTTCGTCGTTGCCGCGGCCATACTCCTGGACGCACGGGGTCGCGTCCTGCTCGTAGGCAACGACTGGCAAGGCCAAGGTCGCGTCAGGTGGACGCTCCCGGGCGGCGTCGTGGAACGGGGCGAGTCCACGCTCGACGCGCTGAGGCGCGAGGTGCGCGAGGAGACGGGGCTCGAGGTCGAGGGCGTCGACCACCTCGCCTACGCCGTCCACGTCGAGGACAAGCGCCGCAACGACCGGGCCGTCTCGTTCGCGTTCAAGGCGCGCTACACGGGGCTCCTGAACCCCCGCGACCCCGACGGCTTCATCGTCGAGGCGCGCTTCGTCCCGCTCCCTGAGGTCAGGACGCTGGTGCCGATCCCGCCGCTGCGCGACCCGCTCGTCAACTACCTCAGCGACGGCGTGGCCGGCCGCTTCTACTCCTACGCCGGCTGGGACGGGCGCGGCGCGAGGCGGGTGTGACGCTCCTGGCGTGCCGCCCGTACCGCGCGGCCGGAACGGCCGTCCCCTCACCGACTGGTATCGTCCCCTAGACCCGCGGAGGCTTGAAGGCATGACGACGAACTCAAGGCCGAAGATCCACTGGACCAAGGTCGACGAGGCGCCGGCGCTCGCGACCTACTCCCTGCTCCCGATCGTCCGGGCGTACGCGGCGGCGGCCGGCATCGACGTCGAGACGCGCGACATCTCCCTAGCCGGCCGCATCCTGGCCCGGTTCCCCGAGCGGCTGCGCGAGGACCAGCGCGTCCCGGACGACCTGAGGTTCCTGGGCGAGCTCGCCAGGACCCCGCAGGCGAACATCATCAAGCTGCCCAACATCAGCGCCTCGGTGCCGCAGCTGAAGGCTGCCATCAAGGAGCTGCAGGAGCAGGGCTTCGACCTGCCCGACTACCCGGACGAGCCGGCCACCGACGCGGAGCGCGAGGCGCGCGAGCGCTACGACGCGGTCAAGGGCAGCGCCGTGAACCCCGTGCTGCGCGAGGGCAACTCCGACCGGCGCGCCCCGCCGTCGGTGAAGGCGTACGCCCGCAAGCACCCGCACTCGATGGGCCCCTGGAGCCCCGACTCGCGCTCGCACGTCGCGACGATGGCCGCGGGCGACCTCCGTTCGACCGAGGTCTCCACCACCGTCACGGCGGCGCAGGCCGGCGACGCCCGCATCGAGCTCGTCGCCGACGACGGCAGCGTCACGGTGCTCAAGGAGCGCGTACCGCTCGAGGCCGGCGAGGTCGTCGATGCCGCCGTGATGAGCAAGGAGGCGCTGCGGGCCTTCCTGGCCGAGCAGATCGAGGACGCCAAGCGCCAGGGCGTGCTGTTCTCCGTGCACCTGAAGGCGACGATGATGAAGGTCTCCGACCCGATCATCTTCGGGCACGTCGTCGAGGTCTTCTTCGCCGACGTGTTCGCCGCGCATGCCGCGACCTTCCGGCGCATCGGCGTGGACCCGAACGAGGGCCTCGGGGCCTTGTACGCCCGCCTCGAGGAGCTGCCGGCGGACGAGAGGGCCGCGATCGAGGCCGACCTGCAGGCCGCGATCGAGCGGGGCCCCGACCTGGCCATGGTCGACTCCGACAGGGGCATCACGAACCTGCACGTGCCCAGCGACGTGATCATCGACGCCTCGATGCCGGCCGCGATCAGGAACTCGGGCCGCATGTGGGGGCCGGACGGCCAGGCGCGCGACACGAAGTTCGTGATCCCCGACAGCACCTACGCCGGCATCTACCAGGCCGTGATCGAGGACTGCAAGGCGCACGGCGCCTTCGACCCGCGCACCATGGGCTCCGTCCCCAACGTGGGCCTGATGGCGCAGAAGGCCGAGGAGTACGGCTCACACGACAAGACGTTCGAGGTGGACCGGCCCGGCACCGTGCGCGTGGTCGCGGCGAACGGCGACGTCCTCTTGGAGCGGCCGGTGCGGCCGGGAGACGTGTACCGCACCGCGACCGTGAAGGACGCCCCGGTGCGGGACTGGGTGAGGCTGGCCGTCGAGCGCGCCAGGGCGACCGGCGCGCCCGCCGTGTTCTGGCTCGACCGCGACCGCCCGCACGACGCCCAGGTGATCGCGAAGGTCGAGCGCTACCTCCAGGACCACGACCTCGACGGGCTCGACGTCAGGATCATGGCGCCCGTCGAGGCGATGCGCCTCTCGCTGGAGCGCATCCGGCAGGGCCTCGACACGATCTCGGTGACCGGGAACGTGCTGCGCGACTACCTCACCGACCTCTTCCCGATCCTCGAGCTCGGCACGAGCGCGAAGATGCTCTCGGTCGTCCCGCTGATGAACGGCGGCGGCCTCTTCGAGACGGGAGCCGGCGGCTCCGCGCCGAAGCACGTGCAGCAGTTCCTGGCCGAGAACCACCTGCGCTGGGACTCGCTGGGCGAGTTCCTGGCGCTGGGCGCCTCGCTCGAGCACCTCGCCGCGCGGATGGGCGAGCCGCGCGCGAAGGTCCTCGCCGACGCGTTGGACAGGGCCACGGCGCGGTTCCTCGAGAGCGGCAAGTCGCCGTCGCGCAAGGTGGGCGAGATCGACACGCGCGGGAGCCACTTCTACCTGGCGCTCTACTGGGCGCAGGAGCTGGCGTCCCAGGCGGACGACCCGGGGCTCGCGGAGCGCTTCCGCGACCTGGCCGCCGCGCTCACGGAGAACGAGGCCCGCATCGACGCCGAGCTGCTGGCCGTGCAGGGCGGACCCGTCGACCTCGGCGGCTACTACCGGCCCGACGACGCCAAGGCCAGCGCCGCGATGCGGCCGAGCGCGACCTTCAACGCGGCGCTCCGGGAGCTCGGCGCGGCCCGCTAGGGCAGGGTCCCGTTCGCGGGCGCTGCTAGCATCGCCTCGTGGCGGCCGAGCACGACGTCTCCCCCGACCGCGCCTTCGAGCTGCTGTGGGCGGCCGGCGCGGCCGCCAGGGTGGGCAGCGAGGACCTGCCGCTGCGGGAAGCGCTCGGCCGGGTGCTCCGCGCCGAGCTCGCCAGCCGCGTCGACCGACCGCCGGGCGACGACTCCGCGCTCGACGGCTACGCCTGCCTCGTGCATGACAGCCTCGGTGCCTCTATAGACAGACCGGTACGTCTGAGGCTCGTCGGCCGCGCCCACGCCGGCGCCCCGCACGCGGGCGCGCTCGCGAGCGGCGAGGCGGTCTACGTCGCCACCGGGGGGCTCGTGCCCGCGGGCGCCGCGGGCGAGGTCGGCGTCGTGGGCGTCGAGCACGCCCGCGAGGAGGACGGCACGGTCGTGATCACGCGGCCGGCCAGCGCCGCGGCGGTGCGCGCGCGCGGGCGGGACCTGCGGGCGGGCGAGGTCTACCTCCGGCCCGGCGACGAGCTCGGTCCCGTGCAGGTGGGCCTGGCGGCGGCGATGGGCCACGCCCTGGTCACCGTCGCGCGCCGCCCGCGCGTGGCGCTCGTCGCGACGGGCGACGAGCTCGTCGCCCCGGGCGGGTCTCCCGGCCCGGGCCAGGCCTTCGAGTCGAACCTGCCAGCCCTTGTCGCCGCGGCCGTCCGCAGCGGCTGCGAGGTCGTCGGGGCCGACCGCGTCGGCGACGACGCGGCGGCGCTCGCCGCGCTCCTCGACGACGTAGCGGGCGCGGGGCCCGACCTCGTGCTGACGGTCGGCGGTGTCTCGCGCGGCGAGCGCGAGCCGGTGAGGGGCCTGCTGGAGTCGTCAGGCCGGGTCGTCTTCAGGCGCGTGACCGTGCGGCCGGGCGGCCCCCTGACGTTCTTCCGCTACGGCGGCCTGCCGGTGCTGGCCCTGCCGGGCAACCCGGTGTCGAGCCTGGTGTGCTTCCACCTGTTCGCGCGCGCCTTCATCGACGCCGCGCTGGGCCGCACGGCGCCGCCCCCCTACCGCGCGCGCCTCAGGGCCAGGGTGACGCGCGACCTGCGCCCGGACGCCAAGACCGTCTTCCACCGCGCCAGCCTGAAGGTCGACGAGCGCGGCGCCAGCGTGACCCCGTGGGCCGACCAGTCCTCGGCGGTGTCGCGCTCCCTGCACGAGGCCGACTGCCTCGCGGTGGCGCCGCCCGGCGGTGCGAGGGCGGGCGACGTCGTCGAGGCGGTCCCGCTGGAGGGCCTGTGACGAGGACGCGCGCGGAGGAGCGAGCCGCGGGCGCCGTCCTCCGGCCCGGGTTCTACGAGCGCCCCGCCGACGTCGTCGCCAAGGAGCTGCTGGGCAAGCTGCTCCTCGTGCGGGACGAGGCCGCGGGCGGCTTCCGGGCCGGCCGCATCGTGGAGACCGAGGCGTACCTCGGCGAGGCCGACCTCGCGTGCCACGCCTCGAAGGGCCTCACCAGGCGCACGGCCACGCTGTTCGGGCCCGCCGGCCACGCGTACGTCTACCTCATCTACGGCATGTACGACCTCTTCAACGTGGTCTGCCAGCCGGAGGGCGTGCCCCACGCGGTGCTGGTGCGCGCCGTGGAGCCCCTCCCACCGACGGACGCGTCGCCGGCCCCGGCGGAGCTGCCCCTGGTCGAGGCGCCGGCGGGCGCGCGCGGGGACGGGCCAGGGCGGCTGACGCGCGCCCTGGGCATCACGCGCGCCCACGACGCCGCGCCGCTGCACGGCCCCGTCCTCTACGTCCTCGACGGGCCCGCTCCCGCCGACGTGCGCGTCACGGCCCGCGTCGGCGTGGCGTACTCGGGGCCGTGGGCCGACGCCCCGCTGCGCTACCTCGACCCCGCCAGCCGGCACGTCTCGCGCCCGTCGCCCGCGCAGCTCGGCAGCGGCCGGCGCGGACGCTGAGCCGGCCGCGGGGACCCCGCCGCCGCAGCCGGCGCGGGCGTCGGCACCGGAACCCTAGCCCTCCTCGGGGAACTCCTCGCGCGGGCTGCGCGAGACGTCGCGCACGCCCTCCTCGTACGGCTCGATGTGGACGGTCATGTCGAGGCCGGGCACGGCGGCCTTCACGCGCCGCTCGACCTCCCTGGCCACCTCGTGCGCGTCGTCGACGCGCATGTCGCCGGCCACGAACACGTCGACCTCCCCGAAGCGCGCGCTGCCCGACCGCCGCGTCCTGAGCCGGTGGTAGCCGCGGACCTCGTCGACGCCCTCGATCTCGGCGATCATCCGCGCCTCCTCGGACTCGGGCAGGCGCTCGTCCAGGAGCCGTGAGAGCGAGCGGCGCATCACGCCCACGCCGGTGACGACGATGTTCCCCGCCACCACGAGGGCCACGATCGGGTCGAGCGGCAGCCAGCCCGTGAGCCTGACGAGGGCGACGCCCGCGATCGTGCCAACCGAGGTGAGCACGTCGGCGAAGAGGTGCCTGGCGTTGGCCTCGAGCGCGTCGGAGCTCACGCGGCGCGCGACGCGCATCAGGCGCATGGCCAGCCCGCCGTTCACGAGCGCCGCCACGCCCGCCAGGGCCAGGCCGAGGCCGACCTGGTCGAGGGGCTGCGGGTCGAGGAAGCGCCGCACGGCCGTGACGCCGATCATCCCGGCCGCGACGATGATCAGGGCGGCCTCGAGGACGCTCGAGAGGTACTCGGCCTTGGTGTGGCCGTACGGGTGGCGGTAGTCGGGGGGCACGGCGGCCACGCCCACGGCGACGGTGAGCACCACGGCCGCCACGAGGTTCACGAGCGACTCGGCGGCGTCGGAGAGGAGCCCGACGGAGCCGGTGACCAGGTAGGCGCCGAACTTCAGCGCCAGGATGACGAGCGCGCCCGCCAGGCTGAGGGCGGCGGCGCCGCCCCTAGCCGAGGCCTGGGTCGTCCTCGTCCTCCTCGTCGTCTCCCTCGTCGCCCGGCTCGAAGCCCTCGACGACCTCGCCGCGTGCCAGGCGCTCCATGAGCTCGTCGAGCTCCTCGCCCTGGTAGTCGGTGACGGTCTCGGCGATGAGGCGCATCGCGGCCTCGGCCTGGTCCTTCGGGACCAGTACGTGCGTGGCCGTGATGTTCGTCGAGCCCAGGTGCGAGAAGGCGTCGGACTGCAGGTCGAGGCCCCTCACCATCACGACGAAGCCCTCGTCCTCCAGGAGCGCCGCGACCATGTCGGCCAGCGCCGCGGCCGGCGCCTCGTCGACGACGACCCACTCGTCGCCGTTGACGATCACGGTCTCGCCCTTCATGCTGCGTCCTTCGGTCACCGGCGACCTCCCAGGAAGGCTAGCGCGAGCTCGCGGTAGGCGCTCGCGGCCACGTCCAGGTCGGCGACGGCCACGCTCTCGCGCGTCGTGTGGGCCAGGTCCTCCTCGCCCGGGCCGAAGCCGATCACGGGCCGGCCTCCGACGGCGAGGTGCGGGGCGTCGGTGCAGAACCACCACACGCCCTCCACGAGGTCGCGGCCCGCGGCGGCGAGCGCGCCGGACAGGGCCCGCCGAGCGGTGGCCACGGCCTCGTGGTCGGGGCTCAGCTGGTACGCCGGCGCCACGTGCGGCTGCTCCTCGACCCGGCCGTCGGGGTGCTCCAGCGGCGACGCGGGCACGACGAGCTCGACGCCCGCGTCGGGCGCGGCGCCGCGCAGGAGCGCCAGCACCTCCTCCGCGCCCTGCCCCGCGACGGTGCGGACGTCGAGCGTGAGCTCGGCGCTGCCGGGCACGACGTTCGTCGTGCCGTCCGGCCAGGTGCGCAGGACCGTCGGGGTCACGGTGGAAGGGCCGAGGACCTCGGACGTCGGGGGCTCGATGCCCTCCAGCGCGTTCACGAACCGGGCGGCCGCCGCCAGCGCGTTCTCGCCCAGCTCGGGGCGCGCGGCGTGCGCGATCGCGCCGGTGAAGCGCGCTATGACCTCGACCCTGCCCTTGTGCCCGAGCCGCAGCTGGAGCTTGCTCGGCTCCCCCAGGACCGCGACGTCGTAGTCCAGCGTGCGGCCGAGGTGCTTGGAGCCGAAGCCGTTCACCTCCTCCTGCACCGTGCCGGCCACGATCAGGGTGCCCGCGAAGCCGCGCTCGGCGGCCCGCGCGGCGCCCGCGACCATGCAGGCCAGGGCCGACTTCATGTCGACGCTGCCGCGGCCCCACAGGCGGCCGCCGTCGACGGCGCCCGAGAGCGGGGGGTGCGGCCACTCCTCCGGGTCCCCCAGCGGGACCGTGTCGAGGTGGCCGGTGAGGAGGAGCTTGGGCCCGGCGCCGCGCGCGATCACGCCGATCGCGTTGCCGACGTCGTCGACGTACGCCTCGTCGAACCCGGCGGCGAGCATGGCGGCGTTCAGGACCTCCGCGGCGGCCGCCTCCTCGCCCGAGGGGCTAGGCGTCATGACCAGCTCGCGGGCGAGCTCGAGCGCGTTCGGTACAGGCATCCCGGGCATCATACGTGGGATCCGCCGCGTCCCACGGGCGGGCCCGGCCGTATGCTCTCACCGCCAGTGAACGCTAACCACGCACCCCCAGGGTGGCGGCCATGACCGACGCGGCGGCCGTCGTCGGCGGCGCCTGGGCGTGCCCCGAGTGCGGCCACGAGAACCCGCCGCGCGAGGGGCTCTCGGGCCTGACGTGCGAGGCCTGCGGCGTCGCGCGCCGCGACTTGCTCGCGCCCCCGCTCGACCTGCCGCCGCGGCCGGGCCTCGCCGAGGTGCCCGGCTTCTGGTACGCCCTCGGCTGGACCGCCATGCTCGTCCTCGGCGCCGCGCTGCTGGCCTCGGACCGCGCGCTGACGACGCTGGGACTGGGCCGGCAGTGGGTCTGGCTCGAGATGGCCGCGGCCGCGTACGCCGCCGGGTCGTCGCTGCTCGCGGCCGTCTGGGACAGGTGGTTCAACGAGGTCGAGCTGACGGTCCCACGGCACGCGGCCACGGGCGAGGAGTTCACCGCCGCCCTGAGGCTCGTGCCGTACGTGCGCCTCGACGACGTCTCCGTCACGCTGGCCCTGGTCGACCGCTTCTACGAGCGCTCGGGCGACGCCGGCGTCGAGCTGCGCTCGCGCCCCCTCGGCAGGTTCGCGCTGCTGTCGGGCGGGACGCTGCTCGGCCGGCGCGAGGCGGCCTTCGAGGCGCGGTTCCTCGCCCCCTTCCCCGCCACGCGGCACACCGACGTCAGGGCCGAGATCGCCGCCGACGTCCTGGGCGTGCTGGGCTTCTTCGTGCCCGCGCTGCGCTGGAACGCCGCGAACCTGCGCGAGCACGGGGGCTACGTCGTCGAGGCCCGCGTGCGCGTGGGGTGGCTGCCGCGCAGGCTCGTGAAGCGCGTCGTCGTCTACCACCTGGGCGAGAGCCTGCACGTGGGCTGAGCCCGGCGCTGGAGAGGGCCCGCACTTGCGGCGAGCCCGGCGTGGGCGTGGCGGCGCTCGGTCGCGCCGCGCGCGACGCGGCCCGCGGGCGTGGCGGCCAGCGGACGCGGCGGCCAGCGCACGTACCTGCCCCGGCTACTCGGGCAGCTCCGGGCGCCACCTGTGCGCCCGCATGTCGACGCGCTCGCCCTCGGCGCCGTCGCCGACGAAGGCCACGCCCTCGGCCTTGAGCAGCGCGACCTGCAGCTCGCCGTGCCCGACCTTGTACGTCGAGATACCGCCCGCGGCGTTCACCACGCGGTGCCACGGGACGTCGCCGTCCTCGTCCCGCAGGCCGTACAGCACCGCGCCGACCTGGCGGGCGGCGTGCGGCGCGCCGACCATCTCCGCGACCTGCCCGTAGCTCACCACCTTGCCGTGGGGCACCGCCCTCACGGCGTCGAGGACACGCTCGCGGAAGGAAGCCACGCCGCACGATAAGGCGCGTCAGGGCGGGCTTGCTAGAATCGGCGTCCGGTTGGAGGCAGGACTTGAGAGCGGCGATCGTCACCTACGGCTGCCAGATGAACGAGTACGACACGCACACCATCGCCTCCGAGCTGGTGGCGGGCGGTCACATGCTCGTCGACGACCCGAGGGACGCCGAGCTGGTCCTGCTCAACACCTGCGCCGTGCGCGGCAAGCCCGTCGAGAAGGTCGTGTCGTTCCTCGGCGACCTGCGCAAGGAGCGTCGCGCCGGACGCGACGTCAAGGTCGGCCTCATGGGCTGCCTGGCGCAGCTCGACGAGGGCAGGGAGCTGGCCGAGAAGTTCGAGGTCGACCTGCTGATCGGCCCCGGGGCGATCACCTCGGTGCTGCCGGCGATCGCGGAGCTGGAGGAGCGCCCCGGCGGCGGCCCGATCGAGCGTCGCGGCTTCGACCCCGAGCTGCACGACGTTGTGCCGCCGGCCCCGATGGGCCTCTCGGGCTTCCTGACGATCATGCGCGGCTGCAACCACCACTGCACGTACTGCGTGGTGCCGCAGACGCGCGGCCCCGAGGTCTCGCGCCGGCCCGACGTCATCCTCGCCGAGGCCGAGGCGATGGTCGCCGCCGGCGCCCTCGAGATCACGCTGCTCGGGCAGAACGTGAACTCCTACGGGCTCGACCAGCCCGGACTGCCCTCGTTCCCCGAGCTGCTGCGGATGGTCGCGCGCACCGGCGTGCCGCGGGTGAAGTTCACGACCAGCCACCCGATGAACTTCTCCTCCGAGCTGATCGACGTGATCGCCGCCGAGGAGGCGGTGTGCAACTACGTGCACCTGCCCGTCCAGTCGGGCTCCGACAGGGTGCTGAGGCGCATGGCGCGGGAGTACCGCCGCGAGCGCTACCTCGAGATCGTGCGCGAGATCCGCTCCAAGGTCAGGGACGTCGTGATCTCGACCGACATCATCGTCGGCTTCCCCGGCGAGACCGAGGAGGACTTCGAACAGACCCTGTCGCTCTACGACGAGGTCGCCTACGAGCAGGCGTACATGTTCATCTACTCGGCGCGGCCG
>DATGNP010000179.1:0-4274 GCA_035306665.1 Trueperaceae bacterium
CCTCGGTGTACTCCGTGCGGCCGTTCTCGCGGTGCGTGCGCTCCACGTCGGCCAGGTCCTCCACGGGGATCTGCTGGTCGGGGTCGAACACCAGCAGCGCGTCGCCCGCCACCGCCTCGGGGGTGGAACTCACGTAGGTGAGGTAGGCGTCCACGTTGGCCTCGTCCAGGAAGTCCTCGCCCTGCATGAGGCGCGCGGCCTGCATGAGCGCCAGGGCGAAGCGCTTGGCCACCTCGGGCCGATTGGTGACGAAGTTGTTGGAGCCCACGAACGCAACGGTCATGGCGCCGGGCGTGAGGTCGCCGGCGAGTTCGACGGCGAAGCCCGCCTCCTCCACCTGCTGCGCGTACGGCGAGCCGAGGATGCCGGCGTCGATGGCGCCGCCCTCGAAGCTGGCCGGCATGTCGGGGTTGGCCACGTTGATGAGGTTCACGTCGCGGATGGTGAGGCCCGCGCGCTCAAGCGCCTTGGCGGCCAGGTACTCGCCCCCGCTACCGGGCCCGCCGGCCACGGACACGGTGCGGCCCTGCAGGTCCTCGATGCTGGTGACGGCGCCCGATTCGAACAGGTCGGTGCGCACCATCAGCTTGGTGGGGCTGTTCTCGAACGGCTCGAGCCCGCCCGGCGCGATGACGCGGATGTCAAGCCCCTGGTTCCAGCCGTTCCACAGCGACGTGACGATCGCGATGCCGCCGACGTCGATCTGGCCCTGCTCGAGGAACGCGATCGCCTCGGTGCCCGACGCGACGATGTCGATCTGGACGTCGAGCCCGTACTTCTCGAACAGGCCGCGCTCGGCCGCGACGTAGAGCGTCGCGAACTTCAGGATCGGGACCACCGCCACGCGGACGGGCTCGGGCGGGTCGAGGGGTGCCACCTGCTGTTGAGCGCTCGCGGCGTTGGCGAGTAGCAGGCCGGCGACTACCGTCGCCGCCATGAGCTTCCGGAGCTTGCCGTAGGACATGCGCTGCCTCCCAGTCCACGCCCGCACCGCCCTGGGGGTGCCGGCGCGCGATAGGCGCACATAGTACCGCCACGAGGGACCAAAGCCCCAAGGCGGCCCGTGTCCGGCTCGGTATCATCGACGGATGATGGCGCGTACGCCCGCCCCGGCCCCACGCGAGGCGGCCGCGTGACCCCCACGCTGCCGCTGGCCTTCGCCGCCGGCGTGCTGTCCTTCCTCTCGCCCTGCGTGCTCCCGCTCGTGCCCAGTTACCTGGCGTACGTCGGCGGCAGCGCGCAGGCCGAGCGCAGCCTCGTCGTGCGCAACGGCCTCTTCTTCACGCTCGGCTTCGGCCTGGTGTTCGTCGCGCTGGGCGCTTCGGCCAGCTTCCTCGGCTCGCTGCTGCGGGGCCACAAGGACCTCCTCACCGTCGTCGGCGGCGTGCTCGTGATCGCGTTCGGCCTCGTGATGCTCGGCGTGATCAAGGTGCCGTTCCTCTACCGCGACTCGCGGCCGCAGTTCCGCGGCGAGAGCAACACGCCCGCGGGCGCGCTGCTGCTGGGCATGGCGTTCGCCGCCGGCTGGACGCCGTGCATCGGGCCGATCCTCGGCGGCATCCTCACGCTCGCGGGCGCCAGTGGCACGCTGGGCCAGGGCGTCGGCCTGCTCGCCGTCTACTCGCTCGGCCTCGCCGTCCCGTTCCTGCTCGCCGCCGCGCTCATCGGGCCCTTCATGTCGTTCTCCAAGGGCTTCAGGCGCTACCTGCCGTGGGTCGAGCGGGTCGCCGGGGGCGTCCTGCTGGTCGCCGGCGTGCTGATGGTGACGGGCACCTACACGACGATCAACGCCTACCTGATCAAGATCACGCCCGACTGGCTGATCTCGCGCCTATGACCCTGGCGGCCCAGGGCGCCGCCCCGGCGGACGCTGCCGGCGGCGTGCCGACACCGGCCGTGTCGCTGCGCGGGGTCGTGCGCCGCATGGGC
The DNA here is from genome assembly GCA_035306665.1 of Trueperaceae bacterium. Lineage (GTDB taxonomy): Bacteria > Deinococcota > Deinococci > Deinococcales > Trueperaceae > DASRWD01. The sequence goes on from DATGNP010000179.1 coordinate 1,930, forward strand.
CGCGACACGGTGCTGAGGGGCATCGACCTCGACGTCGCGCCGGGCAAGCTCGTCGTGCTGCGCGGCAGCAACGGCTCGGGCAAGACCACGCTGCTGCGGCTGCTCGCGACCCGCCTCCGCCCGCACGCGGGCGAGGCGCGCCTCTTCGGCCACGACCTCGTGCGCCGCGCCGACGCGGCGCGCGCGCGCGTCGGCCTCCTCGGCTCCTCGGGCGGCAGCTACCCGGTGCTGACCGGGCGCGAGAACCTGCGCCTGGCCGCCGCGATCGCCGGCAAGGGCCGCGGAGCCGACGAGGTCGACGCGGCGCTGGCGCGCGTGGGCCTCACGCACGCGGCCGACAAGCTCGTGCGCTTCTACTCCAGCGGCATGAAGAAGCGCCTCGGCCTCGCCAGGCAGCTCCTCCTCGACGCCGACCTGTGGCTCCTCGACGAGCCCTACGCCGCGCTCGACGAGGAGGGCAAGCGCCTCGTCGACGTGTGCCTCACCGAGGCGCGCGGCCGCGGGCGCACCGTGCTGCTAGCCTCGCACGAGCAGGACCGGCACGACCTGGCGCCGGACGCGACCCTCGAGCTCGTCGACGGGCGCGTGAGGCTGGCGGCCGCCGCGGCCGCGGTGGTCGGGCCGTGAGCGACCTGGCCGCCGTCTTGGCGATCGCCCGCAAGGACCTCCTCCAGGAGCTGCGCAGCAAGGCCGCGACCGTCGCCACCGTGTTCTTCACGGCCACGACGCTGCTGATGATGGCGTTCGCGCTGGGCCGCGAGCAGGGCGTGCTCGAGCGCTCGGCGCCCGGCGTGCTGTGGGTGGCGCTGGTGTTCGCCGGCGTGACCGCAGCCGCCCAGAGCTTCCAGGCCGACCTCGAGGACGGCGCGCTCGACCAGCTCCTCACCTACCCCGTCCCGCGCGCCGCCGTGTACCTGGGCAAGATGCTCGCGACGTGGGCGTACCTCAGCGTCCTCGGCCTGCTCCTCGCCCCCATCGCGACCACGCTCTACGGCGCCGCCGTCACGGGCACGGCCGCGGTCGCGCTGCTGGCGCTCACGGTCGTCCTCGGGGCGTTCGGGTTCGCCACCATCGCGACCCTGTACGCCGTCCTGACCGCGAACCTGCAGGCGCGCGAGGCGCTGCTCCCCGTGCTGATGTTCCCCGTCGTCGTGCCGATCGTCCTCGCGGCGGTGCGCGCCACCGAGTCGCTGCTGGGCGGCGCCGGCGGCCCGGTCGGCGACTGGCTGCTGCTCCTGCTCGGCTTCGACCTGGTCTACTTCGTCGTGTGCGCCTCGCTCTTCCACTTCGTGGTGGACGAGTGAGGCTCCGCGGCCGAGGGGTGACGCGGCGCGGCGGCAGGTAGAGGCAGGGGGGTGACGAAGGTCCGTGGCGGGGCCGGCCGGGCGCGGCGTACGCTCCTGCCTGACACGGGCCGCGTCGTGACGCGGCCTTAGACTTGACTCGTGCCGGCGGCTCCCAGGGCCGCCGCGCCCTAGGAGACGATATGAACAGTACGGTCACGAGCCAGACGAGGCCGCAGAGCCGTCCGCTGTGGCTAACCCTGCTCGGGCTGGCCTGCCTGGTCGGCCTCGCCCTGGGCACGTACCTGGCCCTGGTGGTGAGCCCGCCCGACGTGAACCAGGGCGAGCTGATCCGCATCATGTACGCCCACGTCTCGGTCGCGTGGATCTGCTTCGTCGCCGTGGCGGTCGCGGGCTTCTGGTCGCTGCTCTACCTGTGGCGCGGCCGCGAGCGCGACGACGTGCGCGCCGTCGCCAACGCCGAGGCGGCGCTCGTCTACTCGGCCCTGACGATCACCGGCGGCATGATCTACAGCAAGCCCACGCTCAACACCTACTGGACGTGGGACGCGAAGCTGACGCTCACGGCCATCATGGTCGCGCTGATCGTCGGCTACTTCATCGTGCGCGCGCTGATCGACGAGCCGACGCGGCGCGGCCGGGTCTCGGCGGTGATCATGCTGATCGTCGTCGTGAGCCTGCCGTTCAACTACCTGGCGGCGGAGTGGTTCAGGACCCTCCACCCGCAGAAGAGCATCAACCTCGACGGCAGCGGCGTGACCATGGACCCCTCGATGCTGCGCGTGCTGCTCTTCAACGTCGCGGTGGCCGGCCTGATCTACCTCTACTTCGTCTCCGAGCGCGTGCGCATCGGACTGTTCAAGCTGCCCAGCGGCGCCGAGGAGCAGGCGCCGGTGTCCACGGAGGTCGTCCGTGTTGGCTGACCTGACGCCCAACCAGTGGGTCGCGCTCGCTTGGGCCGAGCTGTTCCTCGTCTACGCCGGCTACTTCGCCTACCTGAGGTGGCTGGCGCGCAAGAAGGCCAAAGCGGAAGGTGAGGAG
>DATGNP010000180.1:0-6943 GCA_035306665.1 Trueperaceae bacterium
GTGCGCTTCAGGGGGCCCGCCTTGATCGGGTAGAGCTTCCTCAGGTGCCTGACGTCGAGGAGGGGCGCGCCGCCGGGTCCGCGCGCCTCGCGCGCCGCGCCGCCCGGGCTCGGCGCCGCGGGCACCGTGGCCTCGGGCGGCCTAGCCGCGGCGGTGGTCCTAGTCCCCTCAGGCATCGTGGCCTCCCCCCTCGACCTCGTCGTGGTGGAGGAAGCAGGCGACGGGGGAGCGGCCGCCGGCGGCGCTGAGCGCGGGCACGCGCACGTCGCACCTGCCCGGCATGAAGTCGGGGCAGCGCGGGTGGAAGGCGCAGCCCCGCGGCCGGTGGAGCGGGTGCGGGATGCTGCCCGCCACCGTAGGCAGGGCGACGCGCGGCTCCGAGTGCAGGCTGGGCATGCTCTTCAGCAGCGCCCGCGTGTAGGGGTGGCGCGGCCGGTGGAAGATGTCGCTGACCGGCCCCTGCTCCATGACCTTGCCGAGGTACATCACGACGACGTGGTCGGCGACCTGGGCGATCACGCCGAGGTCGTGGGTGATGAACAGGATCGACGAGCCGTGGTCGGCCTGCAGCCGCTTGAGGAGCTCGAGGACCTGCGCCTGCGTCGTCACGTCGATGGCGGTCGTGGGCTCGTCGGCGATCAGCACGGACGGGTTGCACGCCAGCGCCATCGCGATGATCGCGCGCTGCCTGAGGCCGCCCGAGAGCTGCCACGAGTAGGCGGAGAAGCGCTGCTCGGGGCTCGGCATGCCCACCTCGCGCAGCTTCGCGATCGCGACCTCGCGCGCCCGCGCCTTCGGCATCGGCTCGTGGAGCCTTATCGCCTCGACGATCTGCTCGCCGATCGTGTGCAGCGGGCTGAACGTCGCCATCGGCTCCTGGGGGATCAGGGCGATGTCGCCGCCGCGCACCTGCCGCATGCGCCGCCCCTGCGGCGGCAGCCGCGCCAGGTCGGCCTCGAACGGCTTGTAGCGCCGCCGCGCCTCGCCGACCGGCTCGGGCCGGCGGTAGCGGATCTCGCCGCCGACGATGCGGCCGGGCGGCTGGACGAGCCGGAGTATCGACTTCATCGTGATGCTCTTGCCGCAGCCGCTCTCGCCGACGATGCCGACGACCTCGCCGGGGTAGAGGTCGAAGCTGACGCCGTCGACCGCCCTGACGACGCCCTCGTCGAGGCGGAAGTGCGTCTTGAGGTCGCGCACCGAGAGCACGGGCTCGCCGCCGCGCTCCCGCTCGGACACGGCCGGCGATCGCGGGGCGGGCGCCGGGCTAGCTGCTGTACGGGTCGGCAGCGTCACGCAGACCATCTCCCAGGATGTTGAGGGCCAGCACCGTGACGATCACGAGCAGGCCGGGGATGAGGAGCCAGGGCGCGTTCACCACCGACTGCAGGTTCTGCGCCTCCTGGAGCATCACGCCCCAACTTATCGCCGGCGGCCTGAGGCCTAAGCCGAGGAAGCTGAGGAACGTCTCGTTGAGGATCATCAGCGGGATCGCCAGCGTCACGGCCGCGATGATGTGGCTAGTGAACGACGGCACCATGTGGGAGAAGATCACCCGCGACCGGCTCGCGCCCACGAGCCTGGCCGCCGTGACGAAGTCCTCCTCGCGCAGCGAGAGGAAGCGGCCGCGCACCTCGCGGGCGAGGCGCGTCCAGCCGAGCAGCGCGAGGATCACGGTGATCGCGAAGTAGACCCACGTCACGGGCCACGTGCGCGGCAGCGACGCCGACAGGGCCAGCCAGATCGGGATCGGCGGCAGCGCCTGCAGCAGCTCGATGAGGCGCTGGATCACGTTGTCGACCCAGCCCCCGAAGTAGCCGGAGACGCCGCCCAGGACGATGCCCAGCACGGTCGAGAGCGCGACGGCGACGAGGCCTATCGAGAGCGAGATGCGCGTGCCGTACATCAGCCGCGACCACTGGTCGCGGCCGAGCCTGTCGGTCCCGAGCAGGCGTGGCGTGTCGCGGCCGGTGGCGCCCTCGAACCCGAGGAGGTGACGGTCGGTGGGGATGAGGCCGAAGAGCCTGTAGGGGTAGCCACGCGCGAACAGGCGCAGCGGGTAGCGCGTCTCCTCGTCGAGCGCCCACTCCATGCGCAGGGTGCGCTGGTTGCGCTCGCCCCTCACCCCGTAGACGAACGGCCAGGTCACGCGGCCCTCGTGGAGCACGCGCACGGTCTGCGGCGGGATGTAGGCGTTGCTCGCGGCCGTGGCGTTGGGGTCCTGGGTGGCGAAGAACTCGGGCGCGAGGGCGATCAGCGCGACGACGGCGAACACCCAGAGGCAGGCGACGGCGAGCTTGTGCTTGCGGAAGCGCCACCAGGTCAGCTTCCAGGCCGGCGCCACGTAGACCGCGGGTCCGGCGGCCACGACCTCCGCGGACTCGCCGGCGCCGTCCGGCACCCTGTCGGTCTTCTCGACGGGCACGAGCTCGGAGCCGGGCTGCATGTCCATCTCAGGCCGCGTCCATGCGGATCCGCGGGTCGAGCACGGCGAGCAGGATGTCGGAGACGAGCGTGCCGATGACGGTGAGCACGCAGAAGATCAGGATGATCGTGCCGGCCAGGTACATGTCCTGCCCCACGAGGGCCCGCAGCAGCAACGGCCCGACCGTCGGCAGGCTCATCACGACCGAGACGACGAGGCCGCCGGAGAGGAGCTGCGGGAAGTACCAGCCGAGCGTGCTGACCACCGGCGCGATCGCGACGCGCGTGGGGTACTTCAGGACCAGCTTCCACTCGGGCAGGCCCTTGGCCCTGGCCATCTCGGCGTAGGGCTTGCCGAGCTCGTCGAGCAGGTTCGCGCGCACGACACGGGCGATCTGGGCGGTGCCGGCGACGCCCAGGACGATCATCGGGAGCCAGATATGCGACATGAGGTCGGCGAAGCGCGCCCACGACCACGGGGCCTGCGCGTACTCGGGGCTGAAGAGCCCGGTGACGCTCACGCCGAACCTGTCGAACGCGACCCACATCAGGACCAGCGCGAGCATGAAGTTGGGGGTGGCGAGGCCGACGTAGTTGAGGACCGTGAACAGGTAGTCCACGGCCGAGTACTGGCGCGTGGCCGAGACGATGCCGATCGGGATCGCGACGAGCCACGTGAAGATCAGGGAGCCCGTGGTCAGGGCCAGCGTGAGCAGGAGCCGCTCGCCGATCAGCTCGGCGTTGGAGCGGCGCCACTCCAGCGAGATACCGAGGTCGCCCTTGAGGAGGCTGCCGACCCACAGGAAGTACTGCTCGTAGATGGGGCGGTCCAGGCCGTACTGGCGTCTGAGGGCGTCGATCTGGGCCTGGTCGAGGGAGCTGCCGCCCTGCGCCAGCTCGGCGATGTAGCTGGTGAGGAAGTCGCCGGGCGGCGCCTGGATCAGCGCGAAGGCGATCACCGAGAACAGGAAGAGCATGAGCGGGACGATCGCCAGCCGCTTGAGTATGTACCAGTGCATCCGGTCTCCTCGGACCCGGTCATGTAGAGGCGTCGGGCGCGCCGCCCGGACGCGTGCTCACGTCCGGGCGGCGCGCCCCGTATCTGTCAGCGGTAGAAGAACGTCTCGGGGCGGGCGTCCCCCGGCGTGCGGAGCGGCCAGTCGTTGGCCACCAGGTCGGGGACGTTCGCGAGGTTCGCGTTGACCACGACGACGCCCTGGATCATCGGCGTGAGGCCGACTGTGCCGATGCCGTAGAGCTGGTCGGCCACGAGGCGGTTGAGCTCCTGCGCCAGCTCGATCTGGCGGTCGGTACCGACCGTCTTCGCCTCCTCGATGATCTCGACGATGCGGGCGATCTCCGGGGTCGGCTCCCGGCCGCGCTCGCCGTCGGTGGCGTACCAGGTGCGCGACTCGACGGCGAAGATCGTCGCGGGGTCGCTGCGCGGGTCGATCTTCGGGTTGCCCGTGAACGGGAAGCCGCTGGTGTCCTCGTTCCAGATCTCCATGATCAGCTCGTTCGCGTCGCGCATCGTGAAGTGCGCGGTGCGCTCGCGGACCTGGACGTCCGTCGTGAGGCCGAGGTCGGCGAAGTCGCTGGCGATGAGCTGGGCGACGTCGGGCCAGGGGCCGAACGCCGGCACCACTGAGATCTCGAGGCGCAGCGGGGCGCCGCTCGGCAGCGTGCGCATGCCGTTCGGGCCGCGCTGCAGGCCGAGGCCGTCGAGGATCTCGTTGGCGCGCTCGGGGTCGAACTCGGTGTGCTGGAAGGCGTACTCGTCGCCCGGGTAGTACGGGTGCCACGGCGCCGCCACCGGCTGGCGGATCTCGCCGAGGCCGAGGAACGCCGCCTCGCGGATCTCCTCGCGGTCGATGCCGATCGAGAGGGCGATGCGGAAGTCGCGGTTCGCCAGCAGTTCGCCCAGCTCGGGGTCGATCGTGTACTGCTGGTTCACCCACAGCGCGGCGTCGTTGCCGCCGAACGTCGGCCAGGTGATCACGCGGTAGCCGGAGCGCTCGGCGTTCTCGACCAGCACCGGGTAGTTGGTCAGCTGGATGTGGCGGTCCTGCATGTCGAGCTCGCCGGCCACGGCCGCGAAGTTCAGGGCCTCGACGTCGGCGAAGAAGCGGAACTGGATCTCGTCGACGTACGGGAGCTGGTTGCCGGCGGGGTCGACGGCGAAGTAGTAGGGGTTGCGCCTGAGCGTGAAGACCTGGTCGGACACCGACGACCGGTACGGCACCCAGGCCGCGGTCGAGGGCCGCTCGGGGTTGTCGGTGATGATGCCCTTCTGCATGAAGAGCTGCGTCCAGTCGTTGAGGCCCGCCTCGGAGACCATGCGCGCGATCTCCTCGGGGTCACCGTAGTCGGGGTGGAACTGCGCGAGGTAGTGACCCGGCAGGTGCGCGGCCAGCGTCCTGTCGCCGCCGTCACGGAACGTCAGCTCCATCGGGAACAGCGTGTAGGGGAAGTCGAACTCGACCTCGACGGTGTAGTCGTCGATCGCCCGCATCGCGGCGAGCGTGCCGTCGTGGTTAGCGATCCAGACCGGCACCGAGGGCGTGAGCTCCTCGTTCTGGAGCACGGCCTCGTAGTAGAAGAGCAGCGCGTCGGCGGTGAACGGGTGGCCGTCCGACCACTTCATGCCGGGCCGCAGGTGGAGCGTCCACGTATGGAAGTCCTCGGAGGGCTCCCACGCGCGGATGATGTGCGGCACGATCTCCGAGCCGTCCACGCTGAAGCGCAGCAGGCTGTCGTAGGCCCAGCGCGTGTAGTTGTTGTGGTCGCCGGGGCCCGTGAAGCCGCGGCGGATCACGCCGCCGTAGGTGCCGATGCCCTCGAACGGCTCGATGACGAGCGGCTCCTCGGGGAGGCGCTCCTCCACCGGCGGCAGCTCGCCCGCCGCCACCAGCTCCGCCAGCATCGGCGCCTCCTGGTAGGGCTGGGCCAGTGCCGTGCCGAGCGCCAGCAGTGCGGCCAGGGCGCCCCCCAGCCACGCTGCCGGCCGGCGCAGTCGCCGTCCGGGTCCTGTGCTTGCAGCTGTCGAGACCTCGATCATGCTTGCCCCTCCCAGGATGAAGGTCGGTGCCACGAGGGCTGCGGCGACCTCAACGCGACGCGCCTGTCGTCATGCAGGCCGACGTCCCTCGGCGAACCCGGATCCGGCGCGGCTCGGGCCTCGGCGTCAGCGACGCCCGACCGCCAACGCGAAGAGTTAGCGATAACAACGGCTAGTTCGCCGCGAACCGTAGCACGGCCCCGGCGAGGCGGTCAAGACGAGCCGGGGACGCCTCGCCGGGCGCCGCGGCCGCCCCGGGTTCGACCCGCTCACCACGTCTGGTTCCGGGCAGGGCGCCGTCCCTGCGGGCGCGGTGAGCGCCCGGGAGCGGTCCCGTTAGCGTTACCAACCCGGGGCGGCCAGACGGCCCTCAGGCGCCGGTCGTGCGCGCCTCCAGCCCCTCGGTCAGGAGCTCGACCAGGAGCATGAGGTTCCGCGTGACGTGGTACGGGTCCTTCACCGGCAGGCCCATCACGCGACGCAGCGGCCGGCCCTGCCTGTCGCGCACCTGGACCCACTCCCCCACGGCGGGGTCGGGGTTCGGGAACGTCGCGAACGCGTAGGCGAACGTCCTGTCGTGCATGTCCCGCAGCCGGTCGCGCAGGCCCTCGCCGTACTCGCCGCCCACGCCGACGGCGTCCAGCGCGGCCAGCGCGAGCCGGGCGGCGTAGAGCGCCTCGCTGTGGGGCCACCAGATCTTGCCGTCCCAGGTCTCGACGATGAGCCGCTCGAACGCGCCGCTGGGCTCGCCCCGGGGCTGCGGCCCGTCCGGGCCCGGCACGACGTAGCGGAAGAGCCCGCCGTGCTCGGGGTCCCACCCCGCCGCGAACGATGCGGCCGTGACCCGCGCGGCGCGCGCCACGGCGTCGGGCCGGCCGTGCGCGAGCGCCTGCTCGGCGACGAACCACATCGACTCGATCGCGTGGCCCGGCGTGACGTGCCGCGCGAGCAGCGACCCAGCGTCGCCCGGCACGACCACCTCCCGCACGAGGTCGTCGTCCCTGACGAACGTGCCCAGCACGTCGTCGACGTCGCGCAGCGCGTCGGCCGCGAGCTCCGCGTGCCGGTCGTCGCCGAACGCCTTCAGCGCGCGCTCGAGCTCCTGGGCGACGTTCAGCATGATCATCGGCCAGCCGTGGGCCCGGGCGCCGGGCGGCAGGGGGTACGGCTCGCTGCGCACGCTGCCCGCGGCCAGGCGTCCCCTCACCCCGCGGTAGACCGCGAGCGCGCGCTCGAGGTACCCGGGCTCGCCGCAGGCGCGGGCGACGCCGGCGAGGCCCAGGGCCACGAAGCAGTCGGCGTAGAAGCTGATGTCGTGGCCCTGGCCCGGGAGGAACTCCTTCCTCTCCCCCGCGCCCGTGAGCAGGTAAGCGACGCTGCCGTCCTCCAGGAACGCGTGCGCGAGCAGGAAGTCGGCGGTGAGCCGCGCGTGGCGCCGCAGCCTGTCGGCGTCGGCGTCCA
>DATGNP010000181.1:0-3885 GCA_035306665.1 Trueperaceae bacterium
GTGTACCCCCTGCCGCCCGGCCTGCTCGGCGAGCTAGCGTACTGGCGCTGGCGGGCCGGTGGTGGCGGCGCGCCGCCGCCGGGCGCCGCGGGCCCGTTCACGCTGCAGGTCGCCGGCCGCGCGGCGGCAGCGGCGCGACGCTGGCGCCGGCTGGGCTGCCCCTTCGAGGCGGCGCGGGCTCTCATCGATAGCGGAGGGACCGAGGACCTCGAACGGGCCCACGCGGACCTCGTGGCCCTGGGGGCCGAGCCCGCCGCCGCCGAGGCGGCGGAGCGGCTGCGTGAGATGGGGGTCGAGGTCTCGCCGCGGCGCGCGGGCGCCGACCCCGCCGGCCTGACGCCGCGGGAGCGGCAGGTCCTGAAGCTGATGCGTCAGGGTCTACGCAACGCCGAGATCGCGAAGGCGAACAAGGTCAGCCCGCGCACCGTCGACCACCAGGTGTCGTCGGTGCTGGCGAAGCTCGGGGCCAGGTCGCGTACGGAGGCGGTGGCGCTGGCGGACCGTCTCGGCATCCTGTCCGAGTGACGGCGCGCTCGGACCGGGCCGCCTGGCTCGCCAGCCCGGCACCGGCCGGGCTGGGACGGCGGCGGCCCGGGGCAGCCTGACCCCGGGCCCCGACCCGCCGTCACCTCAGTGGTCGTGCGCGCTCACCTGCACGTCGCAGCCCTCGGGCGCCTCCACGCCCTCGGTGATCGTGAGCGGCCCCTCCTCCGGCACCTCGAAGAACGTGGCGATCAGGACCGTGACCTCGTCCGAGGCGTTGTAGGCGGTGTGCACGTTGCCGCGTCCGGGGTCGACGAAGACGTTCCCCGCCAGGTAGTGCCGCTCGCGGCAGTCGCTGGCGGGCACGTAGACGAGCTCGCCCGACGCGACGTTCACGAAGATCGGGCCGGGGTGCGTGTGCCACGGGAACGCGGCGCCGGGCTGAACGGTGATCTCGGCCACGACGCTCCGGCCGGGCTCCGCGACGCTCATCGCGATGGGCTCGCCGTCCTCGAGCGCGATGCCGAGGTCGAGGGTCACGCCGTCCACGAAGGTCGCGCGCTCGGTGAGGAGCCTGACGGCGATCGGCTGCGGCTCCGCGGCCTGGGCGAGGAGGTCGTCGCCGGCCGCTCCGCCCCGCGAGGCCGCGACGGCAGCGAAGGCGATAGTCACGAGCAGCGCCGCCGCGACCGCCGCCGCGATCAGCTTCCTGGCCCCGCTCATGTCGCGCCGGCCCGCGCCGAACGGGGTCATCGCGCGACCTCCCCGACCGCCGCCAACGGCCGCCCCTCGTGTCGCCACGCCTCCACACCGCCGTCGAGGTGCGCGACGTTCGCGTAGCCCAGCTCCTTCAGGGCCCTGGCCCCCAGGGCGGAGCGCGAGCCAGCCGCGCAGTAGAGGATGACCCTCCTGTCGGGCCGCAGCGGCGCCAGGTGGTACTTGGTCGCGGGGTCGGCGTGGAACTCGAGCATACCGCGCGGCGCCAGCAGGGCGCCGGGGATCACCCCGCCTGCCGTCTCCTCGGGCTCCCTGACGTCGACGAGCACCACCTCGCCGTCCTGCACCTCGCGCGCCACGTCGGCGGGGCTGAGGTTCTCCACCTGCTCCTTCGCGAGGCGGACCATCTCCATCACGCTCACCATGGCTCCTCCCGTCGCGGGGCGGTGGCCTGCGCGGCCCCATCGGGCCGGAAGCCCCGCGCGGCGTCATGGTGCGTCGCTGTACCGGGACCGCGCATCGGTGGTAACGCCTACGGGCCGTCCAGGGCGGGCGCGTAGGCAGCCGCGGCGCTGCCTACGCGGGGCGCGAGGACGTCGGTCCCGTCGTGTCTGCCGCCGGCCCGACCTGGGCCCTCCCCGCCCTGGGCGACCTGAGGTCAGGGCTGGGCCTGTGAGTGCGTGGGAACGGCGACGAGCCCGGTCACGCGACCGGGCTCGCCTCGTCTGGCTTGGTAGGCGCGGGCAGGATTGAACTGCCGACCTCTACAGTGTCAATGTAGCGCTCTCCCACTGAGCTACGCGCCTATGCGGTTGTGTGCCCTCTCGCCGTGGCCTTGGGCGCCTCTGGGAGAAGGTTGGAGGCGCCGACCGGATTCGAACCGGTGAATCGAGGTTTTGCAGACCTCTGCCTTACCACTTGGCTACGGCGCCAAGGCGACCGGCAGTTTACCACGGCGCTCCCGAAGGGTGTCAACGACGGCGACGCCCCCACCGTGGGCCGGCGACCCTTGCGTCCCCGGCGGCAGGGTCTATCATCCGCGCGTGGAGGCCAGCCTGAGGCTCCTCGGGTCGCCAGCCGTCCACCTGCCGGAGGGTGCGCGGGACCTGCCCGTCGACAAGCCGGCGTCGCTGCTCTATTACCTCGCCAGCCGTGGCGACTGGGTCACCCGCAGCGAGCTCGCCTACCTCTACCGCCCCGACGCCCCCGAGGAGGTGGCGTTGGGGAACGTGCGCGTGCTCCTGCACCGGGCGCGGTCGCGCGGCTGGCCCGGCGAACTCGTCGTCGAGAAGGCCCGCCTCAGGTACGACGTCGACACCGACCTCGGCGCGTTCAGGAGCGCCGCGGCCGGCGCCGACTGGGAGACCGCGCTGGACCTCTACCGCGGCGAGTTCCTCGCCGGTGTCGAGCTGCACGACGCGCCCGCGTACGGCTCGTGGCTCGACGCCGAGCGGGCCGACCTCGGGCGGCAGTGGCGTCTCGCCGTGCTGGGGCAGGCGACGCGGCTGCGGGAGCGCGGTGAGCACGCGGCGGCCGCGGGCTGGCTCCGGCGCCTGGTGCGCGACGACCCGCTCGACGAGGAGGCCGTCGCCGCGCTGCTCGCGGCGCTGTTCGCCGCCGGGGAGCGGCAGGCCGCGGCCGAGGCGTACCAGGCGCTCGAGACGGTCCTGAGGAGCGAGCTCGACGCCGAGCCCGAGCGGGAGACGGTCCGCCTCTACGAGACGCTGGCCGCGTCCGAGGCGGGGAGCGCTGCCGCGCACGTGCCCGCCGGCCCCGCCCTGCCGCGGCCGCTCACGCGCTTCGTCGGCAGGCGCGCCGAGCTCGAGGCCCTCGCCGGCCTCCTGGCCGGCGACGACGCGCGGCTCGTGACCGTCCACGGGCTCGGCGGCGTCGGGAAGACCCGCCTAGCCCTGGAGGCGGCCCGCCGGCACCTGCGCGAGAGTCCGCGCGAGGCGTGGTTCGCGCAGCTCGCGACGGTGGGCAGCCGTGAGGCGCTGTTCGCGGCGATCGCCGGAGCCCTCGGCCTCAGCCCCGCGGGACCCCGGCCCGTGGAGGCGCAGGTCGCCGACCACCTCAGGGGCCGCCGCGGCCTGCTGCTGCTCGACGCCTTCGAGGGCGTCGCCGCCGAGGCGGCCGCGCTCACCGACCTGCTCGCCGCCGCGCCCGAGCTGCGACTGGTCGTGACCTCCCGCGTCGCTCTGGGCCTGAACGCCGAGACGCTCTTCCCGCTGGGCGGCCTCGCCGTGCCACCCGCCGCGCCGGACGTCGACCCCCTGGCCTACGACGCCGTGCGCCTGTTCACCGACCGCGCGGCGGCGCACGCCGGCGCGCGGCTCGCGGGCACCGAGCTGGCCTCCGCCGCCGAGCTCGCGCGGCGCGTCGACGGGCTGCCGCTCGCGCTCGAGCTGGCGGCGAGCGCCACGCGGACGCTGACGGTCGACGCGCTCCTGGCGCGCATCGAGGCCGACGTGGCGACCCTGGAGACGGACGCTCCCGACGTGCCCGAGCGCCACCGCAGCCTGGCGACCGTGCTCGCCGAGGCCACCCGCGCCCTACGGACGCGCGAGCGGCGCGCCCTGTACGCGTTGGCGCTCTTCCCCGGCGGCTTCTCGTCCGCGGCCGCCGAGGCGGTCGCGGGCGTCCATCTGCCCCTGCTGCAGCGCCTCGCCGGCGCCGCCCTCGTGC
>DATGNP010000182.1:0-2823 GCA_035306665.1 Trueperaceae bacterium
TGTTCGTCTCCGACAGGGTGCGGCTCGACCTCGTCGCGCTGCTGGTCGTGGTCGCGCTGGTCCTCAGCGGCGTGCTGACGCCGCAGCAGGCGCTGGCCGGCTTCGCCGACCCGTTGGTCGTGATGATCGCGGCGCTGTTCGTCGTCTCCGGGGCGATGGTCGAGACGGGCCTCGCTGCCGCGGTGGGCGCCTGGATCGCCCGGGTGGCGGGCGGTGGTGCGGTGCGCCTGACCGCCGCCCTGATGACGGCGACCGCGGCCCTGTCGGCGTTCATGAGCTCGACAGGCACGGTCGCGATCATGCTGCCCATCGCCGTGCGGCTGGCGTGGCGCCACCGCATCAGCCCCAGCAGGCTGCTCATACCCGTGGCGTTCGCGGCGCTCATGGGCGGCACCCTGACGATCATCTCGACGCCGCCGAACCTGGTGGCGTCGCAGACGCTCGACGACGCCGGCTACGGTCCGCTGGGCTTCTTCGCGCTGGCTCCCGTTGGCGTCGTGATGCTGCTCGTGACGCTGGCGTTCATGCTCACGGTAGGGCGGCGGCTCCTGCCCGCCCGCGCGCCGGCGGAGCCCGTGGCCGAGGGGCCGAGGACCATCGGCCTCGAGGAGCTCGCCAGGCGCTACGGCCTGGCCGACGAGCTCAGGCGCTTCACGATCGCGCCGGGCTCGTCGCTGGCGGGAGCGACCTTGGGCGAGCTGCGCTGGCCCGAGCTGCTCGGCGTGCGCGTGATCGCCGTCGACGCCGACCCCGTCGCTGCCGGGCGCAGCCTGCAGCGACGGAGACAGGTGGGCGTGTCGAAGCGCATCGGCCCGTTCACGCGGCTCGAGCCCGGCGACAGGGTGCTGGTTCAGGGCCCGCCGGAGGGGCTCGCCGAGCTCGCCGTGGCGCACGGCCTCGACTTCCAGGAACTGGTGCCGGGGTCGGTCGTGCCGTCCAACCTCGTGTTCGCCGAGGTGCTGGTGACCCCGCGCTCGCGCTGGCACGACAAGACGCTCGCCGAGCTCAGGTTCCGCGACCGCTACCGCCTGGTGGTGCTGGCGGTGCAGCGGGCGGGGGAGCGCCTCTCGGGCGACCTCTCGCAGGTGCGGCTCCGCTTCGGCGACGTGCTGCTGGTGCGCGGCTTCCCCCAGGCGATCGAGATGCTGCGGCGCGAGCGCGAGGACGCCGTGCTCCTGAGCGAGGCCAGCGAGGGCGAGCCGCCGGCGCCCCGCGCGGCCAGGGCCCCGGCGGCGGCCGCGATCGTCGTCGCGATGCTGGCGGCGATGGCGTTGACCCCGCTCCCGCTGGTCACGACGGTGCTCCTCGCCGTGATCGCGCTGGTGGCGACGGGCTGCATCGGCCCCGAGGCCGCGTACCGCAGCGTGCAGTGGCCCACCGTGGTGCTCATCGCCGGCATGCTGCCGCTGGCGACGGCCCTCACGGCGACGGGCGGGGTGGAGCTCGCCGCCGGCGCTCTCACCGGGGCGTTGGGCAGGGCCGGGCCCGTCGCGGTGCTCGCCGGCGTCTACCTCGTCACCGTGGTCGTGACCCAGTTCCTCACGAACACGACCTCGGCGGTGCTGGTGGCGCCGATCGCCCTGCAGACGGCCGCCCAGCTGGGGGTCTCCCCGGTGCCGCTGCTGGTCGCGGTCGCGCTGGGCGCGTCGTGCACGCTGATCAACCCGGTGTCGTCGCCGGTGACCACCCTGGTGCTCGCGCCCGGGCACTACCGGTTCGCGGACGTGCCTCGTGTCGGGGTGCCGCTGCAGCTGCTCTTGACCGTCGTCGTGTTGGTGTTGGTGCCGCTGGTGTACCCCTTGTGAACCGGCAGGCCACGTGTCAACCCCGGGTTGACACCCATCCCTTTGTCAACCTATAGTTGACACAGCGGCGCGGGCGCCGCGGGCAGGGAGGAGAGCATGACCGTGGACGCGAGGATCGACGAGGCGCGGCTGGCCGAGGGTCTCGCTGCCGCCCTGGCCGAGGCCGGTCACGACCTCGAGGAGCGCATGGCTACCGACCCCGAGGCCTACCTCGACCTGGTGACGATCGCCGCCAAGGCCGAGCGCCAGACCGAGGAGCTGCTCAGGTCGGCGGTGGCCGCCGCGCGCTCGGCGGGGCACAGCTGGGAGGCGATCGGGGCGCGCCTGGGCATCTCGCGCCAGGCCGCCCAGAAGCGCTTCGGCCGCGGCGACGACGCCGAACGGGAGGCCGCGGATGGCGGCGGCCGCGATGAGGTGCGCGTGGTCTCGGGCCTGACGGCCTTCAACGAGATGAAGGCGCTGGAGAGGCTCGGCCGCTACGGCTGGCACTCGATCGGCTACGGGATGCTGCACCACGTGATGCGCAGGTCCGACAGGCAGTGGGAGCACATCAGGCTCATGGGCTCGTCCGACGCGGTGGACACGCTCCTCGACGAGGGCTGGCAGCGGGTCGGCAGCGGCTGGTTCCCGTGGGTGTACCTCAAGCGCGAGCTCGACGCGCCGGCGCTGCCGGGTGAGCCTGGGATGTAGGGGACGAGGGACCGCGACGCCGTCCAGGAAGGCGAGAAGTCAGCTCGCGGCTTCTTCCGCGACCATCTCGAACTGGACCTTCATGCGCCGCGGTTCATGCCTGGCGATGTGGATGCCGCTCTCGAACTGAGCGAGAGGCACTACGTGCGAGACCAGCGCCTCCAGCTCCAGCCCGGGTGTAGAAGCCACCGCGATGGCTTCGTCGAACGTCCTGTTCAGAGCGAACGACCCGAACAGGGTCAGGTCCTTGCGGAACAGCTCGAAGGGCGAGACGCTCACGGTCGCGCCTGGAGGCGCCACGCCGAAGGCCCACACCACGCCGTTCGGG
>DATGNP010000183.1:0-5782 GCA_035306665.1 Trueperaceae bacterium
CCCAGCCGCCGGGCACGCCGCCGCAGTCCGAGACGTAGCCGCCCACGAGGCGGTCGCGGCGCTGCTCCGCCAGCAGCTGGAAGCGGCAGTCGGGAAGGGTCGTCGCCGCCAGCTCCAGCATCACCAGCGACTCCACGACGCCCGACACCGTGCCCTGGGCGAGCTGGCCAGGCAGGCTCGACTCCCACGTGCCGGTGACGGAGGAGCCGGCGACCGTGAGGTTCAGGAGCAGCACGCCGGTAGCGTCGCCCTCGACGGGCTCGTAGGTGCCCGTCCAGGTGCCCGCGAGGGGCACGCCGAACCAGGTGCCGCAGCCGGGGAGGGCCAGCGTGAGGAGGAGCGCCGCCGCCAGGAGGAGCGCCTTCCGGGCCCGCGCGCCCGGGGCCGCGCGCCGTGTCATCCCTTGCCCACCGCGGCGCCGCCGCGGCCGGCGCCCTCGCGGGCCGCGCCGAGCTCGTCGAGCGTGCGCGCGATCGCCGTCGGACCGTAGCCGAGCTCCTCGTGCTGGGCCTTCGGGTCGCCGTGGGGCACGACGCGGTCCTTCACGCCCAGGCGCACGACCGGGACGGTGACGCCCGCGTCGGCGAGGGACTCGAGGACCGCCGAGCCGAGGCCGCCGACGACCGTGTGGTCCTCGACGGTGACGATCGCCCGCGCCTGGCCGGCCAGCTCCAGGAGGAGCCGGGAGTCCAGTGGCTTGACGAAGCGCCCGTCCACGACGCCGACGTCGGGTCTGCCCTGCGCCGCCTCGAGCGCGTAGCCGACGGTGGGGCCGAGGCCGATCACCCACACGGCGCCGCGCCCGTCGCGCGGCTCGGCGAGCACCTCCCACGTGCCCCACTCGACCTCGGCCCAGGCGGCGGCCGGGGCGGCGTCGGGCGTGGGCACGCCGCCGCGGGGCCACCGGATGGCCTTGGGGCCGCCCAGTCGGAGCGCGGCCTTGAGCATGCCGCGCATCTGAGCGACGTCCCGCGGCATCGCCACGCTCATGTTGGGGACGGCGCGCAGGTACGCGATGTCGTAGAGGCCCTGGTGGGTCGCGCCGTCGCCGCCCACCAGTCCCGCCCTGTCGACCGCGAACACGACGTCGAGGCCCTCGAGGCAGACGTCGTGGATCACCTGGTCGTAGCCGCGCTGCAGGAACGTCGAGTAGATGGCGACGATGGGCTTCTCGCCGCGCAGCGCCAGCCCGGCCCCCACCGTCACGGCCACGTCCTCGGCGATGCCGACGTCGATGTAGCGGTCGGGGTGCGCCTTCGAGTACTCGACGAGACCGCTGCCCTCGCGCATCGCGGGCGTGATCACCCAGACGCGGTCGTCGTCGGCGGCGAGCTTCGCCGCCGCGTCGCCGAACGCCGTCGACCATGTCGAGCTGCTCGCCTTGGCGACGGGGTTGTCCGGGTCGAAGCTCGAGGCGCCGTGCCAGGCGATCGGGTCGTTCTCCGCGACCTTGTAGCCCTTGCCCTTGCGGGTGACGATGTGCAGCATCGTGGGCCCGTCGAGCTGCCTGATGTGGTCGAGGTAGTACAGGAGCTGGTCGATGTCGTGGCCGTCGACGGGCCCCACGTAGTGGAGGCCCATGGCGTGGAACGGGTTGTTGCTGGCCGGGTCGAAGAAGCGCCGCGTCGCCTTCTTCGCGCGGCTGGCGATGTCAGCGAGCGGCTCCCACACCTTGGCGAGCGCGGCCTTCGAGCGGTCCTCGGCGGCCTGGAACCACGGCTGCACCTGCAGGGTGCGCATGTAGTGGTTGATCGCACCGACGTTCTCGCTGATCGACATCTCGTTGTCGTTCAGCACGATCGTCATCCGCGGCTTGACGTGCCCGATCTGGTTCAGCGCGGCCAGGGCCATGCCGCCGGTGAGCGCGCCGTCGCCGATGACGGCCACGACCTCGTAGGGGGCCTTGCGGGCGTCGCGCGCCAGCGCCATGCCCAGGGCCGCGGCCAGGCTCGTCGAGGCGTGGCCGACGGTCAGCGCGTCGTGCTCCGACTCGCTGGTGGCGGTGAAGCCCGCCAGCCCGCCCGGCTGCCTGATCGTCTCGATGCGGTCGGCGCGACCGGTGAGGATCTTGTGGCCGTAGGTCTGGTGCCCGACGTCCCACACGATCCTGTCGACGGCGGAGTCGTAGAGGTAGTGCAGCGCGACCGTCAGCTCCACGGCCCCGAGGCTCGAGGCCAAGTGGCCGCCGGCGATCGAGCAGACGCGCACGATCTCGCTGCGCAGCTCCTCCGCGACGCGACCGAGCTGGTCCTGCGGCAGGCGCTTGAGGTCGGCGGGCGACCTGATGCCGGCCAGCAGTGAGTCCGGCGCGCGTCCGGCGCTCACCTCTGCGCCGCCCCCGGCAGCGGCACGTTCGTGGCGACGAGGAGGTGGCCGGTCCTGAGCCGCACCTCGCCCACGTAGGGCGCGTACCAGAACTGCCGAGAACTCTCCTCCGCCACCTCGCCGTCCTCGATCAATCGCGTCGTCAGGTCGATGACGAACACCTCGAGCGGGCCGGCAGGCACCTGCACGGTGCGGCGGTCGACGACGGTGTAGACGTAGTTGACCTGGCTTACGGAGGGCGGCGAGCCGTCGCCGAGGCTGAGCGTGATCGTCGTGTCGCCCGACCACTGCGTGCCAACGCGCAGGCTATCGGGCGCCGGGAACTCCTTCATCGGCGGGTCGTACTCGATCGTCGTGATGCCGAGGCGCACCTGGCTGTGCAGGTAGACGCCGTCGGCCCTGAACTGGCGGTAGGACCGCTGCTCCCAGCCGGGCCGCATCTCGCGGAAGCTGATCCACACGCCGCCGTCGACGACGGCGGGGCCCTCGACGACGACGCTGGCTCGCGGGTCGCTGAGCCGGGCGCCCTCGGGCAGGTACTGCCAGGCGGCGCCGGTCTGGAACGGGTAGTAGGTGGTCGGCTCCGAGAGCTGCTGCACCTCGACGCGCTGCTCGCTCCCGGCGGACGGGGCGCAGGCGACCATCGCGGCCAGGAGGAGCACGGCGCCGAAGGCGAGCGCGCGCTGTGGCGTACGCATGTCGAGGAGTGTACCGCGACGGGGCGCCGAGTTCCCGGTCACGTCGGGCCCGAGGGCGGTCACGCCCGCGCCGCGCTCGTGCCCGGACCGGGCGCGGCGCGGCCCCGTGTCACGTTCCCCGGCCGATGTCCCGCCGCACGAGCGCGCCGGGGAAGTCGATGGCGTCGACGAGCGTGTAGGCGCGCCGCACGGCCTCCCTCACGTCGGTGCCCAGCCCGACCGCGTTGAGGACGCGCCCGCCCTTGGAGACCGGCGGCTTGCCCTGCACGCCGGCCGCGAACAGGAGCGTGCCCTCCGGCAGCTTCTTGGGCAGCCCGAGGGGCACGCCGACCTGCGGCGAGTCCGGGTAGCCGGGCGCGGCCATCACGACGCACGCCGCGGCGCCCGGCGACCACCGCACGTCGACCTCGGCGAGCCGGTCCTCGGTCATGGCCTGGAACAGCTCGCCGGCGTCGCTCGCCAGCAGCGGCAGCAGCGCCTGCGTCTCGGGGTCGCCGAAGCGGCAGTTGAACTCGAGGACCTTGAAGCCCTGCGGCGTGCGCATCACGCCCACGTAGAGCACGCCGGTGTACGGGATCCCGTCGGCGCGCAGCCCGCGCACGACCGGCGCCACGACCTGCGACGCCAGCGCCTCGGACTCCTCGGCCGAGAGCGGCACCGGCGCGACCGCGCCCATGCCGCCCGTGTTGGGTCCCTTGCCGCCGTCGTAGGCCCGCTTGTGGTCGCGCGAGGGCGGCAGCGAGACGTGCGTCTCGCCGTCGACCAGCATGATCACGCTGATCTCGGGGCCCTCGAGGCGCTCCTCGAGCACGACCTCGGCGTCGGGCTCCTGGAATATCGCCTCGATCGCCGTGCGCGCCTCGTCCTCGGTCTCGGCCACGGTCACGCCCTTGCCGGCCCTGAGCCCCGAGTCCTTCACGACCAGCGGCGCCCCCACCCTCTCCAGGTGCGCCAAGGCGTCGTCGAGGTCGCCGAACGCGGCGAACTCGGCCGTGGGCACCCCGTGGCGGCGCATGAACTCCTTGGCGTAGCGCTTGCTGCCCTCGAGGCGCGCCCCCTCCGCGCCGGGGCCGAGCACCTTGTGACCGCCCTCGCGCAGAGCGTCTGCCCAGCCCGCTACCAGAGGGGCCTCCGGCCCGATGACCACGAGGTCGGGGCGCTCGGCCTCGACGACGATGCGCACGCCGCGCTCGTCGCCGGCGCCGCCGATCACGCGCGCGGCGTTGTCCATGCCGTCGTTGCCGGGCACCACGAC
The DNA here is from genome assembly GCA_035306665.1 of Trueperaceae bacterium. Lineage (GTDB taxonomy): Bacteria > Deinococcota > Deinococci > Deinococcales > Trueperaceae > DASRWD01. Next base: position 4,279 of record DATGNP010000183.1, read on the forward strand.
CACGTCGTCGACCGACGGCGAGCGGTCGAGGGCCCAGCACAGGGCGTGCTCGCGCCCGCCCGACCCGATGACGAGCACCTTCACGGCGTCACCTCCCCGCGTAGTACCAGCCTCACGGCCTCAGGGTACGCGACGTGCTCCTCGGTCCGGATGCGCGCCGCGAGGGCCTCCTCGTCGTCGCCGGGCAGCACCGGGACGCGCCGCTGCACGATCACCTTGCCGGTGTCGACGCCGGCGTCGACGAAGTGGACGCTGCAGCCGCTCTCGCGCACGCCCTCCTCCAGCGCCTGGCGCTGCGCGTGCAGGCCGCGGTGCTTCGGCAGGAGGCTCGGGTGGACGTTTAGCAGGCGGCCGTGCCACCTGTCCACGAACGCCGGCGAGAGGACGCGCATGAAGCCGGCGAGGCAGACGAGGTCCACGCCCCGCGCCGTGAGAAGGCCGTGGAGTCTCTCCTCGAAGGCCTCGCGCGTGTCCCACGGCAGGTGGGTGGCCTCGACGCCGGCCTCCCGCGCCCGCTCCAGCGCGGGCGCCGACGCCTTCTCGCTGACGACGAGCGCGACCTCGGCCTCGTCGCCGCCCGGCGGGAACGCCGCGATCAGCGCCGCGAGGTTCGTCCCCCTCCCCGACGCGACGACCGCCAGGCGCGCGGGCCTGCCCAGCGGGAACGCCACCTAGGCCTCGCCCCCGCCCGCCGACGCCCCGCCGCGCGCGGCGGCGACGCGGTCCGGGCGCAGCTTCGTCAGGTAGCGCTTGAGGCCGGCCGCGTTCATGGCGGCGTCGGAGGTGAGCCTGTAGCGGTGCGCGATGCCGTCGGGGACGCCTTCCCGACCGAGCTCGGCGTCCTCGAAGGCCCGCATGCGCGCCGCCAGGGCGTCGTCGTCCTCGCCGGCCGCGAGCCCCTCGAGTAGCTCTGCCTCCCAGGCGCGCATGACGCCGGGGTAGGCGCGCAGGTGCGCCTCGGCGTCGGGCACGGGACCGAAGTGGGAGAGGACGAGTCGCGTCGGTTCCAGCGCGAGCTGCTTGGCCACCGACGCCTCCTTGAGCTCGATGTCGAGCTCGGGCGGCGCCAGTGCCGGCCTGATCACGGACGCGCCGGGCAGCACGACGCCGGCGGAATCGCCGCAGAAGAGCGTGCCGTCGGGCAGCAGGTAGGAGACGTGGTGGGAGGCGTGGCCCGGCGTGTGCGCGACGCGCACCGCCAGGCCGCCGACGTCGAGCACGTCGCCGTCGCGCACGGCCACGACCTGCGCCTGCGGGAGCGGGACCATCTCGCCCCACAGGTGGCGGAGGGCGTCCCCGTAGACGCGGAACGCCGAGGCCATGAGGCGGCTCGGGTCCACCAGGTGGGGGGCCCCGACCTCGTGCACGTAGACGGTCGCGCCGGTCAGGCCCGCGAGGGCGCCGGCGGCGCCGGCGTGGTCGAGGTGGATGTGCGTGAGGAGCAGATGCGTGACGTCGCGCGGCTCCAGGCCCATCGCCGCCAGGCCGGCGAGCACCTCGGGCA
>DATGNP010000184.1:0-3646 GCA_035306665.1 Trueperaceae bacterium
CGGTACGGGCGCATCACTCCACCCTTCCCACACGACGGTGAGCGCCGGATGATGACCACCGTGCGTGCTTGACCCAAGTCGTGGAAGTCGCGACCGGCACGCGCCGGTCGGTCCATCTCACTCCCCCGAGGACATGGCGTCGTCAAGCGCTTGGACCACGGCTTCCTGCTCCGCGCGGCCGAAGCAGGGTCCGAGGGGCAGGCTGAGGACCTCCCCGGCAAGTTGGTCGCTGACCGGACAACTCCCCGCCATGCTCGCGAACACCGGCAACCGGTCCTGCGGCACCGGGTAGTAGACCATCGTCGCCACTCCGGCCTCGGCCAGACGGTCGCGGGCCACGTCTCGACGGCCTCCGAGCACGCGCACCGTGTACTGGTGGAACACGTGCTCGTCGGTGACCTCAGGCGTCACCACGCCGGGCACCTCGCCCACCAGCTCCTCGTAGCGCCGCGCCACCTCCCGTCGCCGCTCGTTCCAGGCGTCGACGTGCGGCAGCTTCACCCGCAGGAGCGCGGCCTGGAGGGCGTCGAGCCGCGAGTTGTAGCCCAGCATCACATTGTGGTAGCGGCGCTCCGAACCGTGGTCGCGCAGCATGCGGGCCGTCCTGGCGACCTCGTCGTCGTTCGTCGTGACCATGCCGCCGTCGCCGAAGGCGCCGAGGTTCTTCGTCGGGTAGAAGGAGAACGCTCCGGCGTCGCCGATGGCACCGGTCTTGCGGCCGCGCCAGGCGGCGCCGAACGACTGGGCGCAGTCCTCCACGACCTTGAGACCGTGCTTCGCGGCCACGTCCATCACCGCGTCCATGTCGACCGGCCGGCCGTAGAGGTGCACGGGCAGGATCGCCTTCGTCCTCGGCGTCACGGCCGGCTCGATGAGCGCGACGTCGATGTTGAACGTGCGCTCGTCCACGTCGACGAAGACCGGTGTGGCGCCCACCGTGGCGATCGCCTCGGCGGTGGCGAAGAAGCTGAACGGTGTCGTGAGGACCTCGTCGCCCGGGCCGACGCCCAGGGCGCGCAGGGCGATCACCAGGGCGTCCGTGCCGCTGTTCACCCCGATCGCGTGCGCGACGCCGAGGTAGGCGGCCGCCTCGGCCTCGAACGCCGCCACCTCCGGACCGCCGACGAACTGGCCGCTGCGCATCACGCGCCTGAACGCCGCCTCCAGGTCGTCCCACAGCGCCTCCACCTCGGGCGTCAGGTCGAGCATCGGGACGGCCGGCTGGGCGGGCGTGGAGGGTGCCTCAACCGTCACCGCGCCAGGTTACCCCCGGTGAGGCGAGCGTACAAAGGCGGCCGACTACCCACCCCACAAAAGCGGCACGAGGAACACGGTCACCGCGCCCACCACGAGCGTCAACGGCAGCCCCAGGACGACGAAGTCGTGGAACCGGTAGCCGCCCGGCCCGTAGACCATCAGGTTCGTCTGGTAGCCGATCGGCGTGATGAAGCTGCAGGACGCGGCCATCATGATCGTGATCGCGAACGGCACGACGCTCGCGTCCATCGCCGCCGCCATGGCCATGCCGACCGGGAACATCAGCGCCGCGGCGGCGTTGTTGGTGACGAGCTCGGTGACGATCGCGGTCGCCACGTAGAGCACGAGCAGGTTGAGCCGCAGGTCGTCGGCTCCGATGCGGGACAGCTCGGCGCTGAGCATCGCCGTGACGCCGGTCGCCTCCAGTGACCTTCCCACGCCGATCGCCGCGCCGATCGTGATGAGGACCGGCCAGTCGATCGCCTGCCTGGCGCCGTCGGCCGAGACGCAGCGCATCACGACCATGGCGAGGGCGGCGAGGAGGCCGGCCACGACGATCGGCAGGACGCCCATCGTGGCCACGACCACGAGGCCGGCCAGGACGAGCGCCGAGGCGCCCATCCGCTCGTAGCGCGGCGGTGAGGAGTCGGGCACGGCGCTGAGCAGGTAGAAGTCCCTGACGTTCCTGTGGGTCTCGACGAACGCGCGGTCGGCCTCGAGGAGCAGCGTGTCGCCGGGGCGGAGCACGACCTCCCCGACCTTCTCGCTCAGGCGCCTGCCGTTGCGCGCGATCGCCACGACGACGGCGCCGTAGAGGCTGCGGAAGCGTCCCTCCTTGATCGTCCGGCCGACCATCGGTCCGCTGTCCGAGACGACGGCCTCGACGAGTATGCGGTCGGGCCGCGGGCCCTCGAGCTTGAACACCTGGTCGCCCGCCGGCGTGAGGCCCGGCGTGCGCTGGAGGTCGACGACGGCGTCGACGACCCCCACGAAGTGCAGCCTGTCCCCGGCCTGCAGCAGCACGCCGTGCAGGTCGCCTGGCACGACCGCGCCCTCGCGCTCGACCTCGGTGAGGGTCACCTCGCCGAGCCTGTCGAGGCCGGCCTCGGCCACGGTCTTGCCCTCCAGGGGCCCGCCTGCGGCCACCGTCATCTCGACCGAGTACTCGCGCGCGTCCGCGACCTTCTGCGCCACCGGCAGGCGCTCCGGCACGAGCCACTTGGCGAAGACCACGACGAACGCGACGCCGACGACGGTCACGGCGAGGCCGACGGGCGTGATCACGAACAGGCCCAGTCCCGAGCCGGTCTGCTCCCGGAGCAGGCCGTTGACGACGAGGTTCGTGCTCGTGCCGATGAGCGTGATCGTGCCGCCGAGCACGGCGGCGTGCGACAGGGGCATCAGCAGCCGCGACACCGAGATGCCGTGCTTCTTGGCCCACTCGGAGACGGTGGGGATCATCACGGCCACGAGCGGCGTGTTGTTGAGGAACCCGGACACCGCGGCGACCGGGACCATCAGCCGCAGCTGCGCGTCCCTCACGCCCTTGGGGCGGCCCAGCAGACGGGAACTCAGCCACCTCACGGCGCCCGTCTCGCGCAGGCCCGCGGCGACGACGTACATCGCGCCGACGGTGATGACGCCCTCGCTGCCGAACCCGGACAGCGCGTCCTCCAGCGGCAGCGCGCCGACGACGACGAGCACGACCATCGCGGCCAGGAACACGACGTCGGCGGCCAGGCGCGTGACGGCCAGCAGCGTCAGGGCGCCCAGGGCCACGAGCGTGGCGAACATGGCTTCGACCGTCAAGCCGTCCCTCCGTGACGATGGTAAGCAGGGCTGGCCTTAGAGTGGCACAGCCCGTCTCATGCTCGTCGTGCCGCCGCTGCGGCTCAGGTCGGGGGGCGCTCGTCGAGGAGACCGAGGAGGTAGCGGCCGTAGGGGTTGGCCGGGCCGAACTCGCGCGCCAGCGCCTCGAGCTGCTCGGCGCCGATCCAGCCTTGGCGGTAGGCCACCTCCTCGGGGCAGGCGATCTTCGTGCCCTGACGCGACTCGAGCGTCTCCACGAAGTTCGCGGCCTGCAGCAGGCTCTCGTGGGTGCCGGTGTCGAGCCAGGCCATGCCGCGCCCGAGCAGCTCGACGCGCAGGCGGCCCTGCTCCAGGTAGACGCGGTTGAGGTCGGTGATCTCGAGCTCGCCGCGCGCCGACGGCTTCAGCCCGCGGGCGTGCTCGGGGGCGTCGGAGGGGTAGAAGTAGAGCCCCGTGACGGCGTAGTCGCTCTTCGGCTCGCGGGGCTTCTCCTCGATGTCGGTGACCCTGCCGCTCTCGTCGAACGCCACCACGCCGTAGCGCTGGGGGTCCTTCACCCTGTAGCCGAAGACCGTGGCCT
>DATGNP010000185.1:0-2217 GCA_035306665.1 Trueperaceae bacterium
GAGGTCTGGAGCGCGGGCCAGGGCCGCTGGCTCGAGGTCTCGAGCATCAGCAACCTCGAGGCGTTCCAGGCGAACCGCCTGCGCACGCGGGCTCGCCCGGGGGGCGTGAACGGCAAGGGCAGGCCGGAGCCGGTCCACACCTTGAACGGCAGCGCGCTGGCGTTCCCGCGCACGATCGCGGCGCTGGTCGAGAACAACCAGCGCGCGGACGGGACGGTCGAGGTGCCCGACGCCTTGGCCGGCTACCTGGGCACGAAGACGCTCTGAGCCCGGGGGCGACGTGCCCCTTCAGCCGGTGAGGTAGCGCCTGACCTCGGCCTCGCGGCCGCGCGCCGCGAGCACGGTGAGGCGGTCGCCGGCGGCGACGACGGTGTCGCCGCGCGGGTGGACGACGGTGCCCTCGCGCAGCAGGGACAGCACCAGCACCCCGGGGGGCAGCCGCGCCTCGGCCAGCGTCCGCCCCGCGAGCGGCGAGCCCTCGGCGACGACGGCCTCGAGCAGGACCGACTCCGGCGGCAGGTCGGACACGCGCCGGACGCCCCGCCCCAACGTCGCCTTGTACGTGGCGACGATGCCGCGCGTCCCGACGCGGCCGACCAGGCGCCCGTCCTCGACGACCGGCACCCAAGGGACGTCGGCGCCGGCGAGGTGCTCGAGGGCTTCGTCCAGAGGCAGGTCGGGGCCGACGGGCTCGACGGGACGGGTCAGCGCGTCGACCCGGTCCTCGCTTCCTGCCCTCGCCAGCGCCTCGGCCGTGACGACCCCGACGACCGCCTCGCCGTCGACGACGACGGCGCCGTCCTCGCCGGCGGCCTCCCGCGCCGCGGCCGCCGTCGCCCCGGCCGACACGACTGCCGCGGGCCGCATCGCGTCACGCACGACCAGGGACGAGAGCAGCGGGAACGCCATGCGGACGCGGTGGGCCGGCGCCAGCGCCCGGCTGGGGAGCTGCGAGCGGAAGATCGAGCGGTCGCCCACGAGCGCCGTGGCTACCGCTACCGCGACCATGGCGGGCGGCAGCACCGACAGCGTCCCGGTCATCTCCGCGACCATCAGCATCATGGCGATGGGGACGTGGGCGATGCTGCCGAAGAGGGCCATCATGCCGACGATCACGAAGGGCGCGGGCGAGTCCGGAACGCTCGGGAGCACCTCGTGAGCCAGGCGCCACAGGGCGGCGCCCACGAGCCCGCCGATCGCCATGCCGGGCGCGAACGTGCCGCCGGAGCCGCCGGAGCCGACGGTCAGCGCCGTGGCCGCCACCTTCGCGAACGGGAGCAGGACGAGCAACCAGACCGGCGCCAGGAGGAGCGCGTCGTCGACCCTCAGCGGCAGCCAGCCGTAGCCGGTGTGCAGCACGTGCGGCAGGGCGAGGCCCATCAGGCCCACGGCCAGCCCGCCGAGCGCGGGCCGCAGCCAGGCGGGCAGCCCGAGCCCGCCGAACGCCTCGCGCGCCAGGCGCAGCGCCGCAGCGTAGAGCACGCCCATCGCCCCGCAGGCGGCGCCCAGCACCGCGAAGTAGGGGAGCTGCAGCGGCGAGTCGATGGCCACGTCCGGCTGGGCCCCGAACAGCGGCTCGAAACCGTGGAAGGCCCCGAACACGCTGTAGGCGACGATCGACGCGATGAGCCCGGGCACCACCGCTTCGGACTCGATGTCCTTCCGGTAGAGGACCTCGGCCCCCAACAGGGCGCCCCCTAGCGGGGCGCGGAAGATCGCGCCGATGCCCGCGCCGATCCCGGCCGTGACGGCGATCCTCCGGTCCTGGGCGGTGAGCCTCAACCAGTCGGCCACGGCCGAGGCCAGGCCGGCCGACATCTGCGAAGCCGGCCCCTCGCGGCCCCCGGAGCCGCCGCTGCCTATCGTCACGACCGACGCCACCAGCTTGACCAGTGGCACCCGGCGCCTCACCTTGCCGGCCCGCATGTGCACGGCCTCCAAGGCCGTGTCGGTGCCGGCGCCCTCGGCCTCGGGGGCGAAGCGCGCGACGACGAGCCCGGACACGAGGCCACCGGCCGCGACGACGAGAGGCAGCAGGAGGCTGGGTCGTCCCTCCGACGCGGCGGTGCCGCCCTCGCCGGGCGGCAGGGGCGGCTGGTGACCGCCGAGGCCGACGAGCAGCAGGTGCGTGGCCTCGTCGAGGAGGAAGTGGAACAGGGCCGCCCCGAGCCCGGCCACGACGCCGACGAGGAGGCCTATCAGCGCCCACTTGGCCAG
>DATGNP010000186.1:0-13449 GCA_035306665.1 Trueperaceae bacterium
GCGTCTGCTGCTGGAGGGCTCGACGTTCGCGCGCCGCACCGCCCAGGCGCCGCTGCTGCGGCTCGACGAGGGCGCCAGCCGCGTCTACGAGCTCCACGCCGGCGTGCCGGTCGCGCAGGTCGTCCTCCTGGCGAACAACCCCGGCGACATCGGCTACTTCCTGCACGGCAAGGACCTCACGCTCGTGCTCGGCGGCTGGCCGGTGGCGATGGAGGACATGAGCCCCGCGCCGATCGCGGCGGGGGAGACGACCCGCGTCGACCTGCTCTTCTACCCGGTGCCCGGCGCGCTGCCCGACGAGGCGCGCGCGGCCCTCGAGGCCGCGATGCAGGGCTACTCGACGCTGCTGCGGCTCGAGGGCGAGCTGTTCATGGACGTCCTCGGCGTCGACTCGTTCCCGGTGCCGAGCGGGTGGTCGGTGACGGGGTTCGTGCACTAGGCCGCGTCGGGGCGGTCGGGCCCGGGGCGCCGAGCGGAGCGTGTGGGAGCCTCATGGCGGGGTGCCGGAACGGCTGAGCCCGGAGCGGAGCTGGCGGTGGTAACCTCTCGCGCCATGGCGCGGATACTCGTCACCGACTCCATACGGCTGGGGGAGGTGGAAGACCCCGACATCGAGGTCGACTACCGGCCCGGCATCGAGCGCGCCGACCTGCTCGCGCTCGTCGGCGCCTACGACGCGATCATCACCCGCAGCCGGACCCGCGTCGACGCCGAGCTCCTGGAGCGCGCCGAACGCCTCAAGGTCGTGGGCAGGGGCGGCGTCGGCGTCGACAACATCGACCTGGAGGCCGCCAGCCGCCGCGGCGTCCTCGTCGTCAACGCCCCCGAGGCGAACAACGTGTCGGCCGCCGAGCTCGCCGTCGCGCTGATGCTGGCCGCGGCGCGCGGCGTGGCCCGGTCCGACCGCCTGATCCGCTCCGGACGCTGGGACCGCGCCTTCCTGGGCCGCGAGCTGAAGAACGCGCGCCTCGGCATCGTGGGGCTGGGCCGCATCGGCTCGCTCGTCGCCAGGCGGGCGCAGGGCCTGGGCATGCTCGTCGGGGCGTACGACCCCTACCTCTCGCCCCACCGCGCCGAGGAGCTCAAGGTCGAGCTGTTCGACGACCTCGGGGCGCTCCTCTCCCGCTCCGACTTCCTCACCGTGCACACGCCCCTGACCGAGGAGACCGAGGGCATGATCGGCCGCGCGGAGCTGGCGGCCCTGCCCGACGGCGCCGTCGTCGTGAACGCCGCTCGCGGGGGGATCGTCGACGAGGCGGCCCTGCTCTGGGCCCTCGAGTGCGGCAAGGTCTTCGCAGCGGGGCTCGACGTGTTCGTGCTCGAGCCGCCGACCCCGGACAACCCCCTGATCGGCCGCGACGACGTCGTGCTCACCGCGCACCTGGGCGCGAACACCGTCGAGGCGCAGGGCCGCGTCGGCACCGAGATCCTCGAGCGCACCGTGATGGCGCTCAAGGGCGACTACTCGCGCGGGGTCGTCAACGCGCCGGCGCTGGCGCCCCAGGTCGTCGCGGCTCTCGGCGACCACCTCGAGCTCGGCGAGGTGCTGGGTCGGGTCGTCAGCCAGCTCGGCGGCGGGCGCGTGCGCGAGCTCGAGATCGAGCTGGCGGGCGAGTTCCCCATCGACCCCGACCCTATAGCCACCGCCGTGATCAAGGGCCTGCTGGAGCCAGTGCTCGACCAGCCGCCGACGTACGTCAACGCCCCCTCGATCGCCCGCGAGCGCGACATCCGCGTCTCGAAGGTGAGGGCCGCGCGCGGCCGCGGGTACACGACGCAGGTGACCGCGACCGTGCGGGGACCGGGCGGGGAGGCCAGCGTGGCCGGGACCGTGCTCGCCGGCCGCCCGCGCATCACGGCGATCGACGGCTACGCCCTGGAGATCAGGCCCGAGGGCACGATGCTCGTGTGCACGAACTACGACAGGCCCGGCGCCGTCGGCCGCGTCGGCACCGTGCTCGGCGAGGCGGGCGTGAACATCAACAGCATGCAGCTCTCGCGCGTCTCCGACGACGGCCTGGCGATGTTCGTGCTCACGCTCGACAGCGCGCCGGAGCCCGCGACGATCGCGCGCCTGCGGTCGATGCACGACGTGATCCAGACGTTGCGGATGGTCAGGCTGTGACGCGCGGGCGCCGGCTCTACGCCCCCGGCCCCGTCGGGGTGCCGCCCGCCGTGCTGGCGGCCATGGCGCGGCCGGTGCTGCACCACCGCGGGCCCGAGTTCCGGGAGCTGTTCAGCGGCGTGAGGGCGAAGCTGGCCGACGCCCTCGCCGTGCCGGGGGATGACGTCGTGGTCGTGACCGGCTCCGGCTCCGCGGCGTTCGAGGCCGCGCTGCTGGCCTGCGTGCCCGCGGGCGCCGAGGTGCTGTGCCTGCGCTCGGGACGGTTCGGGGAGAAGTGGGCGGGCCTGTGCCGCCGCTTCGGCTTCGCGGTCACCGAGCTGGAGGCCGACTACGGCCAGGAGTACGACCTGGACCGCCTCCGGGTCGAGCTCGCGGCGCGCCCCGGTACCGCGGCCGTCGTCGTCGTGCACTCCGAGACCTCGACGGGCATGCTCCACGACGTCGCGGCCGTGGCCCGCGCGGCGCGAGCCGCCGCCCCCGACGCGCTGGTGATCGTCGACGCCGTCAGCAGCCTCGCCGCCGCCGAGCTGCGGCCGCGCGAGTGGGACCTCGACGCCGTCGTGTCCGGCTCCCAGAAGGGCCTGATGACGCCCCCGGGGCTCGGCTTCGCCTGGCTCTCCGCGCGCGCCTGGTCCCGCTCGGAGGGCCTCGTTCCCACCGGCTACCTCGACCTCAGGCGCGAGCGCGAGCGGCAGGCCGAGGGCGGGTCCGGCAGCACGCCGGCCACGTCCCTGGTGGCCGCCCTCGACGTCGCGCTCGACCTCGTGCTCGAGGCGGGCCTCGAGGCGCGGTGGCGGGAGAAGGAGCGCCTGAACCGCGCGCTGCTCGCCGCCGGCGAGGCCTGCGGCCTGAGGCGGTTCGCGTCCCGGCCCAGCCCGGCGCTCGCGGCCCTCGAGGTGCCGGCGCACGTGGGCGCCGCTCGCCTCGCGGCCGCGCTGGCCGAGCTGGGCCTCCACGTGGGCGGCGGGCAGGGGGACCTCAAGGACCGCATCGTCAGGCCCTCGCTGCTGGGCTGGGCCGACAGGCACGACCTCGTGCTGCTCGCCGGCGCGCTGGAGACGGCGGCCCGGGCCGTGGGCCTCGACGTCGCGCCCGGCGCCGCGACGGGTGCGGCCCTCGCGGTCTGGGAGGTGGCGGCGTGAGCCTGCCGCCACCGGGCGCGCGCGAGCCGGCGGGCGCCGACGTGGTCCTCGTCAGGCACGCCAGGCCGCTGCTCAGGTCCGGCGTGCCGGCGCGCGAGTGGCGCCTCGACCCGGAGGCCGTGCCCGCCTGTCACGCCCTCGCCGCCGAGGTCGACAGGCTCCTGGCGGGCACGGGGCGGCGCGTGGAGCGCCTGTGGTCGAGCGACGAGCCGAAGGCGGTGGCGACGGCCGAGGCGCTCGCCCAGGCGTGGGGCCTGGAGGGCGTGAGCCGGCACCCCGGACTGGCCGAGCACCGGCGCGGGCCGCTGCCGCTCGTCGGCGACGTGGAGTGGCGCGAGCAGGTGGCGGCCCTCTTCGCCCGCCCCGGCGAGCTCGTGATGGGCGAGGAGACCGGCGACCAGGCACGCGAGCGCTTCGCCGCGGCGCTGGCCGAGGTGGCGGCGGAGGGCGCTGACGGCCTCACGGCCGTCGTCACGCACGCCACCGTGATGACGCTGCTCCTGGCGGAGGCGAACGGCCTCGAGCCGATGGCGCTGTGGGGCTCCCTGAAGCTGCCCGACGCCCTGTTCGTCAGCGCGCCCGGCTGGCGGCTGCTGGGTCGCGCCTGGCCAGACACACCATGAGCGGGCTCCTCTCGTCGTAGCGCGAGCGGTCGAAGCCGCCGTGGACGCTGACCCGCAGGCCGGCGGCGCGGCAGAGGCGCTCGACCTCGAAGCGCGTGTAGTAGCGCTGCCGCAGCACGGTCACGCGGCGGGTCACGGTGCCGTCCCCGCGCGTGGCGTCGTGGAAGTACGTGGTCGTGGCCAGCTGGGCCACCTCGTCGACCTCCTGCACCAGGAACACGTCGTGGCGCTCGCCGGGGCGCGCCGCCGCCAGGCTGGCCCCCAGGCCCGGCTCGACCCTCACGACCCCGCGTGGCCCGAAGCGCGGGGCGTAGAGGTCGAAGGCGAAGGTGCCGCCGTCCGCCAGGTGCCGCACGACGCTCGAGAGCGTGCTGTCCTGGTCGTCGAGCGTGTACGCGTGCATCAGGACGTTGAAGGGCGCCACGACCAGGGGGAACCGCTCGCCGAGGTCGAGGGCGCGCATGTCGGCCTCCAGGAGGCGCACGTCGTCCTTCACCCCGGCCGCGGCCAGCCGCTCCTCGGCCCTGGCCAGCATCGCCGGCGAGGCGTCCACGGCCACGACGTGGTGGCCGGCTCGGGCCAGGGCCTCGGTCACCCTGCCGGTGCCGGCCCCGAGCTCGAGCACGGGGCCGCCCGCGTCGGCCGCGAGCCGCGTGTAGAAGGGGACGTCGTCCCGGTAGGCGAGGTAGTGGGCGTCGTAGAGGTCGGGGGCGTCGTCGTAGATCACGGGGTGGGCAGATGCTAGCCCTTGGCGCGGGCGCTGGTCACGCGCGCTCGGCCGCGCCGGCCTCCTCGAGGACGACCCAGGTCCGGGCCCAGGCCCCGATCGTGTCGAGCACCGGGCCCAGCGACTGGCCCTTGGCCGTGAGCCGGTACTCGACCCGCACCGGCGTCGTCGCGTGGACGACGCGGGTCACCAGCCCCTCGGCCTCGAGCTCCTTGAGCCGGTCGGCGAGCATCTTGTCGCTGATGTCGGGCACCGCGTGCTTGATCTCCGCGAAGCGGCTGGCGCCCGCCTGCATCACGCGCAGGATGGCGCCGGACCAGCGCCGGCCGATGAGCTCGACGGCGCGGTGGAAGCGCGGGCACAGGGCGGGGTCGAGCGTAGCCACGGCGGCAGTCTACCGCCGTGGCTAACTTGACGCAAGTAACTAACCTTCTTATAGTGCCGGCGAGCCGGAGGCCGGCAGTGCCCGCCCCGGCGGAGGAGGACCCACGCAGTGAACGAACACGGCGACATCGACCTGGCCGGCGCCATGGTGTGCGACATCGAGACGGGGGTCTGCGGCCCCGCCGACGCCGGCGCCGCCGGCCAGACGCTCCAGACCGTGACGGCGGCCGGCAAGGTCGACGTCTACTACGTCACCGACCCCATCTGCTCGCACTGCTGGGCGCTGGAGCCGGTGCTGAAGCGCTTCGAGCACGAGTACGCGCGGCACGTCGACGTCCGCGTGGTCATGGGCGGCCTCCTGCCCGCCTGGCGCGGCTTCGCCGACAAGGCCAACGGCATCGGCGGCCCAGCCGACGTCGCCGGCCATTGGCGCCAGGTCGGCCGGGCCACGCGCATGCCGATCGACGGCTCGGTGTGGCTGCGCGACCCGTTGGCGTCGTCGTACCCGCCCTCGCGCGTCTACGTCGTGCTCAGGGAGCAGGACCCCGAGCTGGCCCGCGCGTTCCTGCGCCGCGCCCGCGAGGCGGTCTTCGCGTTCGACAGGAACGTCGCCGACCCGGCCGTCCTGGCCGCGATCGTCGACGGGCTGGGCCGGGACGGGAGCGCGGTCGTCGCGGAGGCCGAGGGGGAGCGGGGCCGGGCGCTCCTCGACGCCGACCTCGCGTTCGCGCGCGAGCTCGGCGTACGCGGCTTCCCGACGCTGGTGTTCGTCGCCGCCGACGGCAGGTCCGTCGCGGTCGTCGGAGCGCGCGGCGTCGACGCCTACGTGAGCGCGCTCAGGTCCCTGCTCGGCGAGGACGCGCTCCTGCTGCCGCGCGAGCGCCTGCCGCTGCGCGAACTGCTCGCCCGCGAGGGTCGGCTGTTCGCCAGGGAGCTCGAGGTCTACTACGACGTCGCGCCCGGGCGGCTCGACGGCTTCGTCGCCTCCCAGCTGGAGGCGGGGAGCTACCGCTCGGCGAGCGTCCTGGGCGAGACGATGCTGGCGCTGCCCGACCTCGCCTCGGCGCCGGCCTGAGGGGGAGCGGCCAGCTCGATGACCGTGTCCGCCGCCGCCGCCAGCGCCGGCCGGTGCGTGACGGCCAGCACGAGCATCCCCTCCGACAGGGAAGCCAGCAGCGCCACGACGCCCGCCTCGGCCGCCTCGTCGAGGTTCGAGGTCGGCTCGTCGAGCAGCAGGGCGGCTGGCCGGCCCACGAGCGCCCGCGCGATCGCCAGGCGCTGGCGCTGACCTCCGGAGAGCCCGGCGCCGTCCTCGCCCAGCTCGGCGTCCAGGCCGCCGGGCAGGGCGGCCACCGCCTCGGCCACGCCGGCGGCCGCCAGCGCCTCCCACAGGGCGTCGTCAGGCGCGTCGCGGCCCATGGCCAGGGCGTCCCTGACCGTGCCCGACACCAGCTCGTGGCCCTGCGGCACGTAGGCGACGAGGCGCCTCAGCTCCGCGTCCGGCACGCTCCCGAGCTCACGCCCGGCCCACGCGACCGACCCCGCCAGCGGCGGCAGCAGGCCGAGGAGCGTCCGCAGCAGGGTCGTCTTGCCCACGCCGCTCGGCCCGCTCACGACGAAGAGGCCGCGGCCAGGCAGCTCGAGGTCGAGGCCCGAGAGCACCGGCCGGTCCGGGTCGAAGCCGGTCGCGAGGCCGCGCACGGCGAGGCCGGCGCCGGTCCCCCCGCTGCGCGGGGCCGGGTCGGCGGCCGCCGCGCTCCCGGCCTCCCGCCCGCTCCCGGCGCCGCCGACCAGCGCCTCGACCCGCAGCGCCGCGGCGCGCGCCTGGCGGTACATGGCGTAGGCGGCGGGCAGCAGCTGAGCCGGCGCCGCCGCCAGCGCCACGAGCGTGAGGAACGAGACCATCTCGCCCACGGTGAGCTGGCCGCGCCGCACGCCGCCGGCGAGCACGACGACGACGGCCCCGAGGGCTACGTAGAGGAGCACCTGCGTCACCGGCACCTGCAGCGCGGCCAGGAGGCTGCGGCGCGCGCCGGCGGCGGCGGTGCTGCGGTTCGCGGCCTCGAAGCGACGCAGCATGAACGACCTGGCGCCGAAGGCGGCGACGGTCTCGTGGTGCCGCACGCCCTCCTGCAGGTGGCGTCCCAGGGCCTCGGTGCCTTCCATCGAGCCGGCCGACGCGCGCTGCAGCGCCCCGCCCAGCCGGCGCAGCGCCCACGCGGCCGGCAGCCCCAGCAGCACCAGCAGCGCGGCGGACCGCGGGTCGGCGCGCACGAGGGCGGCCAGGATCAGGGCCAGCGTCACGCCCTCGGCGACTAGCGACCCGAGGCCGTACCTGACGTAGGTCTCGACCTCCTTGAGGTCGGTGATCACGCGGCTGGCCAGCGCGCCGCTCGAGCCGGGCAGCGTGCCCGGCGGTCGCGCCAGCAGGTGCGCGTAGGCCGCTCGCCTGGCGTCGGCGGCCGACAGCGCCGCGGCCCGGCCGAGGAGCGCGTCCTGGGCCCACAGGGCCAGGCTGCCGGCGAGCACCACGGCGCCGGCGACGGCGAGCAGGCGCGGCAGCGCGGCGGGGTCGGCGAGCGCCTCATCGAACAGCGGCGTGACGAACAGCGGCACGACGGCCACGCGCGCCACCGCGCTGGCCACGGCCGCCAGCGCGCCGAGCACGGCGCTCCTCCGCGTCGGCCACAGGAGCCGGCCGGCGGTGGGCGCGTCCCGTACGACCGACCGCTCCGCGGCAGCGGCGGCGGTAGCGGTGACGGGCCGCTCGCCGCTCATAGCCCGGCGTGCGCGGCGACGACCCTGACCAGCTCCGCGGCCGCACCCGGACGCGGCATCGTCGCGCGCAGCCTGAGCCGCCGGCGCTCGAGGTCCTCCGCGTCCGTCACGAGGGCCAGGGCCCGCTCGGCGACGGCGTCGGGGTGGACCCTGCCGGCCACCTCCACCATCAGGTCCTCGCCGGTGATCCGGTTCGGGAGCGACACGGGCACCGCCAGGCCCTCGACGAAGAGCCTGACAGCGTAGCGCTTCAGGTAGCGGCCCACCAGCGGCACGAGGCCGAGCCAGTGGCCGGCGCCCTCGAGGGGGATCAGCTCGGGGCGGTTCAGCGGCAGGAGCACCAGCGCGGGCACGCCCGCGACGCCGAGCTCGAGGGTGTTCGTGCCGGGGATCGTCACGGCCAGGTCCGCGGCGCGCATGTGCGCGTAGCGCTCCTCCTCGGCGACGAGCTCGATGCGGGCGCCGCCGGGCGTGTGGACGACGTCGCCCTCGCGACGACCCGCGACCCCGTGGAGCGTCGCCGCGGCCTCGCCGGCGATGCCGGCCTCCACGGTGCGCGCGCGCAGCATCCGGCTCACGGGCCACACGAAGCGGGCGCCCGGCAGGTCGCGGGCCAGCCGGTCGACGAGCGCGATCATGAACGGGATCAGGTGCAGGGCGAACTGGTCGCGGCTCCCGGCGAAGACGAGGACGTGGGGGTCGCCGCGGTCCGGGGCGGGCTCGGCGGCCTCGACGGCGTCGGCGACCAGGTTGCCGACGACGCGCAGGGCCGCGCCCGGCGACCCGCGACGCAGCGCCCGCTCGCGGACGCGCTCGTCGGGCAGGAGCAGCAGCTCGAGGCCGGAGTGCCAGTAGGGCTCGAAGCTGTAGCGGAAGGCGGGGAACCCGAGCCGGCGCGCCATCGTCACCGGCGCGCCCGGGCTGCCGCCCAGGCCCACGACCGCGCCGGGCCCGGCGCCGGCGTCGGCGAGCCCCGCGGGCACCGAGCCGGCGGCGAGCGCCCGCAGGTACTCGCCGGGCGTCGCGACGTGGTCGGGCCCGAACGAGCGCGCGACCTCGGGCTCGTTGCCGGCCGCGAACTGGCACGGCACCAGCGAGACCGCGACGCGCGCGTCCGGCAGGGCGCGGCGCAGCTCCCTGACGACGGGACCCACCCAGGTGTAGAGCTCGCCCGGCCCGTTGCTGACCAGCACGACCTGCGCCATCAGCCCCCCGTGACGAAGCGCGCCCAGCCGCGCCGGGACGTGCGCACGAAGTCGAGGACGAGGCGGGCGTCCTCGCTCGCCTCGGCCAGGGCCTCCAGCGCGGGCACGTCGCGGCGCCTCAGCGCCCGCATGACCTCCTCGAGACGGCGGTAGCGCTCGCCCGCGAAGCCGGCGCGCCTGAGCCCGACGGCGTTGAGGCGGTAGTGCCTGGCCGGGTTGCCGCGCGCCATCGCGAACGGCAGCACGTCCTGGTTCGCCGCGCTGGCCGCGCCGAACATCGCGTAGGGACCTACCCGGCAGAACTGGTGCAGGAGGCTCCCGGAACCGAGGTTCGCGCGCTCGCCCACCTGCGCGTGGCCGCCGAGCTGCACGCAGGTCGTGATCACGGCGCCCGCGCCGACGTCGCAGTTGTGGGAGACGTGCGCGTAGCTCATCAGCAGCGCGCCGGCGCCGACGCGCGTGACGGCGCCCTCGCCCGTCGCGCGGTGGACGGTCACGAACTCGCGCACCTCGACCTCGTCCTCGACGACCACGCGGCTGTCCTCTCCCGCGAAGCTCGTGTCCATCGGCTCGCCGCCGAGCACGGCGTACGGGCCCACGACGCAGCGCCTGCCGAGCTCGACGCCCCGCCGCAGCACCGTGCCGGGGAGGAGGCGGGTGCCGGCGCCCACGCGCACGCCGGCCTCGACGACGACGTTCGGGCCCACGGCGACGCCCTCGCCCAGCACCGCGCCGGCGGCCACGTACGCGCCGTGCGCGACCGTCGTACCGGGTCCGAGCGAGGCCGGGTCCTCGACGACGGCCGTAGCCGCCACCGCGGGCGGCGCGCCCGCCGCGTGGGCCCCTGTCCGGCGGACGGCCGCTGCCATCTCAGGCCGCGTAGACGAACGAGAGGGCCGCCTCGGCGGCGACCTCGTCGCCGACCAGTGCCCGGGCCTCGACCTTGCACAGGCCGCGGCGGAACGTGACGATGCGCCCGGTCAGCCTGAGCACGTCGCCGGGGACCACCTTGCGCCTGAAGCGGGCGCTCTCGATGCCGGCGAGGTAGCCGACGCCCGTGGGAGCGCCGCCCTCGCGCGCGGCCAACGCGACGCCGGCTGCCTGCGCCAGCGCCTCGACGATCAGCACGCCGGGCATCACGGGCTCCTGCGGGAAGTGGCCGGGGAAGAACGGCTCGTTGTGCGTGACGTTCTTGACGCACTCGAACTCGTCGCCGCTCAAGGAGACGAGCCGGTCCACGAAGAGGAACGGGTAGCGGTGCGGCAGCACCGCCCGGACGTCGATGTCCATGGCGGCAAGTCTAGCGCAGCGTCCTAGACGGCCACGGGGCTGGCGGCGCGCAGCTCGGCCAGCAGGCGCGACGCCAAGGTCAGCGAGCGCAGGTCGTCGGCGAGCGTGCCGATGGGCGCGGCCTCGCCCGACTGCCTGGCGATGAAGTGCTCGAGCTCCTTCTTGAGCGGGTTCTCCTCGTGGATCACGTGCCTGTCGAGCTGCACGTGCCCGGCGCTGGACGCGCCCTGCGGGTCGCGGTAGACGACCAGCTCGGCGTACGGCTCCTTCGCGAAGTCGATCCGCACGGTGCGGTCGCGCTCGGCCACCAGGAGGCTGCGCTCGGCGTCGGGCGCCACGCGACTGGCCAGCAGCCTCACGATGCAGCCGTCGGCGAACGTGACCTGGGCGGCGGCGACGTCCTCGTGAGGGCTGCCGTTGAGGCAGCGGCCGGCGGCGGCGACCGCCACGGGCTCGCCCCTGACGAGCCCGAGGACGATGTCGATGTCGTGGATCATGAGGTCGAGGATCACGCCGACGTCCTTGACCCGCGTCGACGGCACCAGGCGCCGCGCCTCGATCAGGTAGGGCGTGTCGACCTCCTCGCGCAGCTTCGCGACCGTGCGGTAGAAGCGCGTGATGTGGCCGACCTGCAGGACGAGGCCGAGCCCCCGGGAGAGCTCGGCCAGCTCGCGCGCCTGGTCGACGTCGGTAGCCACGGGCTTCTCGACGAGCACGTGGACGCCGGCCAGCAGCAGCTGCTTGGCCAGCGCGTAGTGGAGGCTCGTGGGCGCGGCCACGCTCGCGGCGTCGACGGGGCGCGCGGCCAGCAGGGCCGCCACGGTCGGGTAGGCCTCGACGCCCAGCTCGAGCTGCGCCGACAGGCGTTTGTCGGGGTCGGGGTCGACGACGGCGACGAGGTCGGCTGCCGGCAGCGCCGCGTAGTTCATCGCGTGGTACCTGCCCATCACGCCGTAGCCGACGACGGCAACGCGCACGGTCACGAGCGGACCTCGCGGTCGCCGGCGCGCGACGGGTCCTCGGCGCTCAGGAGAGCGGCCATGAGGGCGTGGTGGAGGGCGTGCGAGCCGCGTGAGATGGTGACGTGGGCCCGGAGGGGGCGTCCGAGGAGGGCGAGGTCTCCGATCGCGTCGAGCGCCTTGTGGCGCACCGGCTCGTCTGGGGACCGGAGTGGGCGCAGCGGCCCGTCATCGTCGTAGACGATAGCATGCTCCAGACTCGCGCCCAGGGCGAGGCCTCTGGCCCTCAGGGCCTCCGCGTCGCGCAGGAACCCGAACGTGCGGGCCGGCGCCAAGCTGGGGTAGTCCTCGGGCCCGCCGGACCAGCGCTGCGCGCCGATCGCGGGGTGCGGGAAGTCGATCGCGACCTCGAGGCGCTCGGGGCCGGGCTCGGCACGGGCGACTCCGCCGCCGCGCCCGACCTCGACGGGGGCCGTCGGCGTCAGGGGCGGGGGGACGGGCGGGGGAGGCCCCAGCGCCGCCACCGGCTCCAGCCACGGCGCGGCCGAGCCGTCGAGGATCGGCAGCTCCTCGGCGCTGGCCTCCACGACCACGCCGGCGAAGAACCCTCCCAGCCGGAGCGCCGCCAGGAGGTGCTCGACGAGGGAGACGCGCGCGCCGCCGCCGGCCAGCGTCACGGCCCTGTCGGTGGCGGCGACGTTCGCCACCGTCGCCGTGACCTCGGCGCGGCCGCGCCTGAAGCGCAGCGGTCCCTCGGCGCGGTGCAGCACGACGCGGCAAGTCTGGCCGCTGTGCAGGCCGACCCCGGTCACCTCGGCTACGCCGCCGGCCACCTCAGCGCTCGTCCAGGCGCTTGAAGACGCGCCACACGTCCTCGAGGCGCCCCTCCAGGTAGAGCGAGCGCGCGTACTGGCGGTACGGGCGCGCGGGGAAGCCGGCCCAGGTCTCGCCCGGCGGCACGTCCTTCGTCACGCCGCTGCGCCCCGCGACGCGCGCGCCGGCGCCGATCGTCACGTGGTCGGACACGGCGACGGCGCCCCCGATCACGGCGCCGTCGCCGATCACGGCGCTGCCGGCGATGCCGGTCATGCCCGCGATGAGGCAGCTCCGCCCGATGCGCACGTTGTGCCCGACCTGGCAGAGGTTGTCGATCTTCGTGCCAGCGCCCACGACCGTGTCGTCGAGCGTGCCCCTGTCGATCGCCGTGTTCGCGCCCACCTCGACGTCGTCGCCGATCCGCACGCCGCCCAGGTGCCGGACCTTCACGGCCCCGGTGGGGGAGGCCGCGTACCCGAAGCCGTCGGCCCCGATCACGCAGCCGGCGTGGAGGACGACCCTGTCGCCCAGCGTCACCCCGTCGTAGAGGGTGACGTTCGCGTGCAGGACGCAGTCCGCGCCGACGACGCTGCCCTCGCCCACGACGCTCCCGGGGCCGACGACGCTGCGGTCGCCGACCCGCGCGCCGGCGCGCACGACCGCTCCGGGCATGAGCGTCACGCCGGCGCCGAGGACGGCCGTCGGGTCGACGTGCGCGTGGGCGCTGCGCTCGCCGGTGGCGGGGGCGGGCCTGTCGTCGAAGAGGGCGGTGAGCCGGGCCAGCGCGAGGCGGGCGTCGGGCACGCGCGCGACGGCGGCGCCCGCCAGCGCCGGCAGGTCGAGGCCCTCGGGCGCGACGACCAGCGCCGGCGGCGTGGGCGCCGCGGCGAGCGCCTCGGCGTCCTCCGCCGCGCCGACCACCGCCACGCAGGTCGCGGCGTCCTCGCGTCCCGCCGCCACGCTGGCCGGCGAGGCGAGCCGGGTCACGACCGCGGCGCCCGAGCCGGCGTCGAGGCCGGCCCCGACGGCGGCCGCCACCGCGGCGACCGTCAGGGGCTCGCCCGGGTCCGTGCTGCGGCGCCTCACTCGTCCTCCTCCGTGGCCGGCGCCACGCTCACGTGCAGGTCCTGGCTGCCCACGACGACCCACTCGAGCGGGACGCGCAGCAGCCGGCGCACGTCGCCGTGCTCGTCGACGGACTCGACGACCAGCTCGCTCGCCTGCACCTGCTGGCGCAGGGCGTCGAGGAGCTCGGGGAACGTGCGGGGCTCGTCGACCTCGCCGCCCTCCCTGGGGGCGCCCTCGACCTCGCGCGGGACGTCGCCGCCCCTCACCAGCAGCGTGACGTCGCCGCTGAGGTCCGCGGGCAGCGGCACGCTGAAGGTGCGCACGACGGCCTC
>DATGNP010000187.1:0-5647 GCA_035306665.1 Trueperaceae bacterium
ACGGCTTGAACAGCTCGAGGGCCATGCGCTTGGGCACGCCGCACTGGTGGAGCTGGAGCTGCGGGCCGACGACGATCACCGAGCGGCCGGAGTAGTCGACGCGCTTCCCGAGCAGGTTCTGCCGGAAGCGGCCCTGCTTGCCGCCCAGCAGGTCGGTGAGCGAGCGGTACGGCCTGTCGGAGCCGGGGTGGTTCACCGGGGCGCCGCGGCGGCCGTTGTCGATCAGGGCGTCGACGGCCTCCTGGAGCATGCGCTTCTCGTTGCGCACGATCATCTCGGGCGCGCCCTGCTGCATCAGCTTCTTCAGGCGGTTGTTGCGGTTGATCAGGCGCCGGTACAGGTCGTTGAGGTCGGAGGTAGCGAAGCGCCCGCCCTCGACCTGCACCATCGGGCGCAGGGACGGTGGCATGACCGGCACGGCCTCGAGGATCATCCAGGCCGGGTCGTTGTCGGAGTTGCGGAACGCCTTGACGATCTCGAGGCGCTTGCGGGCCTTCGCGCGCTTGTGGCGCGACGGCGAGTTCATCTCCTCGACGAGCTCGGCCTCGAGCTGCTCGAGGTCGAGGGTCTCGAGGAGCTCCTTGATCGCCTCGGCGCCCATCTTGGCCTCGAAGTCGTAGCTCTCGATGACCCTCACCTGGCGCCTCACCAGGTCGATCTCGACCCGCCCCTCGATCTCGCTGCGCACGTTGCCGTCGTCGGCGAGCTCGTCGCCGACCTTCACGCGGTCGCCGTTCACGACGATCGGCTCGTCCTGGTAGGGGTACACGCGGGCGCGGGAGACGATGATGCTCGCCGGGTGCGACAGCCTGACCGTGCCGGCGGCGGCCGCCACGATCTCCTGCGCGGCGTCGATGGCGCCGACGACCTTCTCGCCGGGCTGCACCTGGGCGCCGTCGCCCACCAGCACGTGCATGGTGGGGTTCATCTCGTGGGTCTCGCTGCGCTCCCAGTGGACCTTCAGCGTGACCGTCACGCTCGTGCCCTTGGCCTTGCTGGCGCGCAGCTCGGCGGTGGCGGCCGTCGGCAGGCTCAGGGTCGTGCCCGCCTTCGCCCGCGCCAGCTCGTCGCCCTCCTCGACGAACTCGCCGCCCGTGACGATCGGCTCCATGCCGACCGGGACGACGTAGCTGACGAGGACCTCCTCGGTGTCGACGTCGCGGACCGTGATCACGCCGCCGTCGTTGCCGATCGGGACCAGCTCGACGACGCCCTCGGCCTCGGAGGTCACGACGACGTCCTCGGAGAGCTCGGCGATCGGCTGGCCGCCCTTGTAGCCCTCCTCCTCCTCGACGAAGTCCTTCTTCGGCAGGATCAGCCTGGCGTCGCGCGCCTCCTTGTAGTCGAGGCGGATGCGGCGCGGGAAGCGGTACTGCGCGATGCCCGCGATCTTCGACTTCACGCCCTTGGCGAGCTGCTGGCCGGCCTCGACCCACTCGCCGTCGGCGACGACCGCGTCCTCGCCGCTGGCGACCGTGTAGGTCTCCTGCAGGCCGTAGCGGAGCTGGCGGTACTCGTCGTCGGAGAGCAGGTCGCCGCGCTTGAGCGGCCGGTCGGCCAGCCTGGCGTCTTGCGGGTCGGTGACGATGTACTTGGCGAAGTACAGCACCTGCTCGAGCTGCGACGTCGAGAGGTTCAGGAGCGCCCCGACCTTGTTCGGGATGTCCTTGACGTACCAGATGTGCGCGCACGGCGTGGCCAGCTCGATGTGGCCCATGCGGTAGCGGCGCACCGTCGAGCGCGTGACCTCGACGCCGCAGCGCTCGCAGGTCTTGCCGGCGAAGCGCTGGCCGCGGTACTTCCCGCAGGCGCACTCCCAGTCCTTCTCGGGGCCGAAGATCTTCTCGTCGAAGAGGCCGTCCCGCTCGGGCTTCAGGGTGCGGTAGTTGATCGTCTCCGGCTTCGTGATCTCGCCGTAGCTCCACCGGCGGATCGTGTCGGGTGACGCGATGCCGATCTGCACCTGCGTGAACTCGCGCTGCGGCTCACGGGCGCGGCTGGCGTCACGGAATGCGTTGCTGAGGCGTGCGTCGCTCACCAGTGCCTCCCACTCTCGTCGAAGATGTTCACGGGCTTGCCCTCGGCGTCGAGCACCTTGACGTCAAGGGCCAGGGAGTGGAGCTCCTTCACGAGGACCTTGAACGACTCGGGGATCGTGGGCTCGAGCACGTCGTTGCCCTTGACTATGGCCTCGTAGGCCGCGTTCCTGCCGTCGATGTCGTCGGACTTGATGGTGAGCATCTCCTGGAGCGTGTGGGCGGCGCCGTGCGCCTTGAGGGCCCACACCTCCATCTCGCCCAGCCGCTGACCGCCGAACTGCGCCTTGCCACCGAGCGGCTGCTGGGTGATGAGGCTGTACGGCCCGGTGGAGCGGGCGTGCATCTTGTCCTCGACCATGTGGTAGAGCTTCATGATGTACATGATCCCGACGACGATCGGGGCGTCGATCGCCTCGCCGGTGCGGCCGTCGTACAGCACGGCCTTGCCGGTGCGGGCCAGGGCCTTGTAGGCCTCCTCGGGGCTCAGGCCCTCGTCCAGCACGCCAAGCTTCGCGGCGCGCCGGTACACCTGCAGCTCGCGCCGGTCCCAACCGAAGCCGTTCTTGCCCTGTTCGGCGAGCTCGGCCTCGGCAGCCTTCTCGAGCAGGTCCTTGATCTCGCTCTCGGAGGCGCCGTCGAACACCGGCGTCACGAAGCTGACGCCGTGCTTCAGGGCCGCCATGCCGAGGTGGGTCTCGAGGATCTGGCCGAGGTTCATGCGCGACGGCACGCCCAGCGGGTTGAAGACCAGGTCGACGGGGGTGCCGTCGGCGAGGTAGGGCATGTCCTCGGGCGGGAGCACCTTCGCGACGACGCCCTTGTTCCCGTGCCGGTTCGCGAGCTTGTCGCCCTCGATCAGGCGGCGCTTCTGCGCCACGTAGACGCGGACCATCTCCTGAACGCCGGGCCTGAGCTCGACGCCGGGGTCGCCGCGGCGGAAGCGGACGGTGCGCAGCACGATGCCGCCGTCACCGGGCGGGACCTTGAGGGAGGTGTCCTTGACCTCCTTGGCCTTCTCGCCGAAGATCGAGCGCAGCAGCCGCTCCTCGGGCGTGGGGTCCTTCTCGCCCTTGAAGCTCGTGTGACCCACGAGGATGTCGCCGGGGCGCACCTCGGCCCCGATGCGGACGACGCCGTCCTCGTCGAGGTCGCGCAGCGCCGCCTCGGAGAGGCCCGGGATGTCGCGGGTGATCTTCTCGGGGCCGAGCTTGGTGTCGCGCGCCTCCTTCTCGAACTTCTCGATGTGGACGCTCGTGAAGATGTCGCGCCTGACCAGGCTCTCGGAGAGGACGATCGCGTCCTCGAAGTTGTAGCCGTCGAACGGCATCAGGGCGACGAGCACGTTCTGGCCCAGCGCCAGGCGGCCGTTCTGCGAGGCCGGCCCGTCGGCGATGACGTCGCCCTTCTTGACCTTCTGCCCCAGGCTGACGACCGGCTGCTGGTTGAGGTTCGTGTTCTGGTTCGAGCGCTGGAACCGCGTGAGCTGGTACTCGGTCGCGACGCCCTTCTCGTTCTCGGTGACGATGCGGTTCGCGTCGACGTAGGTGACGACGCCGTCGTCGAGCGCCAGCAGCACGGTCCCGGAGTCGCGCGAGACGCGCTCCTCGACGCCGGTGCCGACGAACGGCGACTCGGCCTTGATGAGCGGCACGGCCTGCGACTGCATGTTCGAGCCCATCAGGGCGCGGTTCGCGTCGTCGTGCTCGAGGAACGGGATCAGCGAGGTGGGCACGCTGATGACCTGCTTCGGCGAGACGTCCATCAGCTCGACCTCGTCGGCCGTGACGAAGAACGGGTCGCCGAGGCGGCGGGCGACGATCGTGTCGACCGCGAACGTGCCGTCCTCGTTGAGGGGCGTGTTCGCCTGCGCGATCGTGTGCTTGTCCTCCTCGTGCGCGGTCACGTACACGACCTCGTCGGTGACGCGGCCGTTCTTCACGACGCGGTAGGGCGCCTCGATGAAGCCCAGGTCGTTCACGCGCGCGTAGGACGCGAGCGAGGTGATCAGGCCGATGTTCGCGCCCTCGGGCGTCTCGATCGGGCAGATGCGACCGTAGTGGGTGCGGTGCACGTCGCGGACGTCGAAGCCGGCGCGCTCGCGCGTCAGGCCGCCGGGCCCGAGGGCCGAGATGCGGCGCTTGTGCCTCAGCTCGGAGAGCGGGTTGACCTGGTCCTTGAACTGCGAGAGCTGGCTGCGGCCGAAGAACTCGCGCAGCGCCGCGACGATGGGGCGGCTGTTGACCAGCTTCTGCGGCGTGGCCGCGTCGGGGTTGCCGAGCAGCATGCGCTCGCGCACGCCCCTGGCCATGCGGCCGAGGCCGACGCGGATCTGGTCGGCGACGAGCTCGCCCACGGTGCGGATGCGCCGGTTCCCCAGGTGGTCGATGTCGTCCTCCTGGAAGCCTTCCTTGCCGGCCTGGAGGTTGACGAGGTACTGGAGGGTGGGCACGAGACCGTAGTCGACGAAGCGGCCGTCCTCGTAGCCGAGCAGCGTGTTGCTGGTGTGGTCGAGGCCGAGCTTGTCGTTCATCTTGTACCGGCCGGCGTCGCCGAGGTCGTAGCGGCGCGGGTCGGCGAGGAGGCCGAAGAGGTACTGCGTGGCCTTGTCGACCTTGGGCGGGTCGCCGGGGCGCAGGACCGTGAACAGGCGGAGGAGGGCCTCGTCGGGCGTGATGCCGGCGGCTCCCTCCTGCTCGAACGTGACGTCGACGAGGGACTCGTTGCCGGCGAACAGCTCGCGGATCTGGGTGTCGCCGTAGCCGAGCACGCGCAGCAGGAGGGTGAAGGGGAACTTGCGCTTGTTCACCTTCATCCACAGCACGCCCTGGTTGTCGAACTCGACCTCGATCCAGGGGCCGCGCTTGGGCATGGGGATGTTGCTGGCGGTGTAGCGCTTGTCGCCGTCGGGCTGGATGGCGCCGGTGAAGTAGACGCCGGGCGAGCGGTGGATCTGCGAGACGATCACGCGGTCGGCGCCGTTGATGATGAAGCTGCCGTCCTCGGTCATGAGGGGCAGGTCGCCGAGGAAGACCTCGTCCTCCTTGATCAGCCCCGTGTCCTTGTGGACGAGCTGGAGCTTGGCGAACAGGCCGGCGTGGTAGGTGAGGTCCTTCTCGCGGCACTCGTCGGGGTCGTACTCGGGCGGCTGGAGCCGGTACTCGAGGAAGTCGAGGACGAGGTCGGTCTGGCGACCCCGCTCGGTCTCGTCGATCGGGAAGACCTCCTTGAAAGCCGCCTGGAGCCCGACGTTCTCGCGCTCCGCCGGCGACTTGTCGAGCTGCAGGAGGCTCTCGTACGACTTGATCTGGATGTTCGTCAGGTTGGGGAGGTCGATGACCTCCTTGATCCTGCCGAAGCTTCTAATCTCGCGCATCCTCATCCCTCCGCCTGGCTGGGGGTGCCTGTGTCGTGTGCGTAGGTGACCGTCACCTGCGAGAAGCGAGCGGCGACCGCGTCCGGGACCGCGCCCGCGGCGGTGCCGGACCGGGGGCCCGAGGCCACGCTCGGGCCGCCCGCCGTGTGATACCTGTATGGTGCCGACGCTGCCGCCCCTGCCCGGGCGGGCGGCATGCCAGTTGGGCGCGCGGCCTGCGGGCCGGCGCCAAGAG
>DATGNP010000188.1:0-2062 GCA_035306665.1 Trueperaceae bacterium
CGTGGCGGGAACAGGGCGGAGACGATCAGCGCCGCCGCCAGCGCGGCGAACGAGGCCGCCGCCGAGCCCACGAGGTCGGGGAAGACCGACGAGACGAACAGGTAGGGCTGGAAGGCGGCCCACGCCAACGCCGCCGACCCGGCCATGCCCAGCGCGACTCGGACGGCTCGTGACCTCAGGTGGGCCCGTGAGAAGGGCTCCCAACGACGCGCCCCGGTAGCGAGCCCGATCGCGGTCCGGAGCAGGAGCCACATGACGGCGACCGCGCTGGCGCCCGCCAGGACGCGGAGGGCGACGGCGGCGGTCGTGATCGCGCTCATGCCGACACGACCCAGGCCGTGCCAGCGGGCCCAGTCGTCCAACACCTCCGCCATCAGCGGCCAGCTCCGCTGGCTGTTGGTCAGGATGACGATGCCCACACCGGCCTCCGGCACGGCGTGGAAGTGGCTCATCCAGCCGTGACCTTGGCCCCCGTGCCACACGGCCCGGCGACCGCCTTGCAGCTCCTCGACGAAGTGCCCGGCGGCGTAGCCGTCGGCCACGAACCCGAAGAGCCCCGCGACGGGCACGCGCGGTCGCTGGAGCTCCCGGACGCTCTCCGGCTCGAGCCGCCACGCGTCCGCGGCCCCCGGCTCCGACACCGACGCCGCCACGAAGCGTCCCACGTCCTCGACCGTGGCCAGCAACCCGCCAGAGGCTCGCGCCGGGTAGAGGTAGGGCGCGACGGGCGAGCCCCGCAGGTCGTACCCCGTGGGCATGGCCGCCCCGTGGGCGTCGTCCCACGCGAACGTGGAGTCGCGCATGCCGAGGGGCAGCAGCACCTCGTCGCGCATGTAGTCGGCGAAGTCGCGCCCCGTGACCTCCTCCACGAGCAGCTCCAGCAGGGCGTAGCCCACGTTCGAGTACATGAACCGCGTGCCCGGCTCCGCGACGAGCCGCGCCTCGCGAGCCAGGAACTCGCCCAGCGACGGCAGCGCGGCGCCGGGAGCGTACTCCTCGCCGATCGGCCCGAGCGGCAGGCCGGCGCTGTTGGTGAGCAGCCGCGCGACCGTGACCTCGGGCCCGAGGCCCGCGAGCTCAGGGTGCGTCCCTGCGTCCAGGTGGGCCAGGACGGGGTCGTCGAGCCCCACCCGGCCCCGCTCCACGAGCTTCATCACGCCCCAGGCGCTCACCGACTTCGAGATCGACTCGACGCGGAACAGGGCGTCGACGCCAAGCCCGCGTCGCCGCTCGGCGTCGGCGTAGCCGAACGCCTCGGCCCACACCACCTCGGCGTCGTCCACGAGCGCGACCGCCACGCCCGGCACGCCGTACCGCTCCATCCAGCCGGGCAACCGCTGCTCCAGGCGCGACGCGAACGCCGCTGCGGGGTCGCCCGACCCCGGCGGCCGCTGCGCCAGGCCGCCCAGCCCCGCGGCGGGGCGCGCGACCGCGGCGGCGAGGCTGAGGCTGATAGCCAGCCCGACGCCGAGGACCAGGAACGCCCGCGGGGTCGCGGCCGGCCAGCGGCTCGCCAGCAAGCCGTACACGACGGTGGCCACGACGCCGGTCACGAGCGCCATGACGGCGAAGGCCACGCCGTCCTCGAGCCGGACCGCTGGGAGCCCTTGGCGGCGAGCTCGGCGGGCTCGGCGAGCTGGCCCGCGCGCAGGAACGCCACGGCTCCGCTGCCGGCGGCGACCGGCAGGACCACCCGGAGGGCGTGAACGAGGTCGGCCACCATCACTGGTCCCTTACGGGGTCACCCTAGGGGCGCCTGACGAGCAGGGCTAGGTCAATTTGCCCCGGTCGTGAGGGTCGATGGGGGCGCGGGGAGCGCTGGCGAGGGCCGTGCTATGGTTGTCCGAACAGTGAACCGCCCTGGCTTTGATAGAGACTCTCCTTCCACGTGAAAGGAGAGAATGAGGCATGCGGACCAAGGACGACCAGGAGACGAAGGACCGGGTCATCCGGATGTTCTACGAGCGGCGGCAGGAAGTGCCTGGCGAGTCGATGCGGGCGTCGTTCAGGCAACTGCATGACCTGACGGGCATCTCACCTGACACCATGCGCGGCTGGGTGG
>DATGNP010000189.1:0-8875 GCA_035306665.1 Trueperaceae bacterium
TTAGCACCCGCCTAGATGAAGGCTGGTTGCTGCGGCGTCGTCGGGCCAGTTCCCTCAGCCGCTCTCGATAAGTCCGGCCACATGCCCGGCCGGCAGGCTCGCCGGGTCTCCCCGGCCAGGGGCCTTGGCCCCTCATCGCCGCAGCCTCTGAGGGCCCTAGGCGATGAAGGGGAGTAGAGCATGCGAGGGCCCGGTGATGCAAGCCCTCGCGGCCCCAGGAACCGGAAGGCGCCCTCGCGCGGTCCCGGACCGCCCACGAGCCGGCCCCGAGCCCGAGGGTCTCATGCGGCGTCGTTGCCGGGCGCGAGCGCGAGGGTCCCATGCGGCCTTGTGTCAGGCGCGAGCCGGAAGCCGCCATGGCGCCGCGCCGAGCCGCGGGCCGCGGCTCTCACGTTCGCTCACGAGCCGCGGATAGCATCTGCTGGTCATGTCCGTCCAGTACGCGACCCCCGACAGGCTCAAGGACAGGATCGCCCTTCACGAGCGCTACGCGCCCGAGCAGGAGCCGTTCCACGCCTGGCTGTTCCGTCAGGTCCAGGCTCCCAAGGACGCTGCCGTCCTGGAGGTGGGTTGCGGGTCCGGCCACTTCTGGACGGTGAACGCCAGGGCGGTGCCGCCGGGCTGGAAGCTGACGTTGAGCGACCCGTCGGCCGGCATGCTGGCCGAGGCGCGCGCGAACCTCGAGCGCGCCGGCCTGAGCGCGGAGCTCGCGCAGCACCGGGCCGAGGACCTGCCGTACCCGGACGCGTCTTTCGACGTGGCGTTCGCGAACCACATGCTCTACCTGGTGCCGCGCCCGGAACGCGCCGTGGCCGAGCTGCGGCGCGTGCTCAAGCCCGGCGGACGCCTCTACGCCGCCACGAACGGGACCAGCCACATGAAGCAGGTGCACGAGGAGGTGGCGCGGCTCGTCGCGGCGCTGCCCGAGCTCGAGGTCTCACACGTCGACCTCGCCCGCTTCGCCCTCGACACCGGCAAGGCGGTGCTGAACGTCGACTTCGACGAGGTGCGTGTCTTCGAGCGCAGGGACACGTTGGTCGTGACCGAGAGCGAGCCGTACGTTAGGTACGTGATGTCACTGGTCAACTCCACCCTCGACGACCTCCTGGCCTCCGACCCCGACGCCGCCAGGCGCTTCGCAGCCTGGCGCGACTCGGTGGAGGACCGCTTCGCTCGGGGCCCCGTCCACGTCACGCGCCTCAGTGGCTTCTTCGAGGCGTTCTGATGGCCGGCCGCTCGGGGCCGAGGGGCGCTCACGCCGACGAGACCGCCGCCGCCGACCGCGAGCTCCTCGCGACGAAGGACGTCGCGGCCCGGCTCGCCGCCGAGCTCGGCCGCTGGGCAAAGGAGCGCTCCGACGAGCACTTCGCGGGCGGCGGGAGCCTGGACGTGGCCTCGAAGTCGAGCCCGGGCGACTTCGTGACCTCCGTCGACATCGCCGTGCAGGAGCGGCTGGTCAGCGCGCTGACGGCGGCGTTCCCCGGCTACGGGCTCCTCGGCGAGGAGGCCGGCCTGTCCGACGTCGACACCGACGAGCCGGTGTGGGTGATCGACCCCATCGACGGCACCCACAACTTCCTGCGGAACTACCCCGGCTTCTGCGTCTCGATCGGGCTGGTGCACGCGGGACTCAGCGTCCTGGGCGCGATCTACGAGTCGGCGTCCGACACGGTGACCTGGGCCGTCACCGGCAGCGGGACGTGGCGCGAGCCCGCCGCGGCGGTGCTGTCGCGCGAAGGCCGCGGGGAACACGGCCCGTCCGCCGATGCGACGCGCGTGGCGGTCTCCTCCCGCGACCGCCTCGAGACCGCCCTCCTGACCGCAGGGTTCACGAACGCGGCCGCGAACGACCCGGCCACGATGGCGGTGTTCGGCGACCTGCTGAGGAACGCCGCCGGGCTCCGCGTCAGCGGCTCGGCGTGCCGCGACATGACGCTGGTGGCGTCGGGCCGCGTCGACGTGTTCTTCCAGCACGGCGTGCGCCCCTGGGACGTCGCCGCCGGCGCCGCGCTCGTGGAGGGCGCCGGCGGGAGGGTCCACCTCGAGCTCAGCGGGCCGGACATCACCCGGTCCGGGCCGCTGAACGTGTTCGCGGGCGTGCCGGCCGTCCTCGACGAGGTCCTCGCCCGCCGCCTGAAGGTCCTCGAGGCACGCGGGGAGGCCGCGAGCATCCCCGGTCTGAACCCCCTCTAGCCGCGGACCGCGCCCGCGAGACCGAGAGGACCCGGGCGGATAGCGCCGCCCGGGCCCCGAAGCAGGCGCCTAAAGACGCCTCGGCTGAAGGCGTACCGACCTCGCGCGGCTCAGTCGCGCCTCTCGAAGGACCAGGTCCACGTCTTGTCCCAGGGACCCAGCTCCGTGTAGCTGCCCGCGAACGCGTCGCCCGACACGGCGAGGGCCAGCGACTGCGGGATGTAGAGGAAGGGCGTGTCGGTCGCGAACTCGATCTGGTAGAAGTCCTCGCCCGGGCAGGCGACGTCGGCGACGGTGGGCGGCGTGCCGCTGTTGCCCCAGGCCTTCACGACCGGCGTGGTACCGGTCATGTCGAACCACAGGTAGGCCGAGGACGGTCCGAGCTGGCCGTTCGCCTCCGCGTGGACCATGCAGGAGTAGCCGTCCTCCCCCTCGGCTAGGAACGAGTACTGGCCGCTCGCGAGGAAGAACTGCAGGTAGTCGGAGCTCGGGTCGGCGCCGTCGGGGAGCGTGAAGAGGGCCGTGGCCGTCGTCTCGTAGGAGATCCCGTCGGCGCGCATCGCCCGGTACGTGAAGCTGCCGAACCAGCCTGAGGCGGGGCCCTGGTCCACGACCCGCGGCGAGCCGCCAACACTCACGAAGCCGCCCTCGGGCAGCATTACTACGACCTCGACGTCGAGCACCTCGCCCGGGAGCACGTCGCGGCCCAGCTCGACCTCCATCGGGAACGTCCAGCTGTGCTCGTCGATCATCTCGCCGATCTGCTCTAGGCGCTCCGCGAACCGCTCCTGGCCGTCCACGTGGACGACGACCTCGAACCTCACGGCGTCGGTCTCCCAGGCGCCGTCGATGTGGCCGAAGAGCAGGAGCGAGTCGGGCTCACCGTCGCCGGGGGCGCCCAGCACCTTCGTCTCGACCGCGTGCCTCAGGTCGTCGCCGCTGTGCGCCTCCTCGACCCGGAGGATGTTCCTGATCCGCAGGTCGCCGTCCTCGCCGCGGCCGGTGGTGCGCAGGCGGCCGCCTGGCTGCGGGTCCCAGGCGTCGTCGCCGAGCTCGAGGAGCGCGTCCTGGCTGGTGATGCCCTTCTCGAGCATGATCTCGATCAGGGCGGCGGAGGCCCACGCCCGCTGGACGCTGACGTTGCCGTCCCAGCTCACGAAGACGCCGTGGTCGCCCGCGATCGTGGCCGCGAAGTCGGGGGCGAACGTGCTGCAGGAGACGAGGACGAAGAGCGTGTCGGGGAGCCCGAACGGGTAGTAGTGCCGGAAGAAGTCGCTGGTGACGGCGATCGACTGGTACTTGCTGCCGTAGTAGATGACGGTGCCGACGTGCTCGAGGGCGTGCAGGTCGAAGGCGTCGCCATCGTAGCGCTGCAGCAGGATGTCGGTGCGGCAGTCGCCGGCCTCGCCCTGCTGGTTCGCGGGCGCCAGGAGGCCTGGCGCCTCGGCGGTCTTCTCCCTCACGCACAGCCGACCGCCGTGCGTGACGAGGTAGACGACGTCGTACTCGTCCATGCCGAGCAGGTCGTCGATGGTGACGATCTCGTCGGAGTAGGGCTTCGAGTACTCGTAGTCGACGCGGCCCTCGTAGTCGTAGTGCGCGTTCAGGAGGCCGGCGACGTAGCCGGCGCTGTCGTTCTCCCCTGTCTCGTAGGCGAAGGGCGAGAGGACGAGCGCGCTCTTGAGCCCGTCACCGCCGACGACCCGGCTCGGGCGCAGGCTGGCGCCGTGGGGGCTCGTGCCGTCGGAGGCCGCCCGAGCGGACGCCAGCCTGGCGCCCTGCCAGGAGCCGCCGGCGAGGCTTTGGGGCTCGTCGATGACCTGGTCGACGCTGGGGTTCACGACCACGGGCCTGCCGCCCTCGAGGCGGAACACGACCCCGCCGTCGCCGACGCCCAGGTAGGCGACGTCCTCCTCGGCTGCCAGCACGGCGGCCACCTGCTGGGCGTCGTCGCCGTCGAGGAACATCTGCTGGGCGAGACGGCCGAGGGCCATGGAGCGGGCGATCACCGCGACGTCGACCTCGGAGAACCGGCACGGGTAGAGCTCGCGCGTGCAGTCGAGCTCCGCCTGCTCGGGTTGGGCGGGCGGCGCGGTCGGGGCGCCGCAGGCGGCGACGACCAGCGCCGTGCCGAGCAGGCCGGCGACCAGCCGCACGAGCCGCTTGACGGGGCAGCGCGCGTCCATCCGCCGCCCGCGTTCGGTCTTGGGATCGATGGGCTCGGTGCCCGCTTCGTGCTTGCCTAGGTTCGGGAGCTGGTTCATCTCTCCTCCGCGCCGCGTCCCATGACGTCCGGGAGCGGCCGACGAGCGAGAGCTTGGGGCATGGGCCGTCGCAGGACCGTCGAACTCGTGAAACGCTTCACGAGCCAGGCGAAAGCGACGTCGTCTGGAGCCCGCTCAGGCCCGCGCTCGCGGACCGGCGATGCCCTAACATCCTGTCGTGGCCGACAGTCCGGTGAGCGCGGGAACCACCGCGGCCGTGAGGGTGCGTCTCCTCGGCCCGCCCGCCGTCGTCGTGGGAGGCGCCGAGCACCCGCTACGGCCGGACCGTCGCCACCAGCTCCTGGGGTTCCTCGCCTACCGGGGGGACTGGGTCGAGCGCTCGCGCCTGGGCGCCCTGCTGTGGGGCGAGCTCCCCGAGGAG
Source organism: Trueperaceae bacterium (assembly GCA_035306665.1). GTDB lineage: Bacteria > Deinococcota > Deinococci > Deinococcales > Trueperaceae > DASRWD01. The sequence continues at coordinate 4,840 of DATGNP010000189.1, forward strand.
GCCGCTTCACGCAACCTGCGCCAGGCCCTGCAGCGCGTGCGCCGTCTCCCCTGGGCCGCGGGCCTCGAGGAGGAGGGCCGTCGCCTGCGGTGGCGCGTGCCCACCGACCTCGCCGAGGCGCGGTCCGCGCTCGCCTCGGGCGTGGAGCCGACGGCGCCTGTCGGCCAGCTCCTCGACGGCCTCGAGGGCTACGAGTCGGGCCCGTTCGCCGACTGGCTGGTCTTCGAGCGCGAGGAGCTGTGGCGGGACCTGCGCGGCCGTCTCCTCGCGCTCGCCGACGGCGCCGCGGCGCGCGGCGAGCTCGCCCTGTCAGCCCGGCTCCTCGACGCGCTGCTGGCCGGCGACCCGTTCGACGACGACGCGCTCGTCGCCCGCCTGAGGGTCGGTGCCGCTCACGACCCGGCCGCGGCGCGGGACGTCTACCGCGCCTACGAGCGGCGGCTCTGGCACGAGCTCGGCCTGCGGCCCTCGACCGAGGCTCGCGAGCTCGCCGCGGCGCTAGAGCGGCCCGTGGCCGCCACCCCGGCGCCGGCGGCCGCGCCTCAGCCTCTCGACGAGTTCTTCGGTCGCGAGGCCGAGCTCGCGCTCTTGCTGCGGGCGCTCGTAGGCGGCGACAGGGCGGTCACGGTGGCGGGTCCCAGCGGGATCGGCAAGACGCGGCTCGTTACCGAGCTCCTCGCGCGCCACCGAGCCGCGCTGGCGACGGCGTTCCCGCAGGGCGTGGCGTTCGTGTCCCTGCTCGAGGTCGTCGAGCCGCGCGACGTCGTGGGCGTCGTCGCGCGCGCGACGGGCGCCGCGGCCACCAGCGAGCCGGCGGTGTTGGGGCCTCAGCTCGACGGCCGGCGCCTGGTCGTCCTCGACAACGCCGAGCACCTCGCGGGCCTCGCGGGGACCGTGGCGAGGCTCCTCTCCGCCGCGCCCGGCCTGTCGGTCCTCGTCACGTCCCACGGCCGGCTCGGCGTGGCGGGCGAGCGGCTGGTCAGGCTCTCGGGGATCGCCGACGCCTCGGTCGCGATGTTCGTGGCCAGGGCGCGCCGGCTGGACCCGGCGTTCGACCCGAGCGCGGGCGAGCTCGAGACCGTCCGGCGCGCCTGCGAGGCCGTCGACCACTCCCCCCTGGGCGTCGAGCTCGCCGCGGCCTGGGCCGCCGCCGCGCCGCTCGCCGACGTGGTCGCGATGCTAGGGTCTGGGCCCGACCCGGGGGCAGCGTCGCCAGCGGACGCCACGGCGCGGCACAGCAGCGTGGCCGCCGCCTTCGGCTACACCTGGGACCTCCTGGGCGAGCACGCCCAGCACGCGCTGGCGCGGCTCTCCGCCTGCGCCGAGAGCTTCACCGCCGCCATGGCCGCCGCGGTCGCCGGCGCGCACGTCGCGCCCCTCGCCGACCTCGTCGACCGCTCGCTCGTCGTCAGACGCGGCGACCGTTACGCACTGCACCCGATGGTGAGGCGCCTGGCGGCCGAGAGGCTCGCGGCCGTGCGGGGCGGCGCCGACGAGGCGTCGGAGCGCCTGCTCACGTACACGACGAAGCTGGCGGAGGACGCCGCGGCCGGCCGGCGCACCTCTCGCCTCGACCAGGAGCTCGACAACGCGGCCGCGGCGCTCGACTGGGCCGAGAGGCGCGGCCTGGTAGAGCCGGGGCTGCGGCTCGCGGCCCGCCTCACGCGCAGCTGGGTGGCTACGGGCAGGCTCCACGAGGGCGCCGCTCGCCTCGAGAGGCTGCTGGCGAGCGCCGAGAGCGGCGACACGAGCCCGGAGACGCGCGCCAGGGCGCTCAACGCCCTCGGCAACCTGCGCCTGTTCGTGCCGGACCTCGACGGCGCCGAGGAGGCGCTGCGCGCCGGGGACGACCGCGAGCTCCTGGCGAGCGCGCTGAACAACCTCGGGGCGGTCGAGATCGAGCGCGGCAACGCCGCCGGCGCCCTCCCCTACCTGCGGGCGGCGCTGGCGGAGGTCGGGGCGCTCGAGGACGCCCAGCTCGACGGGCTGGTCCGCTACAACCTCGCCTGGGCGACGTACCTAGCCGGCGACAGGGAGGGCGGGATGCGGGCCCTGCGCGCGGCGACCGACGTCGTGCGCGCCGCCGGCGACACGGCGATGACGGCGAACTGCCTGGGCGCGCTGGCCCTGATCGCGTTCGAGGACGGGGACGTGGCGGAGGCCCTGCGCCACGTCGCGGCGTGCCGCGCCACGCGCGTCGAGCACGGCGACCGCTTCGGCCTGGTCACGACGGTCGAGCTCTACGCCGGCCTGGCGACGCTCACGTCGCGGGTCGAGGAGGCCGTGACGCTCGCCGCGGCGGCGGAGGCGTGGCGGGAGCGCTTCGGGACGCCGCTGCCGCCGGCGTGGGTGAAGCCGGTCGAGACGGTGCGCGAGGTCGCGGCCTCGCTGCCCGCCGCGGTCGTCGCGCGGCTGTCCGACGCCGGTCGCGCCTTGACGCTCGAGGGCGCCGTGGAGCTCGCCCACCTCACCCTGGAGGGCTGACCGCGCGGGGTCGTCGCCGGCCGCCCCGACCACGTCGGCCCCTCCCGTCGGGCCCGCTGCGACAGACACGGCCTACCCGAGCGAGCAGCGCGGGTACATCATCGTCACCGTCGCGACGTCGCCGGGCGAGAGGCCCTCGCGCTGGCCGATCGTGACGCTCGGGTCGATGGGCGTGATCGTGTCCTGCCCGTTCTTGCTGAACGCCCAGCTGGGGTAGTGCATGATCGAGCCGTAGTCGTAAGGCCCGAAGTCGTCGCCGTCGGTGATGCGCTGGTTGAACTGGGCCTTCATGCCGTCCTGGATGTTCTCCCAGTGGATGCGCACGTAGAGGTCGCGGTCCTCGCGGCTCTGCTCGTGCCACAGGCCGACGGCGTGGCCGATCTCGTGGATCACCGACCCCACCTCGCACTCGCGCCCCAGCGAGACGGGCTGCTTGCCGCCGCGCATGCCCACGTACGACCAGCAGCCGACGGCGTCGGTGAAGTAGGCGTAGTTCGGGTAGCGCGCGGCGTTCGCGGGGGTGCGCTCGACGAAGCGGAAGGGCGTGAGCGTCGACCAGTGCTCCATCGCGGCCCTGACCCTGTCGGGGTCGGGCAGGTCGGGGTCGATCTCGTATGGCATCAGGCAGTTCGGCCACCGGAAGGTCTGGCCGGGGATGCCCACCCCGAACGTCCGCGTGTCGCCGGACGCGGCGGCGCTGCGCGCCAGCTCGGTGAGGCGCTGGACGTCGCCGACGTGGCCCAGCGCGATGTCGCCCTCGACGATCGCGATCCCGTTGACGGAGTAGTAGGTGACGGCCTTGTGCGTGAACGTGGCGCCGGAGATGACGGCCACGTCCATCCGCTGCGAGCCGCCCAGCTCGCACGCCTTCGAGCGGGCGCGCTCGGCGCCCTCGGGCGGCACCGTGAACGGCGCGCGGGACCCCGGCGCTCCCTCCTCGCGCCCGCTCCCCTCCCCCTCAGGAACCTGACCCGGGCGGTCCCCGCCCGCCGGGTCCGCGCTCACGGCTCCCTCAACCACGCGCCGAGGCGCCTGAAGAACCCCACGTCCTTGAAGTACTCGGTGTGGGCGGCAAGGGGCCCGCGGCCGGTCGTGAACGTCACGTCGCGGACGCCATCGAAGATGGGCGCGGCCGCGTAGGCCAGGTAGTCGGAGGCGTCGATCACGTTCAGCCAGCGGCGGACGCCGAGCGGCTTGGGCGCCCGCTCCTGGTGAGGGTTGGGCACGCTCGGGTCGCTGCCGAGGAACAGCTTCATCTCCTCGAACCACCCGACCTGGTTCCCTACCGTCACGAGCGTGTCCACCCTGACCCCCTTGAGGAACGAGCTCAGCACGTCCAGGACGATGTTCGCCCCCATGCTGTGCGCCACCACCATCAGCGGGTCGCCGGGGCGCGCGGCCTCGGCCGCCGAGGCGATCGCGCCGGCGATGCGCTGCACGATCGCGCCAGGACGGGCCGGCGTGCCGCGCGACTTGAGGTAGACGAGGATGTCGCCGACGAAGTGGGTGAGGTACGGCTGCACCACGCGGCGCAGGCTGCGGCCGGGCTGGC
>DATGNP010000190.1:0-8141 GCA_035306665.1 Trueperaceae bacterium
CGCTTCCGCCTGTCCTGAGCGTGTAAGATGCCACTTCGTGTAGGGGGAGTAGCCCCCGGCCGCGGCCGGGCGTCCGCCCTCGTCAGCACGGTCGTCACAGGCGACCCGGGCGCGGACATCTCGTGGTTTCCCACGCAGGCAAGACCCTAACGGGAGGTAGCAGTGGATCTTCCGTTATGGGCCTGGGCGGCGTTCCTGTCGGGCGTGCTCCTGATGCTCGCTCTCGACCTGGGCGTCTTCCATCGCAAGGCGCACGTCGTCAAGGTCAAGGAGGCCGCCTTCTGGACCGGCGTGTGGGTGACGCTCTCCCTGACGTTCGGCTACGTCATCTACCGCTGGCTCGGCCAGGAGAAGGCCGTCGAGTACCTCACGGGCTACGTGCTCGAGTGGTCGCTGGCCGTAGACAACATCTTCGTCTTCGTCATCGTCTTCAACTTCTTCCGCACGCCCTTCAAGTACCAGCAGCGCGTGCTGCTCTGGGGCGTGCTGGGCGCGCTCGTCATGCGCGGCCTCATGATCGGCGTGGGCGTCACGCTGATCGAGAACTTCCACTGGATCCTCTACGTCTTCGGCGGCTTCCTGCTGATCACGGGCCTGCGCATGCTCTTCGGCAAGGACGACCACGACACGGACCTGTCCTCCAACCCCGCCATCAAGCTCGTCAGGCGCGTGTTCAAGGTCTCTCCCGAGTACGACGGCCAGAGGTTCTTCACCGTCAGGGACGGCGTGCGGATGGCGACGCCCCTGCTCCTGGTACTCGTCGTCATCGAGTTCACCGACGTGATCTTCGCCGTCGACTCGATCCCCGCGATCTTCGCGGTGACGACCGACCCGTTCATCGTGTTCACGTCGAACGTGATGGCGATCCTGGGGCTGCGCAGCATGTACTTCCTGCTCGCGCACGTCGTGCACCGCTTCGTCTACCTGCAGACCGGCCTGGCGCTGATCCTCTCCTACATCGGCGTGAAGATGCTCCTGCTCGACGTCGTGCACATCCCGACACTCCTGTCGCTCGGCGTCGTCGTGTCGATCCTCGCCCTCAGCGTCGCCGCCTCCCTGCTGTTCGGCAAGCCGAACGAGGCCATGCGCCGCGCCACCGAGGAGCGCGAGGCGGGGGCGTAGGGCAGGGTCCTTCGAGTGTGTGCCAAAGGTCAGGGTCCCCGGCCTACGGCCGCGGGGACCCTGCGACGACGTGGTTCCCTCGGTCGCTCAGCGGAAGGTGACGGTGCCCGTCGCCAGGACGATGCCCTGGAACGAGACGGTCGCCTCGTAAACGCCCTTCCAGCCCTTGAGGGTCTTGAGGTTGAAGATGTAGTGCTCGTCCTCCGGCACGTAGCGCCAGGCGGTCGAGCCGGCCGCGTAGTCCTCGAACGTGTCCTCGTCGACGCCGACGTCGCTCGCACCGTCGACGGGCGTGAGGACGAACCTCAGCCCGCTCGCCAGGTCGGTCGCGAGCCCGCCGCTGTACGAGGGCGCGAGGAACTTGAACGGGATCGTCGAACCGGCCTTCGCGGTGATGTGGTCGTGCTTGAAGGGCGAGAGGAAGCCGCCGGGGACGTTCGCGAAGGTCACCACGACCTCGAATACGTGGGCCTCGCTCTGGTTGCCCGAGGCGTCCTCGGCGTAGCAGGTCACCTCGTTGACGCCGATGGGCAGCTGCTCAGGCGAACAGTAGACGGCGGGGTCAGGGTCGACGAGGTCGGTCGCGGTCAACCCGCTCGTGTCGAGCGGGGCGCCGTCGATGTCGTCGGCGATCAGCGGCGAGGCCGGCGCACCCTCGAGCGAGGGGGGCGTCGTGTCCTGCACGATCAGGGTGAAGTCAGCGTCGGTCGTCTCCTGGCCGTCCGAGACGGCGACCCGCACGAGGTACACGCCCAGCGGCAGCTCGGTGTCCGGCGTGAGCTCGTTCTCCGTAGGGTCAAGCACGCCGTAGGTGTAGGTGAAGGAGAGGTCGTCGCCGTCGGGGTCCGAGGCGTCGACGTTGGCCACCACCGCCGCGTGGACGGGCGTGAGCGGGCCCGTCGCCTCGACCTCGAGCGGGTCCTCGTCCACGGTGACGACAGGCGGGCTGTTGTCGACTGGGCAGTCGGCGAGGATGACCGTGACGCTCATCGCAGAGTTCGGGTTCAACTGCAGTTTCGGGTTCGTAGACCCCGGGTCCAATATCTCCGGCGCGATGCTGAACGTGCTCTCGCCAGCGCCGTCGACCGAGGAGCGAGTCACCGTGATGACGAACGTGTCGGAGTAGTTCGTTACGCCGGCTGACACGTCCCGCTCTTCGTAGCCATCGGCCACCCAGCCCGACCCGTTCCAATCGAAGCTGTTCGGGACGCGGTACCTCGCCGGGGAGCCCTGGTTGCCGTTCAGGTCGTAATTCGCGACGAGCGTGACCTCGTCGCCCACACAGAGCTGCAGGCCGACGACCGACCCGCCACCGTCGAGCGTGACGCCCCCCGGTTGGACCTGCGCCTGCGGCCGCAGCGCGGGCCCGGCGCCACTCTCCACCGCCACCCCTGCCGTGACGACGATGACGCCCCCTGAGTCCAGCTCTGGCTCGAGCGGCTGGGAACAAGCGGCCAGTAGTGCGATCAGCACCACCGGCACGAGAACCTTCAGTAAGCGCATGCGACCACGCCCCCTTCACTCCGATCGGTCGCGCTGCCGCCCCGCCGCTGAGCGCTCACTCGCGAACGAGGCGTCGCAGCTCCCGGAACCGCGGCCCGTACTAGGTCACGGCGGTGCCTGGCGGCACACCTTCCGCCCGCGTGGTCACATGCACCTTAGTTTCTTCTCAGGCACCAAGCGGCGCGACCGTCACAGTGCTCGGCCCGAACGCCCCGGCCAGCGGGCGCCGACACCGAGACGCTCGGCCTCAGTGGAGTGAGCCCGTCACGTCGCCGCCCGACGCGCCGCGACCATGGTCATGAACTGCCGCACCGCCCCCAGGTGGTAGGCGGAGTGGCTGAGCGCCGCCAGCGCGACCTCGTGCTCCTCCTCGCCCCACGCCTGCGCCCTCGCGAGCAGCGCGACCGTCTCAGCGTGCGCGTCGCGCAGGCCGCGCCGGACGTCCTCCCAGCCGGCGTCGTCGACGGCCTTGACCGTCCAGCTCTGCGCCCAGTCGACCCTCCCTCCCGGCTCGCCGCGCAGGTCGCGGGTGACCACGCGCAGGTAGAAGGCCGTGTGGAACGTGTGGCCGGCGATCGTGGTGCCACCCGGCACGAGCGCGAGCGAGGCGTCCGCGGCGGACACGCCGTCGAGCGTCGGGAACCAGCCGGTGCGCTCGTCGAGGTAGTAGTTGCCGCCCTTGTCGCGGCTCTCGAAGGTCTCCTCGAGGAGCACGAGGGCGGTCTCTCTCTGCTTGGCTTCAAGGGTCATGGGCCTCCCTACGGAACGCGGGCACGCCCTGACTGGCGTGACGGACCGCGTGGAGTACGCGTCGGCTGCGAGCAGCGACGCTAGGCAGGTCAGCAGCCGGCCGCTAGCGCTTCTGGGGGTAGATGGTCTCGCCGCGCGCCAGCATCGCGACGAGCGACTCGACCTTCCGGCGCCGGGCCGCCTCGGTCTTCAGGCTCAGGACGCGGTAGGCCAGCGCGAAGCGGTTCTGGGCGGTGAGCCTGTCGAAGGTGGCCCGGGCGGCGGGGTCGGCGTCGATGGCCGCCATGAGGTCCCCTGGCATCTTCATGTCCTTAGAGCCCTCGTAGGCGTTCTCCCACCGACCGTCGGCCTTCGCCGCCGCGACGTGCTTCAGCCCGTGCTCGGTCATGAGCCCCGCGGCCACGAGCCTCTCGACGTTGGCCACGTTGACCTTGCTCCACACGCTCTTGGGTCGCCGGGGCGTGTAGCGCTGGAGGAAGCTCTTGTCGTCGAAGCCCTTCCGGATGCCGTCGATCCAGCCCCAGCACAGCGCGGCGTCTATCGCCTCCTTGGGCGTTATCGACCTGAGGCCCGAGCCCACCTTGTGGACCTTGATCCACAGCTCGTCGGCCGTGGCGTGGTTCGCGCGCAGCCACGCGTAGAACGACTCGAAGCTCTCGAACTCGCGGACCTTGCTAGGGTCGACGGTTACGGCCGGCACGGGCACATCCTGGCACGACGGAGCGAGGGGCGGCGGTTCCCCTCACGGCGGTCGTCGGCGCGGGCGGGGGCGGGCACGCCTCGGCTGGTAGCAGCCGGCAGGCCGCGATGCCGGGGTCGCGCCGCGCCTACAGGTCCACCTTCTCGTTCTCGCCCACGTGGCCCTGTCTCCCTGTCACGGCGGCCTTCGCCATGTCGAAGAGCTGGCGGACCTTGCCCGACGGCCCGTCCCAGTACTCGGCCTTGTCCGGGTCGACGTTCAGGAGCACGAGGTCCGGGTCGTCGGGGCCCGAGAAGAACGCCTGGTTCATCGGGTTCCACAGCTCGCGCTCGAGCTCGGGGTCGTCGACGATGCGCGCCCTGCCGGCGATCGACACGAAGAGGTTCTTGCCCGGGTCCGCGTAGCTGACGTTGACCTCCCTGTGGCCCTCGACCTGGTGCGACTTCGCCGACGCGCGCGACGTGAAGAACCACAGCCCGTCGTCACGGTCCTCGCGCTGCGTGTACATGGGCCGGCTGTAGAGACGGCCGTCGTCGCCCACGGTCGTGAGCATCGCGATCTTGACGTCCTTGATCTTCTCCCAGAGCTCTGCCCGGGCCTCCGCTGGTGTCGCCATGGCGGTCTCCTCTCGCCTGAGCGCCGCTCTTCGAGCGGCCTGCCCCCAGGCATAGGGCACGGGCGTGAAAGGCGCGTGGCCGTCTCGTCGCCTCGGGGCGCGCCTCCGGCCCGCCGGTCGCGTTCACGCGGCGTTCACAGGCCGGTCCCCCGCGCTTCACGGCCGCGGCCATAGCCTCGCCGTGTGGCCGAGCGCCGGGGAACCGGGCTCGGCGGAAGGAGGCAGGTGATGATCCACGGTTTCGGACACGGTGCCGGCTTCGGCTTCGGGCTTGGGTTCCTGAACCTCATCGGCATGGTCCTGTTCTTCCTCCTCGTCTTCTGGGTGATCAAGGCCCTGGTGAGGGGAAGCTGGCGCAACGGCCCCGGCCCGCGCGGCGACGGCGAGGGGTCCGGTAGGCCGGGCTGGTGGGGCGGCCCGTGGCACAGGTACGACGGGGGCCAGGACGAGGCGCTCCAGATCGCCCGCGCCCGCTTCGCGCGGGGCGACATCACCCTCGAGGAGTTCGAGGCCGTGAAGAGGGCGCTGGAGACGTAGGCGGCCGGGAAGGCCAGGCAGGCCGAGCGGCGCCCGCGTTGGGCGGTGCGCCGCTCGGCCGTTCCCCGCGACCAGGGGTGGCGCACGCCCCGCCCCTCGTCGCGGGCGGCCCGATGGCGGGCCGAACGGCCCGCGAGCGTGCCGCCGGCCAGGACCCGTTCGACCGGGAGAGGCTCGGGGCTGGGGTGCCCCTATCTGGGCGCGCGGCATGATGCACGGTGGAGGGAGACCCAGGTGGCGACGGGGACGGTGCTGATCGTCGAGGACGAGCGCGAGCTCGCCAGGGTGCTCACCGACTACCTGAGGCGCGACGGCTACCGGGTCGAGACGGCCCACGACGGCCAGCGCGGGCTCGAGCTGTGGCGGGCGGCCCGGCCCGACCTGATCCTCCTCGACCTGATGCTGCCCGGGCTCGACGGCCTCGAGGTCGCGCGGCGCGTCCGCGCCGAGTCGGCGGTGCCTATCATCATGCTCACCGCCAGGGACGAGGAGATCGACAAGCTCGTCGGGCTCGGGCTGGGCGCCGACGACTACGTCGTCAAGCCGTACAGCCCGCGCGAGGTCGTCGCCCGCGTGAAGGCCGTCCTGCGGCGCGCGAGCGGCGCCGTGCAGGCCCCCACGACGTTCACCGTGGGCGACCTGACCGTCGACCTCGGCGCCTACGAGGCGCGCTGCAGGGACGAGGCGGTGTCGCTCACCGCCACCGAGCTGCGCCTGCTGGCCGCCCTGGCCAGGGAGCCGGGGCGGGTGAGGCAGCGCGCCGAGCTGCTCTCGGCGCTCGGCGACCCCGGGGTCGGCACCGACGAGCGTACCGTCGACGCGCACGTGAAGAACCTCAGGCGGAAGCTCGGGGCGTGCCGCGACCGCCTCGAGACCGTCAGGGGCGTGGGCTACCGCCTGAGGGGAGGGTAGTGCCCAGGCACCGCCACGCGCGCCGAGGCCATGGGCACGGGCCGCCGTGGAGTGGGCAGGGATCCCATCGGCGCGGTCACGGCGGACCCCGCTGGGGCCTGCGCCGGCGGCTGACGCTGACGTTCGCGTTCGTGGCGCTCGCCGCGGTGGGCCTCACGTCGTGGCTGACCCTCGGGGCCGTGTTCCAGGCCCAGCGCGAGCTGTTCGGGCTCGAGGAGCCGTTCCGCGGCCCGCCGTGGGCCCGCTTCGGCGCACCCCGCGAGGGACCCGCGGACCCCGCTAGCCCCGACGCCCGCGAGGCGTTCGGGAGCGTGGCGCGCACGGGCTTCCTCGCGGCGCTCCTGGCCTTCCTCCTCGCTTCCGTCGTGGCCGGGGCCGTCACGCGCCGGCTGACGCGTCCTCTCCTGGCCCTCGAGCGCGGCGCCCGCCGGCTCGCCGCCGGCGAGCGCGGCCTGAGGCTCGACGTGCCCCGCGGCGAGGACGAGCTGCGCAGCCTCACGGAGGCGTTCAACGCCCTGGTGAGCGGGCTCGAGCGCCAGGAGGAGTGGCGCCGTCAGGTGGTCGCCGACATCGCGCACGACCTCCGCACCCCTCTCTCGGTGCTCCGCGCGGAGGTCGAGGCCATGCAGGACGGCGTCAGGCCGCGCGACGACGACGGCCTCGACCGCCTACACCGCGGGGTCATGCGGCTGTCGCGGCTCGTGGAGGACCTGCGGGTGCTGTCGGTCGCCGAGGCGGGCGGCCTCGGACTCCGGCTACAGCCCGTGGCCGTGGGGCCGTTCCTGCGGGAGCTGGTGGGGAGCTTCGCGAGCCGCGCCGAGGCCGCCGGCGTCGCGTTCGAGCTGGCGCCCGTGCCCGCCGGCCTCGGCGTGCACGCGGACCCGACGCTGCTGTCGCGGGCGCTGTCGAACCTCGTCGACAACGCCCTCCGCTACGCGGCCCCCGGCGAGGTGGAGGTCGGCGCCCACGAGGAGGGCGGGGCGGTCCGGCTGCACGTGCGCGACCACGGCCCCGGCCTGCCCGCGGGCGAGGCCGAGCGCCTGTTCGAGCGCTTCTACCGCGGCGACCCGGCGCGCACCCGCGGCGTGGGCGGCGCCGAGGGCGGCTCGGGCCTCGGGCTGTCGATCGCCAAGGCGTTGGCCGAGGCCCTCGGCGGGCGCCTGGAGGCCGCCGATCACCCCGAAGGCGGCGCCGTCTTCACGCTGGTCCTGCCCGTCGCGGAACCCCATCCGAACATGCCTTGACAGGAATATTCCGTGACAAGTATATAAGGGAAAGGGAGGGCGCGAATCCAGATGGGAGGAGACGAGGAAGGCACCAACGCAGCGCGACGCGCCCGCCTGCTCAGGACCCTGCAGGCGCTGTCCGAGCCCAACCGCATGCGCATCGTGGAGCTGCTCAGGCAAGGGCCGCTGACGGTCGGAGAGATCGCCGAGAGGCTGGACCTGCGGCAGCCGCAGACCTCGAAGCACCTGAAGGTCCTCGCCGAGCACGGGGTCGTTACGGTGCGCGCGGAGGCGAACAAGCGGATCTACGGCCTCAGGCAGGAACCGTTCCGCGACCTCGAGGACTGGCTGGAGCCGCTCCGCCGCACGCTCGAGGAGAGGTACGAGAACCTCGACGCCTACCTGCGACGGGTACAGCGCGAGAGGAGCCCTCGCGGAGACGAGGACGAGGGCTGACCCCTAGGAGGAGACGAACATGGCGCAAGGCGAGATGAACCATCGGGTCGAAGGCGACAAGGTACTGGTGCTGGAGCGCGAGTTCGACGCCCCGCGCGACCTCGTGTTCGAGATGTTCGCGGACTCCGAGCACCTCAAGCACTGGTGGGGTCCGCGCGGCTGGGACCTCCCGGTCTCGCGGCTCGACTTCCGCGAGGGCGGGTCGTGGCTCTACTGCATGCGGTGCGTCGACGAGAGCCAGGGCGAGTTCTACGGCCAGGAGTCGTGGGGGAAGATGGTCTACGCCCAGATCGTCAGGCCCGAGCGGATCGTCTACACC
>DATGNP010000191.1:0-9682 GCA_035306665.1 Trueperaceae bacterium
CTTGACGCGCTGCACGTCGACCCCGAAGCTCGCCGCCGCCACGGAGCCGGTCCGCAGGCTCTTGATCGCCCGCCCCAGCCGCGAGCGCATCAGGTTCGTCACCAGCCACAGCGTGAGCAGCACTGCGCCCCAGACGAGCACGTAGTACTCGCGGTCGCCGCGGATGGGGTCGCCCAGGAACGTGAGCGGCGGGATGCGGTTGCCGATGGCGCTGCCGAAGCCGGTGTTGCCGCCGGTGACGGGGATCCAGTTGCGCAGCACGCCGGTGATCACCAGCCCCCAGGCGAGCGTGGCCAGGGCCAGGAAGTGGCCCTTCAGCCGCAGCGTGACCAGCCTGATGAGCCACGCTACGACCACGGAGGCGACGACCCCGGCGACCAAGGTGAGCCACGGGTTCACGCCGAACCGGCTGGCGAGGACGGCCGCCGTGTACGCGCCCGTGCCCACGAAGGCCGCCTGCCCCAGCGAGGCCAGGCCGGCGTAGCCGGTCAGCAGCACGAGGCCGAGGGCGACGAGCGAGTACATGCCGATGAGGTTCGCGAGGCGTAGGCCGAACGCGCCGGCCAGGTACGGCAGGGCGACGATCACGGCGAGGAAAGCCAGGAAGAGGCCGCGGCGCAGCCAGGTCCCGACAGCGCCGGCGGGGGCGCGGCCCGCGCCGGAGGGGGCGGAGGGGGCGCGGCTCACTCGACGTGCTCCTCGAAGTCGACGTGCTGGAGCGAGCGCACCAGCAGCACGGGGATGATCAGCAGGAACACCAGGACGTCCTTGTAGGCCGAGGAGACGTAGAAGGCGCTGAACTGCTCGGCCACGCCCACGCCCAGCGCGCCCACGACGGCGACGGCGGGGTTGCTGAGGCCGCCGATGATCGCCCCCACGAACCCCTTGAGGCCGATGAGGAAGCCGAAGTCGTAGGCCATCTTCGTGATGGGCGTGATCAGCACGCCGGCGACGGCCGCGAGGAGCACCGACAGGGTGAACGCGACCGAGCCTGCCCTGACGACCGAGATGCCGGTCAGGCGAGCGCCGAGCCGGTTCACGGCCGCGGCCCTCAGCGCCTTGCCGTGCAGCGTGCGGCCCAGGAACCACCACAGCAGGACGAGGAGCAGGGCGCTGAGGCCGAGCAGCCACACGTCCTGGTGGTCGAGGAGCACCGGCCCGAGGCGGAACCTCCCGGAGGTGAAGGGCGGCAGGGTGTAGGGCTGCGGCCCCCAGAACGCCAGGCCGAGGCCGGTGAGGGCCAGGTGCAGGCCGATGGTGATGATCAGGTAGACGAGCGCGGAGGCCCGCGGCAGCGGCTGGATGATCACGCGGTAAGAGACGGGTCCGAGGGCCGTGGTCAGCGCCACGGCCACGGCGATGTGCGCGAGATAGGGGAGCTCGGCGCGGCTGGCGAGCGCCACGAGCAGGTAGGCGGCCGCGGCGGCGGCCAACGGCCAGGCGACGCCGACGGCGGCGCGCCCGAAGCGGCGCCGGCGCAGCGCGCCCAGGGCGTCGTAGACCGCCCACAGCGCGAGGCCGGCGACGAGCAGGTAGACGGTCCCCGGCACGGCGCCGGCGCGGAGGCTGGCGACGGTGAGGGCCGAGATCATCACGAACTCGCCGATCGCGACGTTGATGACCCCGGTGACGGCGTAGAGGACGACGAGGCCGAGGGCCATCAGGGCGTAGATGGCCCCGTTGGTGAGGCCCTCGAAGAGGAGGATCAGGGGGATGTCGAACAAGCAGCCTCCGCGGCCGGCACCGGGGGCGAGCGCTGTCTCGCGCCCGCCCCGCGGCGCCTGCGGGCCTCACGGCCCCGTGCCCTGGGTCAGTCGGCGAGCGTCCAGTCGCCGCCCCGGATCTCGACGATCACGAGCGCGCGCTCGTCGAGGCCGAGGTGGTCCTCTGCGGTGAAGTCGAAGACGCCGCCGACGCCGACGAACGGCCCCATGTCCTCGAGGGCGTCGCGCAGGGCCTGCCGCACGGAGGCCGTGTCGTCCCAGTCCAGCTCGCCCTGCTCCAGCGCGTGCAGCAGCGCCAGCTCGACGGCCTTGACGGCGTCCCACGCGTGGCCGCCGAACGTGCTGGCCGTGCCCTCGCCGAACAGGGCCTCGTACTCCGCCACGTAGGCGGCGGCCACGGGGCGGATCTCGCTGTCCTCGGGCAGCTCGTCGACGACGATCATCGGGCCGATCGGCAGGCGCACGCCCTCGGCGGCGTCGCCGGCGAGCTCGAGGAAGCTCGGGTTCCCCACGCCGTGGCTGACGTAGACCTGGCCGTCGTAGCCGCGGTTCGCGAGCTCCTCGACGACGAGGGCGGTGTCGCGCACGACGCCCCAGATCAGGACGGCGTCGGGCCGGCTGCGCGTGGCCGACAGCACCTGGGCGGTGACGTTCGTGTCGGACCGGCCGTAGCGCTCGATCGCCACGACCTCGATGTCGGTGCCCGCGATCGCCGCGTTGAGCTCGGTGAGGCCGCCCTCGCCGTAGGCGTCGTCGATCGCCAGGTAGGCGAGCGTCCTCAGGCCGCTGCGCTGCATGTCCTGGACGATGCCCCCGATCATGAGCCTGTCGGTCTGCGGCGTCTTGAAGACCCAGTAGCGCTCCTCGACCGGCTCGATGATGTTCGCGGCGGCGGCCAGGCTGATGTTCGGCACCCCGGCCTCCTGGACCGTGTCGATGATCGCCAGGCTGTTCGCCGAGATCGTGCAGCAGATCACGACGTGGACGTCCTCCTCCTGGATCAGGCGGCTGACGTTCGTGACGGCCTGGGCCGTGTCGGAGGCGGTGTCGAGGAAGACGATCTCGACGGGCACGCCGCCGATGCCGCCGGCCGCGTTGATCTGGTCCTGGAGCATGCGGAACGTGTTCGCCTCCGGCTCTCCCAGTGCCGAGGCGGCGCCGGTGGCGGCGGCGGCGGCGCCGATGCGCAGCGTCTGCGCCAGGGCCGCCGGGGTGAGGAGCAGCGCGAGGGCCAACAGGACGGGCAGCGTTCTTCTCATCCTCATTCCTCCCTTGGTCACGCACACGGCGGCGCGAGTCACCTCGCCACCACCGGCCTTACCGGTAGTACCGGCTCCTTGGGCTCGACCCCGTCGAAGGGGCTGCCCTCCTCGAACCAGCTCTTGGGGGCGGGGTGCCCCCACAGCGTCTGCCTGCGCGGGTCGTCGAGCGCCCACCTGATGGGCTCGAACTCGGGGTCGAGCGTGCGGTAGTCGCCGGTGAAGAGCTCGACGCGGTGGCCGTCCGGGTCGCGCAGGTAGAGGAAGAAGGCGTTCGAGATGCCGTGGCGGCCCGGCCCGCGCTCGATCGCGCCCGCCATGCCGGCGGCCGCGAGGTGGTCGCAGGCGTGGATCACGTCCATCTCGCCCCTGACCCACAGCCCCACGTGGTGGAGGCGCGGGCCGACGCCGTTCGTCAGCGCGATGTCGTGGACGTTGCCCTTGCGGTGCAGCCACACGGCCCACAGCCGCGGCTCGTCCTCCTCGGTCTCGGTGTACTCGCTGACGCGGAAGCCGAGCTCGCCGCTGAGCCAGTCGTGGGTCGCCTGGAGCTCGGCGGCGAAGGCGTTGACGTGGTCGAGGCGCTGCACGGCCGCGCCGCGGTACCTGTCGTAGCTCTGCAGCTGCCTCGCGACCGTGTCCTGGCGCTGGTAGAACGCGAGCGGCACGCCGAACGGGTCGCGCACGTGCAGCGTGCGCCCCTGCCCGCGCGGCCTGACCTCCTCCACCGGCAGCCCCTTGGCGGCGAAGTAGCGCGCCGCGGCGTCCAGGTCCTCCTCGGTGCGCACGCGGAACGCGAGGCGCAGGCAGACGCCGGGCCTGCCGCGCCTGATCACCAGGCTGTGGTGGCAGGCGTCCTCGAGGCCGCGCAGCCACAGCGTGTCGTCGTCCGCGGCCGTGACGACCATGCCGAGGGCGCCCTCGTAGAACTCCCGCGAGCGCTCCAGGTCGGCGGCGCCCAGCTCGACGTGCGCGACGCGCACGACGTCGAACGGGGGCCGCGGGTTGGGCGGGGTCAGCGGCACGGTCAGTCGGCCGCCCCCGCGGCCATCAGCTCCTCGCGCGGCTCGGCGGCGCGCCGCAGGAACGCGTCGACGCGCTCGACCACCGGCCCGACGTCGTAGCCCTGGTAGAGGGCCCCCTGCGTCCTCACCGGGTCGCCGAAGAAGAACTTCTCGTAGAGGTTCTGCCGCCCCCCGAACGACGAGATCGTCATGTCCCACGCCAGCCGGAAGAGCTGGATGCGCTCCTGCGCCGTGGCGTTCGAGGCCTGCAGGAACCTGTCGATCGCGTCGGCCATCGGGCCGCCCTGGTCGGCCTCGGTGGGGATCATGATCAGGCCGCTGGCCGCGAGGAGCTGCAGCACCTCGACCATGCGCGGGTAGACCTGCGGGAAGTAGTTGCGCGCGACGTTCAGCGCGTCCTTCCCGGGGGTCATCGTGCCCCAGCGGTCGACGGTCGCGGTCTCCTCCGCCTGCGTGCGCAGCGCCTTCAGGACCTCGAGCACGATGATCAGCTCGGCCATCTTCTGCTGCACGTGCTGGAACTGGTCGGAGCCGATCGCGTCGACGACCTTCTTGGCCACGCCCAGGAACGCCTCGGCCTTGGCGATCTTCACGTTCACGACCTGGTGGGCCATGTGCAGGACGGCGCCGGTCTCGACGTAGGCCCGGTTCGCGAGCTTGACGTCGTTCATGAGGAAGACGCGGTCCCACGGCACGAGGACGTCGTCGAAGACCACGAGCGCGTCCATCTCGTCGAACCGCGAGCCCAGCGGGTGGTCGCGGTGGCTCCTGCCCAGGTCGAGGGGCTCGCGGCCGACGAACGACAGGCCCGGCGTGTTCGTCGGGACCGCGAACGCCAGCGCGTACCTCGTCATCTCCTCCTGCTCCTTGAGGACCGTGGAGGGGAAGATCAGGATCTCGTCGGCGATGGGCAGCGTCGCGAGCATGCGGGCGCCGCGCACGACGATGCCCTCCTCGGTCTCCTGCACCAGCCCCAGCGCGATGTAGGGGTCGGGGAGCTGGTCGGCGCGCACGCTCCTGTTCACCTGCGGGTTCGTCAGGGCGTGCGTGAGGCAGAGGTCGTTGTCCCGCACGTAGCGGTAGTAGTTCCTGATGTTCTCGCCGAAGCGCGGGTCGTTCTGCGCGAAGTAGTCGGCCGCGCGCGCGGCGGCCATGAGGTTCACGTTCAGGTAGTCGGGGCTGCGGCCGATGAACCCCAGGCTGTGGTCGGCCCAGACCTTGTGCATGCGCGAGCGGCGCTTGAGGTCCTCCTTGGTCCTCGTCTCGATGAAGCTCATGCCGGCGCGGCCGTCGCCGTCTTCCAACCGGTAGGTCATGACGTCGACGAGGTCGCGGCGATGCTGCAGGTCGTAGAGCTCGGCGATCGAGCGTGCGATCCCGGCCGTGGCGGGATGGGTGGTGGGGTCCTTGACCCGCTCCCCGTTCAGGTAGATGGTCGGGGGCCGCCGCCTCAGCCCCTCGAGGAACTCGTTGCCGGTGCGTACCGCCATGTCGCGCCGCCTCCTCCCTAGCTGCCGAGCCGCGGCACGCGGTGCTCCCCCAGTGCCACGGCGATGTTCTGCGTCTCCATGTAGAAGTCGAAGCTGTAGTCCCCGCCGTCGCGGCCGATGCCGCTGGCCTTCATGCCGCCGAAGGGCGTGGGCAGGTGGCGCACGTTGTGCGAGTTCACCCACACCATGCCGACGTCGAGCGCCTGCGCGAAGCGGTGGGCGCGGGCGACGTCGCGGGTCCAGACGTAGGCCGCGAGCCCGTAGTCGACGTCGTTGGCGATCCGCACGGCCTCGGCCTCGTCCGCGAACGGGATCGCGGTGAGGACGGGCCCGAAGATCTCCTCGCGCGCCACGCGCATGTGCGGCGCGGCGCCCGTGAACAGCGTCGGCCTGACGTAGAGGCCGCCCAACGACTCGTGGGGCCTCCCGCCCGCGGCGACCTCTACGCCCTCCCGCCTGGCGACCTCGAAGTACGAGGTCACCTTCGCCAGGTGCTCGGGGTGGATCAGGGGCCCGACCTCGGTGGCGGGGTCGAACGGGTCGCCGACCCTGATGCCGTCGGCGCGCGCGGCGAGGGCGGCCGTGAACTCCTCGTAGACGCCGCGCTGCACGAGCACGCGGCTGCCCGACGTGCAGCGCTCGCCGTTGAGGCTGTAGATCATGAAGCTCACGCCGTCGAGGGCACGCTCCAGGTCGGCGTCGTCGAAGACGACCGCGGGGTTCTTGCCGCCCAGCTCGAAGTGCACGCGCTTGAGGGTGGGGGCGCCCTGGGCCATGATCCGCGCGCCGGTGACGCTCTCGCCCACGAACGCGATCGCCTTGATCGCCGGGTGCTCGGTGACGGCCTTCCCGGCCGTCTCGCCCAGCCCGTTCACGACGTTCAGCACGCCCGGCGGCAGACCGGCCTCGAGAGCGAGCTGCGCCAGCCTGGCCGCGGAGAGCGGCGCCCACTCGGCCGGCTTGTGGACGACGGTGCACCCCGCGGCGAGCGCCGGGGCGATCTTCCAGGTCGCGAGCATGAACGGCGTGTTCCACGGCGTGATCACGCCCACGGGGCCGATCGGCTTGCGCGTCGTGTAGTTCAGCAGCTCTGGGGTGGGGAGGCTCCGGCCGTCGCGGGCCGAAGGCGCGCGCTCGGCGTAGAACCGGAAGTTCTCGGCGCCGCGCGCGGCCGCCTGGCGCATGAAGCGCAGCGCCTGGCCGGTGTCGACGACCTCGAGGAGGGCGATCTCCTCGGCGTGCGCCTCGATCAGCTCGGAGAGGCGCAGTAGGAGACGCTTGCGCTCGACGGGGTCGAGGCCCGCCCAGGCCGGGAACGCCTCGGCGGCGGCCGCCGCCGCGTCGGCGACGTCGCCGGCGTCCGACGACGCCACCCGCGCGAGCTCCTCGCCGTCAGCGGGGCTCAGCGTGGCGAACGTCGCGCCCGAGCGCGCCGGCCGCCACCCGCCGGCGACAAGGTTCCCGACCTGGTCGCCGCCGGTCGACCCGACCAGCCTGGCGACGGCCGCCTTCGCGGCGGCGCGCCTCTCCTCGACCGTCGCGGTGACGCCGGCGCTCACGCGGCCGCCTCCGCGGAGGCCGCCGCCGCGCCCAGGTCCTCCTCGGCCACGACCGGGTTCTCGAGGGGCGGGAAGTCGCCGACCTCGCACCGCAGCCTGTCGCCGGCGTGGACGTGGCTGATGCCCTTGGGCGTGCCGGTGAGGAGCACGTCGCCGGGGCGCAGGGTCATGAACTCGCTGACGTAGGCGATGAGGTCGGCGACGCTGTGCACCATGTCGCGCGTGTTGCCCTCCTGCCTCAGCTCGCCGTCGACGTAGGTACGGATCTTCAGGTCCTGGGGGTCGGGCACGCGGCTCGCCGGCACCAGGAAGGGGCCCATGGGCAGGAAGGTGTCGAAGTTCTTGGGCTTGATCGGCGGCCTGAAGTGGTCGATGACGAAGTCGCGCACGACGAGGTCGTTAGCGATCGTGTAGCCGGCGACGTGGCCCAGCGCGTCCTCGCTCCTGACGCGCCTGGCGGGCCGGCCGATCACGACGGCCAGCTCGGTCTCGTAGTGCATGTACCTGATGCCGCGCGGCCGCACGATGGGCTCCAGGTGGCCGATCGTCGCGTTGGCGAACTTGGGGAACAGTGCCGGCTGCTGCGGCTCGGCGAGGTCGAGCTCGGCGGCGTGGTCGCGGTAGTTGAGCGCGATCGCGATGATCGTGCACGGATCGACGGGCGGGAGCCACCTGAGGCCCTCCGGCCGCACCGGCTCGCCGGTGGCGGTCGTCAGCGCCCCGTCCTCGTGCCTGACGAGCGCGACCTCGCGCCCGTCCAGGAGCGCGCGGCCCGTCAGCGGGTCGCTCACCGCCGCGCCTCCCGCGTCACGCCGGCGCCCCCTCTCCCACGAGCCCGTACCGCTCGAGCGTCGCGACGAGCTTGGCCCGGTTCTCGGGCAGCATCGGCCCGAGAGGCAGGCGCCAGCGGGCCTCGCACAGGCCCATCAGCGACAGGGCCGTCTTGAGCGGCACGGGGTTGACCTCGATGAAGAGGACGTCGTTGAGCTCGAGCATCTCGAAGTGCAGGTCGCGCGCCTCGTCCCAGCGGCCCGCGGCCGCGAGCTCGTAGATGCGGGCGACGGCGCGCGGCGCCACGACCCCGGTGGCGCTGATGTGGCCGGCGCCGCCGAGCGTGAGCATCGGGTACGTCATCGTCTCGGCGCCGCAGTAGACGGCGAAGTCGCGGCCCGCTGCGAGGAACGTGTAGGAGACGTCGTCGAGGTTCTTCGTCGCGTGCTTCACGCCCACGACGTTCGGGTGCTCGCGGCGGAGCCTGCCCATGGTCGCGGGCGCGATGTCGACGGCCGCGCGGCCGGGGATGTTGTAGAGGATCACCGGCACCTCGGGGTCGAGGGACGCGACCTCGGAGGCGACCCGCGCGAAGTAGTCGTAGAGGCTGTGCTGGTTCGGCCTGACGTAGTACGGGGCGATGACGAGCACGCCGTCGACGCCGAGCTCGACGGCGTGGCGCGTGAGCTCGAGGGTCTCGTCCAGGTTGTTCGACCCCGTGCCGGGCACGAACGGGACGCGTCCGGCGACGCGCTCCTTGACGAACTCGACGACGGCCTTGCGCTCGTCGCGTGAGAGCGAGCTGGGCTCCCCGGTCGTGCCCGTGCACGACAGGCCGTGGCTGCCGTTCTCGATCTGGAACTCGATCAGCCGCCCGAGCGCGTCCCAGTCGACGCGCGCGTCGTCGCCCGTGAACGGCGTCGGGAGCGGGACGATCGAGCCTCTGGGTACTCGCATGCGCCTCCCGTATGGCCCGAGCGCGGGGCAGGGCGCCCCGAGCCAGGTTCGAGCCGGTTGTCGATGGTTAGACCTTACGGCGGCGGGCGAGACGTCTCAATCGTCGGCGGCTACAAGTCCGCGGACCGAACTTGTAGCCGTCCATAGTGTGGTCGTGTCACATTGTTCGTCGCCGGTGGTGACCCGCGCCACGGCCGCGTGCGAGCGAGCGCGGCCGCGGTACGTCGGGCCGCGGGGAGGCGGTGTAGCGGCGGCCGGGACCGCTCAGGCCGCGGGCTGGAGCGCCTCCGGTCGCCGGGCCAGGCCGGCCAGCAGCCGCACCGTGGACTCGGTGCCCTGCATCAGGGTCTTGACCCGGTAGAACTCGTTGGGCGCGTGCACGTTGGTGTCGGGCTCCCCGAAGGCGAAGTAGAGGCACCAGATGCCCATCTCCGACTGGAACTGCTCCGCCACGGGGACCGTGCCGCCCGTCCAGACGGGGAACGGCTCGCGCCCGAACACGGCCGCCATCGCCTCGGAGGCCACGGCCAACGCCGGGTGGTCGAGCGGCATCTGGTACGGCCGGCCGCTGCCCGGCAGCAGCGTGAGGCTCGCCCGGACGCCGGGCGGCGTGTGGCGCTCGACGTGGCGCTGCAGCGCCGCGAAGACGGCCTCGGGCTCCTGACCCACGACGAGGCGGCAGGTGATCTTCGCGAACGCCCGGTTGGGCAGCACGGTCTTCACGCCCGCGCCTTGGTAGCCGCCCCCGATGCCGTTGACCTCCAGCGTCGGGCGCACCGTGCGGCGCTCCTCCGGCGTGTAGTCGGGGTCGCCCCACCAGTCGTCGAGGCCGATCTGCGAGAGCTCGTCGACCTCCTCGAGCGGCAGCGCGGCGATCGCCTCGCGCACCTGGGGCGA
>DATGNP010000192.1:0-5876 GCA_035306665.1 Trueperaceae bacterium
CCCGGGCCGCTCGGTCCCGTTGATCGCCACGATCGCGTCGCCGGGCCTCAGCCCCAGCGCCTCGGCCGGGGAGCCGGGGGTCACCGCGCCGACCACCGAGCCGTGGGCCGCGACGGGCGCGCCCGTCACGATCTCCTGGTACGAGGGCTCGAGGCTTATCGCCCACGCCAGCAGGACGGCGCCGAGCAGGTAGTTCGCGATCACGCCGCCGACGAGGACCCAGAGCTTCGCGCCCAGGCCCTTCTTGGCCATGCCCTCGTCCGGGTGCTCGAGCCGGCCGTCCTCGGCGACCTTCGGCGCCATGCCGGGCAGGTCGACGTAGCCGTTGATCGGCAGCAGGGAGAGGCGCTACTCGGTGCCGCGCCACCGCCGCCTGAGGATCACCGGCCCGATCCCGACGCTGAACGCCCTGACCGGCACGCCCACGGAGCGGGCGTTCAGGTAGTGGGCCAGCTCGTGGACGACGACGGCGCTGGTCAGTATCAGTACGAACGTTACGGCTGTGAGCATCGGACCTCTCGGGGCGGCCAGCGCCCCGGTAAGTATGGCAGACGCGCGCCGGGACCCCCGTCAAGCACGGCGCAGGGCCGCGATCACGTCGGTCTTGCCGACGATGCCGACGAGGCGGCCGGCGGGGTCGACGACGCACAGGCGGCCTAGCTCGCTGTTCGCCAGCGCGGCGAGGACCTCTACGCCGGTGGTCCCCGGACGCACGACGTCCGCGGGCCGCATCACGTCGGCGACGGTCGCGGTGGCGGCGTCCGCCCGACGGCCGGGCGCCCCCGGCTCGTCGAGCGCCGCCAGGGCCTCGGCCAGGAAGGCGTAGCCGAGGAGCCGTCCGGCGGCGTCGACCACCGGGTAGCCGGCGTGGCGCCCGAAGTGGCGCAGCCTCACGAACTGGCCCAGGGCCATGTCGGGCTCCACGGCCTGGGGACGCGGCGTCATGAGGTCCTCGGCGGTGAGCCCGGCGAGCGCGTCCTCCATCAGGGCGGCGCGAGCCTCCGAGCGGCCGGCCTCGTAGACGAAGAACGCCATCACGACGAGGAAGAGCTGGCCCGAGACGACACCGTAGACGCCCAGGAGCACGGCGATGCCCCCGCTGACGGCCACGGCGACGTTCGTGGCGCGCAGCCGCGGCATCGCCAGTGCCAGCACGCTCCTGAGGACCCGACCCCCGTCGAGCGGGATCGCGGGCAGCAGGTTGAACAGGGCGAGCCCGACGTTCGTGGCCGCGAGGTAGGCGAGCACGGTCGTGGCCGTCGCGCCCAGGGGCGCGACGGGCAGCAGGAGCCCCAGCGCCGCGGCCAGGGCCAGGCTCGTCGCCGGGCCGGCTAGCGCCACGAGTGCCTCGGCGCCGCGCCGCCGCGGGATGTCCTTGAACTGCGCGACGCCGCCCAGGAACCACAGGCGGATCTCCAGCGTCGGCACGCCGTAGAGGCGGGCGACGACGGCGTGACCCAGCTCGTGCACGACGACGCTGGCGAACAGTCCGAGCGCGGCGACGAGGCCGACGAGCCAGGCGACCGAGCCGTCGCCGGCCGGGACCAGGCGCCGCGCCAGCTCGGGGTCGCGCAGCAGCGCGAGCTGCCTGAGCTGCGCCGTGAACTCCGGGAGCTGCGAGCCGATCATGTAGGCGAACAGCGGCAGGACGAGGAGGAAGCTGAGGTCGAGCCTCACCGGGATGCCCAGGAGCCGGAACGGCAGCAGGATGCCGCCGCGGCCCACGCGCGGGGGGCGGGCCGGCTCGGCGGCGTCGCTCACGACCGGGTCGCCGGTCCCCGCGCTGCGCGCGCGACGAGGCGCCGCGCGACGTCCCTGGCGTCGGCGTCGGCGGCGGGCAGGGCGTCCCAGGTAGCGGCGCCGTCGGGGGCGGCGTCGAGCGTGCCGGCGATGACCTCGGGTATCGCCGTGAACGCGATCTCGCCGGCGAGGAACGCTGCCACGGCGACCTCGTCGGCGGCGTTGAGGTACGTCGGGGCCAGGCCGCCCCGCTCGCCGGCCGCGTAGGCGAGCCGCAGGCTCGGGAAGCGCCGCTCGTCGGGCGGCTCGAAGCGCCACGTGCCCACGAGCGGCAGGGGCTCGAGCAGGGAGGGCGGCCGCTCGGGCGCGAGCGCGTACATGATCGGCAGCCGCATGTCGTGGGGCCCGACCTGGGCCTTGACGCTGCCGTCGCGGAACCTCACCAGGCCGTGCACGAGGGACTGCGGGTGCACCACGACCTCGATGCGCGCGAGGGGCACGTCGAACAGGAAGTGCGCCTCGAGCACCTCGAGGCCCTTGTTGAACAGCGTGGCCGAGTCGACCGTCACCTTGGGCCCCATCGACCAGTTCGGGTGCCGCAGCGCCTGCTGCGGCGTCACCTGCGACAGGTCGGCCGGCCCCTCCCGGAACGGGCCGCCGGAGGCCGTGAGCACGAGGCCCGCGACGGCGTCCCGCGGCTCGCCGACGAGGCACTGGAAGAGCGCGGAGTGCTCGGAGTCGACGGGCGTGATGCGCGCGCCGGCGGCCGCGGCGAGCTCGCGCATCAGTGGGCCGGCGACGACCATCGCCTCCTTGTTAGCGAGCGCGACGTGCCGTCCTTCGGCCAGGGCGGCGGCCGTGGGCGCCAGCCCCGCCATGCCGGGGATCGCCGCGACCACCGTGTCGACGGGCAGCGTCGCGACGGCCGTCGCGCCCTTCACCCCCGTGGCCAGGCGCGTGCCGGGCGGCAGGTGCGGTCGCACTAGGTCCGCGACCTCGGGAGCGCAGCTCACCAGCTCGGGCCGGAACTCCGCCGCCTGGGCCAGCAGCCTGTCGGCGTCGCGCCACGCGGCGAGCCCCCTCACGCCCAGGCCGAGGTGGCGCGCGACGTCGAGCGTCTGCGTGCCGATCGAGCCCGTGGAGCCCAGGACGGATATCGTGGCCACGAGGGAATCATGTCATGGGCGCCAGCGCCGGGGCGTGCCGGCCCAGGGAGGAAGGTCCCCCGGCCACGACGCCGCGCGGTGGTAGCATCCTTCTCGACCAGGAGGGGAAGATGCTCGTAAGCGAGTGGATGACGCCCGACCCGAGGACCGTCTCGCCGGACACGCCCGTCATGGAGGCCATGCAGTTCCTGCGGGAGGGCGGCTACCGGCGCCTGCCCGTGACGCGCGACGGCGTGCTCGTCGGGATCGTCACCGACCGCGACCTCAAGGAGGCGACGCCCTCGCGCGCCACGACGCTGTCGATCTACGAGCTGAACTACCTGCTCTCGAAGCTGAAGGTCAAGGACGTCATGCGCACGCCGGTCATCACCGTGCGCAGCGACGACACGATCGAGCAGGCGGCCCTGCTGATGGAGGAGCACCGCGTCTCGGGCCTGCCGGTGCTCGACGGCAGCGACCTCGTCGGCATCCTCACGATCACCGACCTGATGCGCGCCCTGGTGTCCTTCCTCGCCCTGCGCGAGGGCGGCAGGCGCATCACCGTCGACCTGCCCGACGAGCCCGGCGTCCTCGCGCGCGTGGCGCAGGCCGGGCCGCCGTCGAACATCGTCGCCGCGGTCACCACCGGCATCCAGCCCGGCCACAAGCGCCGCCTCGTGCTGCGCGCCACCGGCGAGGGCGCCGACGCCTACGCCGACAGGCTCAGGGCCGCCGGCGTGGAGGTCGTCGACGAGCGCTGAGGCGGCCGTCGCCGGGCGCGAGGTGCGCGCGGTCGTGCCCTCACTGCGGGTCGACGTGCTCGGGGCACGCGCCTTCGGGGTGTCGCGCTCCTACTTCGCGCGGGGCGTGGGGGCCGGCAACGTGCTGGTGGGCGGCGAGCCGGCGGGGAAGGCCGCCAGCGTCGAGCCGGGGCAGGAGGTCGAGGCGATCGGCCTCGGCAGCTTCGTGCTGGTCAGCGTCGACGGCGCGACGCGCCGCGACAACCTCAGGGTGACGCTGGCGGTGAGGCGGGACGGCCGCTGAGGGGCCGGGCGCGGCGGGGGCTGCCGGCGACCCGGCGAGGGCGCGCGGCGCTCGCCCTTCCGATGGCCGCGGGAGGGGTCCCGGCGCTCAGGTCCTGACGCGCTTGCCGCGCCCGGAGCGCTCCTTGAACACCATGCGGAAGGGCACCTCGGCGAACCCCAGGTCCTCGCGGATGCGGTTGCGCAGGTAGTGCTCGTACGGCCGGGTGAGGAACTCGGCGTGGTTCACCGCGAACACGAACGTCGGCGGCGCGACGTCGACCTGCGAGGCGTAGAGGAGCTTCAGCGGCCGCCCCTTGAAGTTCGGCGGCGGCTGCCGCAGCGTCCAGGCCTCGAGCCAGGCGTTCAGCTCGCCGGTCGGCACCCGCTTGCGGGCGGTGTCGTAGAGCCTGATCGCGGTGGCGAGCAGCTCGTGGAGGCCGAAGTCGGTCACCGCCGAGGTGTAGACGCGCGGCGCGAACGCGATCGGCGCGAGCGCCTCGTCGAGCGTCCGCCGGAAGGGCTCGAGCTGCTCGTCGGTGACGAGGTCCCACTTGTTCACGGCCACGACGACGGGCTTGCCCCAGTCGAGCGCGAGGTTCGCGAGCCTGAGCTCGTGGTCCCCGAGCTCGAAAAAGTCCACGACGAGCACGACGACGTCGGAGCGGCGCAGCGCCGCCTCGGAGCGGATCCGCGCGTAGTACTCGAGGTCGTCGGCGTCCTTGCGGCGCATCCCGGCCGTGTCGACGAGCACGAACGGCCTGCCGGCGAAGGTGAAGCTCACGTCGACGGCGTCGCGCGTCGTGCCGGGCACGTCGGCGACGATCACGCGCTCGTCGCCCACGAGGGCGTTGACGAGGCTCGACTTCCCGACGTTGGGCCGACCGATCACGGCCACGCGCACGGGCTCCTCCTCGGGCGCGTCGGCGGGCTCGGGCAGCAGCTCGAGGACGCGGTCGATCAGCTCGTAGGTCCCGCGAGCGTGCTCGGCGGCCGTGGGCAGCGGCTCCCCGAACCCCAGGCCGTAGAGCTCGAAGTACTCGGCGCGCTCCTCGTGACGCGGGTCGTCGACCTTCGTCGCGACGAGGAGCACGGGCTTGCCGAGCTGCCTCAGCCACTGGGCGACCTGCTGGTCGCCGGCCGTGAGGCCCTCGCGCCCGTCGACGGCGAACAGGATCAGGTCGACGTCCCTGACGGCGGCCTCGACCCGCTGCTGGATCGGCCTCTCCCAGCGGTCGCCGGACCACAGGCCGCCGGTGTCGAGGAGCGTGAACGTGCGGTCGTCGTCGGCGACGACGATCCCCTCCTTGACGTCGCGCGTCACGCCCGGCTGGTCGGCGACGATGGCCTCCTGCGAGCCCACGAGCCGGTTGAACAGGGCCGACTTGCCGACGTTGGGGCGGCCGACGATCGCGACCCTAGCCAAGGCGCGTCCCCGCCCTCACGCCGCGCCCGTTCGCCCAGTCGCGGGCGCTCATCTCCCTGCCGCCCGGCGGCCTGACGGCTGCCAGGCGCACGGCGCCCTGGCCGGCGCGCACGACGAGCGCGCCGTCGTCGGTGGCGAGCACGGTGCCCGGGCTGGCCGCCAGCCAAGCGTCCCGGTCGTCGCCGGCCAGCCGCGCCAGCGCCTCGTCGTCGGGCGCGGCGACGCTCATGCCCGAGACCTTCACGCGCCCCTCGCCGTGCGCGAACGAGGTGCCGGGCCAGGCCGCCACGCCGCGGTGCCTGGCGAGCACCGCCGGCGCGGGGTCGTCCCACCTGACGTGGCCGTCCGCGCTGGTGAGGAGCGGCGCGAGGGTGGCGCGCGAGTCGTCCTGCGGCGTGCTCGGCAGCGTGCCCTCCGCGAGCAGGTCGAGGGCCTCGGTGATGGCCTCGGCGCCCAGGTGCGAGAGGCGCTGCGAGAGCCCCACGGCGTCCTCGTCCGCGCGGACGGGCGTGCGGCGCTGGAGCCTGATCGGGCCCGTGTCGA
>DATGNP010000193.1:0-7791 GCA_035306665.1 Trueperaceae bacterium
CTCGACGACCTTGAGCAGCGCCGCGTCCTCGGGATCGCCCTTGGCGCTGCGGCGCAGCCGCTCGTGACGCCGCTCCAGCGTCGCGAGGTCCGCGAGCATCAGCTCGGTCTCGATCGTCTCGATGTCCGCGGCCGGGTCGACGCGGCCCGCGACGTGGACGACGTTCGGGTCCTCGAAGCAGCGCACGACGTGCGCGATGGCCGCGACCTCGCGGACGTGCGCCAGGAACTGGTTGCCCAGCCCCTCGCCCTTGTGGGCGCCCTTCACTAGCCCGGCGATGTCGACGAACTCGACGCTCGTCGGCACCACCGGCGCCTGCCTCTCCGGCTTCGAGTACAGGCGCCTCAGCGCCTCGAGGCGCTCGTCCGGCACGGCCACGACGCCGACGTTCCTGTCGATCGTGGCGAAGGGGTAGTTGGCGGCCTCTACGCCCGCCTTGGTGATCGCGTTGAAGAGGGTGGACTTGCCCACGTTGGGCAGCCCTACGATGCCGATGCCTAGCACTGCTCACTCCCGCGGCCGCAGGGCCGTCCCGGCGCGTGAAGCGCCAAGGGCGGAGCATACCAGAGGGACGCGCCCTCGCGCCGCCGCGCACGCTGCGGGGAGCGCGGCCACCGTGCCCGGCGGGCGGTCGCGCCCCGCTCCAGGCGGCCGGGGGAGGTCGTGTTAGAGTCGCGCGCATGTCGACGGGGACGCGCAAGTCGCGTGTCGTGGTGATCGGCGGGGGGACGGTCGGGAGCGAGGTCGTCAGGCTGCTCGGCTCCCGGGGCGAGGTGGACGTGCGGGCCGTGCTCGTCCGCGACGCGGCGCGCCCGCGCGCCTTCGACGGGTGGCGCGAGCTCGTCACCGACGACCCCGCCGTGGTCGCGGACGCCGACCTCGTCGTCGAGGTCGCCGGCGGCACCGGCCAGCCCGCCGACCTGGCGCTGTCCGCCCTCTCCCGCGGCGCCGCCGTCGTGACCGCTAACAAGGCCGCCCTGGCGGAGCGCTGGGAAGAGTTCGCGCCCCACCTGCGCGCCGGCAGGGTCTGGGCCGAGGCCGCCGTCATGGGCGGCGCGCCGGTCGTCGGCGCCCTAAGCGGCGCGCTCAGGGGCTGCGCTCCGGTGTCCCTCCACGCCGTGCTCAACGGCACCTGCAACGTGGTCCTCAGCGCGATGGAGTCGGGCGCCACCTACGAGTCGGCCCTGCGCGGCGCTCAGGAGGCGGGCTTCGCTGAGGCCGACCCGACCCTCGACGTCGAGGGCGTCGACGCCGCCCACAAGGTCGCGCTGCTGGCGCGGCTGGCGTTCGACCCCGGGCTGGCGTTCGACGCGGTGCGGGGCGCCACCAGCGGGATCGCGGGGCTGGAGCGCGACGTCGTCGCGGCCCACGCGGCGCGCGGGCGCGCGGTGCGGCTCGTCGCCAGCGTGTACGCCACCGCAGCGGGTTGGCGCGCGGCCGTGAGGCCGGTGTCGCTGCCGGGGGACCACCCGTTGGTCGTGTCGGGCCCGTCGAACGCGCTCGTCTTCCGGGGCGACCCGCTGGGCACCGTCGTCGTGCGCGGCCCGGGCGCCGGAGGCGGCGCCACCGCCACCGCCGTCGTGTCGGACGTCATCGCCGCCGCGGCGGGCGGCCGCGGCCACGCGCCCGTGGCGGCGCCGCGCGACCACGCCGCCGCGCTGGCCGCGGGCGGAGGCGCCGAGCTGCCCGAGGGCGGGGAGGCGCTCGCGGCGTGAGCGCCACCGGCGTCGCCTCCGGCGTCGGGTTCAGGTCGACGCGCGGCCTGGCCCCCGAGGTCTCGTTCGAGGAGGCCCTGCTCGCCGGCCTCGCGCCCGACGGCGGCCTCTACCTGCCCACCGAGCTGCCCGCCTCCGACGGGACGTGGCGCGAGGCCACCCACCCGGCCGAGGTGGCCGCGGCGGTCCTGCCGCCCCTGCTGGGCCTGGAGGCCGGCGAGGTCGAGGCCGTGTTCCGCGAGGCCCTCGACTTCCCGCTGCCCGTCGTCTCGCTGGCGCCGGGCCTCCACGTCCTCGAGCTGTTCCACGGCCCCACCGCCGCCTTCAAGGACGTCGGCGCCAGGGCGATGGCGCGGCTGATGGACCGCGCGCTGGCGCGCCGCGGCGAGAGCGCCACGGTGCTCGTCGCGACGTCGGGCGACACCGGGGGCGCCGTCGCCGACGCCTTCGCCGGGCTCGGCGCCGTCCGCGTCGCCGTGCTGTTCCCGCGCGGCCAGGTCTCGGACGTCCAGGAGGCGCAGCTCACCGCGGTCAGGCCCGGCGTGACCGCCTACGCGGTCGAGGGCACGTTCGACGACTGCCAGCGCCTCGTGAAGGGCGCGCTCGTCGACGAGCGCCTGGCGGACCTGCGCCTCTCCACCGCCAACTCGATAAACGTGGGGCGGCTGCTGCCGCAGGTCGTCTACTACCTGTGGGCGGCGGTCGCGCTCCGCCGCGCCGGCGTGGAGCGGGACCCGTGGTTCGTAGTGCCGAGCGGGAACCTCGGGAACCTCACCGCCGGGCTGCTCGCCGCCCAGCTCGGCCCGCTGACCGCGCGCTTCGTCGCGGCGCACAACGCGAACGACTACTTCGTGCGCTTCCTCGCGGGCGCGGCCGAGCCGCACGCGTTCGCCGGCAGCGTGAGGACGCTCTCGAACGCGATGGACGTCGGCGGTCCGTCCAACTTCGAGCGGCTCTACGCCGCGCGCGGCTACGGCCTGCGCGACCTCGTGACCGGCCAGGCCGTCAGCGACGCCGCCACCCTGGAACGGATGCGCGAGACCCACGCGGACCTCGGCTACCTCGCCTGCCCGCACACCGCCGTGGGGCTGGAGGCCGCTCACCGCGAGCGCCTGGGAGGCAGGGGAGGGCCGGCGGTCGTCCTGGCGACGGCGCACCCGGCGAAGTTCCCCGACACGGTCGCGCGCGCGACCGGCGTCGTGCCGCCGCCCCACCCGGGACTGGCGCGCTTCGAGCGGGCCGAGAAACGGGCCGTGCCGCTCCCCGCCGACCCGAGCGCGCTGAGGTCGGAGCTGCTCGCGTCGGCCTGAGCTCGGCCCGTCGGCGGACTGGGTCGTCGTCGGCGGCCGGCGGCGCCCGTCTCGGCCCGCCTAGGCCAGCGCGAACGGCGCGTCGTCGCCCGTGCCGAGGCGCCTGACGCGGCCGTCGCCTTCGAGCTTCTCGAGGTGGGCGAGGACCGACAGCCGGGCCAGTTCGTGCAGCCGGCCCTCGGCGTGGGTGTAGATGAGACGGGTGATCCCGGCGGCGTCGAGCGGGCCGGCGTCGAGCGCGGCCAGCACCTGGGCCTCGCGCTCGAGCCTGTGCGCGCGCTGTTCCCGCAGGCGTACGACGGGGTCGTCGACGAGCGGCCCGTGCCCCGCGCCGAGCGCGCGCGGGGCGATCGCGACGAGGCGGTCGAGGCTGGCGAGGTAGTCACCGACGTCGCCCTCGGGCTTGCCGACCCACACCGAGCCGCCGGCGGCCACGAGGTCGCCGGCGAGGGCGGCCTCCACGGTCCCGTCCTGCGGCCTCACCACCACCGAGAGGTGGCCGGGGCTGTGTCCGGGCGTGTGGATCAGCTCGACGGCGAGGCCGCCCACGGTGAGGACGACGTCGGCGGTGACGAGCACCTTGTGGGCCGCGACGGCGACGCGCTCGGCCTCCGCGGCGTGGACGTACACGGCGGGCGCGTCGAAGCGCTCGAGGGCGGCGGGCAGCCCCTCCCAGTGGTCGGGGTGGCCGTGCGTGACGACGATGCCCTTCACGAGCCGCGCGCCGGCCTCCGCCAGCGCGCCGGCGATCCGCTCGGCGCCCTCGGGCAGCGGCGAGCCGGGGTCGACGATCAGGCCCACGCCCGCGTCGGCGACGACGTAGGCGTTGGTGTGGTCGTAGGGCGGCAGCGTCGCGACCGGGACGGGAACGCGCCACACGTGCGGGCTGACCCGCTCGACCGTGTGAGTCACTGCCCCTCCTCCAGCCGCGTCAGGACCGCCGCCAGCGCGTCCGCGCCGGGCACCGCGACGTCGGGCTCGACGCCGCGCCCCTCCCAGGTGGCGCCCAGCAGCGGCGCGAGGACGCCGGTGGCGATCCAGGCCTGGGAGCCGTCGCGGAGGCAGAAGGGCAGCACGGCCTCGACGTTGCCCGCCGTCCTCTCGCCGACGACCGTCGCGCGGCCGTTCTCCTGGAGCGCTCCGGCGAGGCCCTCGGCGGCGCTGTGCACGTCCCCGTCCACGAGGACGTAGAGCGGCAGGTCGGTGACCGGGTCGCCGATCGCGGGGTAGGGCACGGGCAGCGACCAGCTCAGGACCGCGCGCCACAGGAACCCGCGCGTGAACACGCCGGCGACCTGCATCATCGTCACCAGCCGACCGCCGGGGTTACCGCGCAGGTCGAGCACGATGGCCTCCGCGCCGGCGCGGACCAGGCTCCGGGTCGCCTGCCTGACGCCCTCGGCCACGCCGTCCGAGGCGAGGTCCGGGACGCGCAGGTACCCGACGACGCGCTCGCCCGCGGCGGTCACGCCGTAGGCCACAGGGCCGGCCCTGTCGGTGGCGACGTCGTCCGGCGCCTGCGCCCACGCGGCCGCGCCGGCACCCCACGCGTGCCCGACGGGCGCGGTCCGCGCCGGGGTCAGGGAGCCGGGCCCCGACGGCGCCCACGCCTCGAGGCCGAAGACCGCCAGGCAGGGCAGGTCGCCGTAGGTGCGCTTCACCTCGGCGACGCGCTCGGGCCGGACGAACACCGAGTGCTGGTCGCCGATCTCCTCGTACATGGCCTCGAGCAGGTCGTAGAGGTCGTCGTCGCTCCCCACGTCGGCGAGGCGCCGGCGGTAGCGGTCACCGACCTCGTCCCAGTCGACGCCGAGGGCGGACAGGTCCCAGTAGCGCTCGGCGACGAGCCGCCAGGCGGCCTCGAAGCGCGCCTCGAACGACGCCGGGGCGCTCACCGGCTGGAGCGGAGCGACGACTGCCGAGCGGGACGCGTCCGTCGCCTGGGCCGGTACGCCCGCGGAGGGAGGCTCCGCGCTGGCGGCGACCGTGGCAGCGCCGCGGTCCTGCGTCCCGGCGTCCCGCGCCGCGCCGGTGAAGGCCTCCCCTCCCGCGCCCGTCACGGCGGGCGGGCAGCAGGCGGTGACCAGTACCAGGGTCGAGGCGGCGAGGAGGGCGGAGACGCCCCGACGCGTTCTCACGCCGGCGCGGTGGCCAGCGCGGCGCCGGCCTCCTCGAGCCGCCCGGCGTCGAGCTCCACCGCCTGCGCGCCCACGCGTGTCGTGTTGAGCGCGCCGGCGACGTTCGCCATGCGCGCCGCGGACAGGAGGTCGTAGCCGCTCATCACCGCGTGCGCGAAGGCAGCCGTGTAGTAGTCCCCGGCGCCGGTGCTGTCGACGACGCCGTCGACGTCGTGCGCCTCGACGAGCTCCGACAGCTCGGAGGTGAACAGGATCGAGCCGTTCTCCCCGACCTTGACGACGAGGTTCTCGACGCCGGCCTCGTGCAGGCTCGCGACCGCGGCCGTGATCGTGTGCTCGCCGGTGATCGCGTAGAGCTCGTACTCGTTCATGAGCAGGAAGTCGGCGCCCACTACGTGGTCGAGGAGCCGCCGGCCGAGAGCGTGGATCGCCCCCGTGCCGAGGTCGACGAACACGGTGAGGCGGTGCTCGCGCGCCAGCTCCAGGCAGCGCAGGGCGTACTCTTTCTGACGCCCGCCT
The DNA here is from genome assembly GCA_035306665.1 of Trueperaceae bacterium. Taxonomy (GTDB): domain Bacteria; phylum Deinococcota; class Deinococci; order Deinococcales; family Trueperaceae; genus DASRWD01. The sequence continues at coordinate 5,683 of DATGNP010000193.1, forward strand.
ATGAGGGAGTAGGCGCTCAGCACCAGCGCGTCGCGGTCGGCGACGTCCTCGGCGCGTAGGGCGGCCGAGTCGAGGTACCGGCTGGCGCCCGCGGCGCTGATCATCGTGCGCTGGGCGTCGGGGGTGACGATCAGCGTGACGCTGGAGGTCTGGTGGACCTCGTCGCGCTGCACGAGGCTGAGGTCGACGCCGGCGCGGGCGGCGTGCCTGAGCGCCAGCTCGGCGAACGGGCCCGTCCCCACGCGGGCGGCGAGGCGCGTGTCGTTGCCGAGGCGTGCCAGGACCGTCGCCACGGTGCCCCCCGAGCCGCCGGCGTCCAGCACGGCGCGGTGGGCGCTCACCTCCGCGCCCGGCTCGGGGAACTCGCTTACGAAGTACATCTGGTCGACGGTGGCGTCGCCGACCACGAGGAACTTGGGCATCTAGGCTCCGCTCCGATGGCCGTGGCCATGCGGCATGCGCGGGCAGCGGACCGGTGCTCCGGTCGGCGGGCCGAGCGCGTTAGGTTGCCGAGCCATTCTAATCCGGGTGCGCGCGCGTCCCGGGCCGGCGGGGCGCGGGGCCGAGAACCTCGAGGAGCGCGCCGAACTCGGCGAGGCCCAGGCGCTCGGCCCGTACCCGCGGGTCGAGGCCGAGCCCGGCGAGCGCCGCGTCGACCGCCTCCGCCTCGTAGCCGGCCATCACGAGGTTGCGCTTGAGGGTCTTCCGGCGGTGGGCGAAGCCTGAGTGGACGAGCGCGAACAGGTCGGGCCGCGGCCGGGCGGCGCGGTCGACCTCCATGGCCACGACGGCGCTCGTGACCTTCGGCGGCGGCACGAAAGCTCCCGGCGGCACCGCGCGCACGATGCGAGCGCGCGCGAAGTGGGCCACGAGCAGCGACAGCGCGCCGTAGGCCGGGTCGCCGGGGGCGGCGACGATGCGCTCGGCGACCTCGAGCTGCACCAGGCAGCCGAGGCGGGCGAAGCGCGTCGACTCGAGCACGCGCGCGATCACGGGCGTGGCGACGTTGTAGGGCAGGTTCGAGGCCATGACGGCGCCGTCGGGGAGGCTACCCAGGTCGAAGCGCAGCGCGTCGGCGTGGACGACCTGGACGTTGTCGCAGCCGACGAGCGTCTCGGCCAGCACCGGCAGGAGGCGCGCGTCGAGCTCGACGGCCACGACCCGGCCCGCGCGCCGCGACAGCGCGCGCGTCAGCGTGCCGAGGCCCGGCCCCACCTCGAGGACGGTGTCGTCGGCGCTCACGCAGGCGGCGGAGACGACGGCCTCGAGGACGGCGGGCTCGACGAGGAAGTTCTGACCGAACGACCTGTCGGCGGCGAGGCCGTGACGAGTCAGCAGGTCTCTGACGACGGAGCGGTTGGTGAGGGGAGGACCCCCCGGGTCAGCCGGCGGCCCGGCCGGGGTCACGTGCCGTGGTAGGCGATGACCTCGTCGAGCTGCTTCTCGGCCTCTTCCAGAGGCACGTCCTGGACCACGGCGAGCTCGCTGGCGAGCATGGTCTTGGCGTTCTCGAGGACCTCGCGCTCGGTGGCGGCGAGCCCCTTCTCGACGTCGCGCTTGGCCAGCACGCCGATCAGGCGCGCGAGGTCGTACGCGCTGCCGGTCGAGAGGATCTCCTGCTCGGCGCGGAAGCGCGGCGGCCACTGGTTCGGGAGGGTGAGGTCGGCCTCGCGGATCGCGTCCATGAGCCTGCCGATCTCGTCGGCCTCGACCGTATGGCGCAGGCCGACCTCCTCGCCCTTCTTCAGGGGCACCAGGACCTCCATGTCGCCCCTGACGAAGACGACCTTGAGGTACTCGTGGGTCTCGCCCAGCACGACGCGTGTGGTGCGCTCCTGCACGACCCCAGCGCCCTGGGACGGATAGACGACGTGGTCACCCACCTTGAAGGTCACAGTGGGGAACAGAGTAACACGGGCACGCCGCTCACGCCGACGCCTTCCTGGCGCTCGGCGCGGCGACGGCGGCGCTCCTGGCCGCCTTCCCGGGGATCGTCGCGACCTTCACGTCCTTGCCTTGGAGCCGCGCCTCGATCTCGCGGATGCGGTCGCGGATCGCGGCGGCGCGCTCGAAGTCGAGGGACTCCGAGGCGGACCACATCTCGTTCTC
>DATGNP010000194.1:0-8581 GCA_035306665.1 Trueperaceae bacterium
GAGACGGGGGCGCCGCCCGGCAGCAGCTGCGAGGCGTGCACCGCGACGAGGTACGCGCCCGTGACGAGCCACACCGCGACCGCGTCGTCGCGGCGCCGGTTCAGCAGCAGACCGGCCGCGAGCAGCGCGACGATCAGGCCCAGGAACGCGAACGGCGCGCCTCCGGCTGGCCCGCCGCCCAGGACGACGCGGGCCAGCAGGCAGGACGCGGCCACGCCCATGAGCGCCCACAGGAACACGGCCAGAGCGTGCCTGCGCCCGGCGGCGAAGCGCGCCACCACCAGCGTGTGCGCGGCCGTCGCCGGCGCCGCGCCGGCCCCCGCCGCCGGCGACGGGCTCGCGGCGGTCGTCGGCGGTCCGGCGGCGTCCCTGGCGTCGGGCTCTGGCGGGCTCCCTGTCATGCTGCGGCCGCACGTTAGGCTCCCCGGCCTTACCCCACTCTTACAGTCCGCCAGGGATGTCTCCCCGGAGCGCGGGGCGCTCGGGGCCGCGGCGCGCGACCCTCGCCCCCTGACGGTGCCTCGCCACGCGCGCCGGAGCGGGCTCCGGCGCTGGCCGGCGGCGGGCCCGGCGTGCAAGGCTGCCGCTGTGACCGCTCTCGCCGCGTTCGACCCGGAAGCGCGCGACGCCGCTCCGATCCTGCGCGCCGCCGGCGTGAGCGTGCGCCTGGGCGGGGTGAGCGTGATCGCCGACGCCGACCTGGAGCTGCACGCCGGCGACCTCGTGCTGCTCACGGGGCCGAACGGGGCGGGGAAGAGCACGTTCCTCAGGGCGCTCGTCGGCCTCGTACCGGCGAGCGGCGAGGTCGAGGTCGCCGGCCGGCCGCCGGCCTCGCTGACGGGCCGGGCCGCGTTCGCGTACGCGCCGGACGAGCCCGCCCTCTACGAGGACCTGACCCTGGCCGAGCACGCCTACCTCAACGCCGCCCTCTACCGCGACCCCGAGGCCGAGGCGCGGACGCTCGACCTGCTGAGGACGTTCGGGTTGGGCGGCCGGGCGGACGAGTACCCCGGCACGCACTCCCGCGGCATGCGACAGAAGCTGGCCCTGTCGCTGGCCCTGGGGCTGTGGCGCCCCCTGACGCTGCTCGACGAGCCGTTCAACGCGCTCGACCTCGAGTCCCAGGAGCTGCTCGCTGACCTGCTGCGCGACACGACCCGACGCGGCGGTGCTGTGCTCCTCACGGGTCATCAGCGCGAGCTGGCCGGGCTGCTCGGCGCACGTGTGGTGGCGGTGCGCGACGGTCGGCTCGAGCCCCAGCCGGCGGAGGGCGAGCGCGCGGCCCCAGGGCGCGCGGCCGGGGGCCCGTGAACGCCCACGCCGGGGCCGGCGTCGTCGCCGTCGGTAGGCTGCGCCGGCTCACGCTGCTGCGGGCCGGTCGCGCCTACGCGCGCTGGGTCGGCAGGGCCGTCGGCTGGTGGACCGTCGCCTACCTCGTCTTCTGGCTCGTCGTGTTCGTGGTCTCCGGCGTGCAGCTCGCGGTCGTGCCCGCGGCCGAGCCGCTGCCGCCGAGCGTCGCCGCCGCAGCGAGCGCGGGGCTGTCGGTCTGGCTGGCCGCGGCGCTGCCGCGGCGCCGGGTGCCGCCGGTGCACCTCGACAGGCGCGACCTGATCCGCCTGGCGCTCGCCCCGGTCCCACCCCACGCCGTCCTCGCGTACCGCCGCGGCCTCGGCCGCTTGGGCGCCGCGCTCGGCGGGGCGGCCGTCGGCGCCGCCTGGTCGCTGCTGGCCGTCTCGTACCTGCACGTCGCGGCCCCCTGGGCCGCGCTGGGCGTGGCGGCGCTGGCCGTGGCGCGCCTGGACGCGCGCTGGCTGCTCTACGCCGGTCCGATGCCGGTGCTGGGGAGGCGGCTGACCGCGGGTCGCGTGGGGGCGGTCTTGGCGCTCGTCGCCGCCGCGTCGGCGGCCGCGCCGGCGCTCGCCCTCCTCGCCGGGGGCGCGCCGCCGTGGGCGCCCGCCGTCACGCGGAGCCTCGTCGACGCCTCCCCCTGGACCGCCGCCGCGCCCCTCGTCCTCGTGGCGTGCGCCGGCCTCGCCGCGAGGCGCTCGCTGGCCGAGCGTTGGCCGCCGCGCTTCGCGCCCCAGAGCTTCGTGCTCGCGCAGCTCGGGGGCATGCGCTCGCTGCAGGTCCTGTCGCGGCTCTCGGGCCTAGACCTCGGCGGCGGGGCCGAGGGCGTCGAGCGCCAGCGGCTCCTGGCCGCGCTCCACGACAGGCCGGGGAGCCTGCGGCCGGCGCGGTCGCTGCGGCGGCCGCCCCCGACCGCGCCGACGTGGGTCGCGCTGGCGTGGCGGGCGGCGTCGAGCCTCTACCGGCGCCCCGTCGTGACGTGGCTCGGCTTGGCGGCGAGGGCGACGGCGGCCGGCGCGGCCGGCCTGCTGGCCGCGCGCGCCGTCGCCGCGACCGGACCGGTCGCCGCGACGGGAGCCGCGACTGGAGCCCCCGGCGGGCCGGGCGCGTCCCTGGGCGGGCCGGTCACCGCGCTGTTCGCGGGCTTCCTGGTGGCGCAGACGGTCGCGGCGCTGCTCGGCCCTCCCGCCCCGTCGCGGCTCGTCCCGGTCCCGCCCTCCGCCCGCACGTGGGGCCGGCTCGCGCCCGCGCTGGTCGCGCTGGGGGCGGGGGCGACGGTCGCTGGCGCCGTCGTCGGAGCCGTCCCTGGCATCGGGCCGCTCGCCGCGGGCGCCGTCGCCGGCTACTGCGCCCTGGCCGTTGCTGCCGCGCTGGTGCTCGAGAAGTACTCGTCGTGGAGCGGCGCGGCGCCGACCCGCATGGAGCCGCAGGCCGTGGCCGCGATCGTCGTCGCGCTGCCGGCGCTGCTCCTGGAGGCGTTCGGCTACCCGGAGTGGACGCTCACCGCGCAGTGGCTGGTGCTCGCCGTCGCGGCGCTCGTAGACGTCTAGGTACGCGTCCGGGACGGCGTTCCTTGGGCCCGGGACGGCCTCGCCGCGGCCGGGCTGACGGCGCCCTGGCCGTCGTCGGGGGCGCGGGCCGCGCCCTCAGGGGGTCTCGAGCCAGGCGTACTGCCAGTCGAGGCCGTTCGTGTTCGAGCACGTGCCGTCGCCGCTCCAGTCGATGTCGATGGCCTCGGCGGGCGGGGCCAGCGAGTCGCGGCTCAGCCGCAGCGGCCGACGCGAGCCGTCGGAGGCCACGAGCGTGGCCGTGACGCGGTAGGGGCCCGCGGGTAGGTCGCGGACGTCGTAGTCGCGGGACGGGTCGTTCAGCGTGCGGGTGAACGGCGCGACGCTCGAGCCGTCGATGCGCGGCCCCGTGGGCGTGAACGAGAGCTCGATGCGGTCGCCGGCGTAGTAGCCCGTGTTCATCACGCGGAGCATCCCGCCGAAGTACTCGTTGAGGTCCCTGAGGTCCTCGATCGGACCCGTTAGGTGCCAGCGGAAGTTCTTGACGGCACCCTGCGCGGGGACGAAGGCGGTGTAGTCGACCGGCGAGTCCATCCCCAGGCGCACGCAGACCTGCCTCCCGCCGTAGGTGACGTACGCCCACGCCTTGGCGGTGTACGGCACGTCGATGAGCCCCTCGGCCAGGTAGCGGCCGTTCGCGTCGGTCCTGACCTCGACGAGGCCCGTGGTGATCGCTGGCTGTATCCACACCCTGGCGCCCGCGATCGGGCGTCCCTGCGTGTCGACGACGGTGCCCGTGACCGTGCCCGGCCGGGTCGGCGGCGGCGCGGTGGGCTGGCCCGGCTGCGCCGGCGTCTGCGTCACGGGCGGGGCCGGCTGCGGCGTCGGCTGCGGCGCCTGCCCGGCCGGGGCGCCCGCCCCGACCGCGGCGATCGTGAGGCGGTAGGCGCCGGTCTCGTTGGGGAAGGCGCTGGTGACGATCACCGTGTAGCGGCCCGCGGCCGGCAGGGTCACGGTGGCGTTCACGCCCAGCCCGGCGCCGGGGCTGTCGTCCTCCTCGAGCAGCGGCCGCTCGTTGGCGTCGACGACGATGAGGTAGGGGTCGAACTCGGTCGACGTCAGCTCGATGACGACCTGGTCGCCGGCCGCGGCCTCGAAGGTCACGCGGTCGTAGTACTCGCCGGTGCGTAACTGGGCGTCGCCGGGCCCGAGCCGGCCGGCCCCGGCGGCCGCGGTCGGTGCCAGGGCCAGTGTCGCTGCGAGGAGGGCCGCGCCCGCCGCGCGCCGTCGCGATCCGAGGAGCCGCATGTCCGACCTCCGGGGTCGTGGAGTCGTGTGAGCCGCAGGGATGATACTGCCCACGGGGTGGGCGGGGAGTGAGCGCCGCGGGGCGGTGCGGGCCGCGCCTGGCGGGACGGGGCCTTGCCCTGGTGCCGCCCCTGCGGGGCGTGACCCGGTCGGCTCAGGCGGCCTCGAGCCCGTAGTCGTCGTCCTCGCGCCCGTACTCCTCGGTGTAGCGCTGCCCCGGCCGCCGGGCGAAGAGCGGGCGCTGCGCCTGGGCGACGTGGCCGGGGACGGCGAGGGGAGCGGTGACGCCCAGGGCGTCGTCGGGCTCGAGGGGTTCCGCGGCGCCGGTGAAGAGGGCGTCGAGGTACATGGCCGCCGCTACGGTGCCGGGACCCGGCGCCGTAGCGGGCCGGTCGGGCATGGCGACGTCGGCCACCGGGCGCGGCGGCGCCGCCGGCGCGCCCTCGAACAGCGGGACGGAGGCGGCCTCCACCGCCGTCGGCGCCGTGGGCCTCGCGGCCGCGGCGCGCCGGCGCGTCCGGCGCTGGTCGGGCGCCGGCGTCGCGCGCTCGGCCACGGAGGCGGCGGCGTAGGCGCCGCCCTCGTCGGCGTAGCCCTCCCAGCGCCCGGCCCTGTCGGTGGCCTGGGCGTGCGGCTCCTGCCACTCGAGCCGCCGCGGCGCGGTGGGGAAGCGCTCCAGCGTGGCCTCGAGCGCCCGCTGGCGGCGCTCGCGCCGCGGCCACAGGCCCTCCTGCACCCCCAGCGGCTCGGGGGCGGTGAGCTCGAGGGTGAGCCGCTCGATCGGCTGGCCCTGCGCGCGGCTGTCGCGGAGCGCGAAGAGCGCCTGCTGGCGGATGTGGCGCGCCTGCGTCAGGGGGCGCTTGCTCAGGCGGCTGGCGCGGCGCGTGCCGCCCGGGAGGCCGGCCGTGAGCGTGAGCCGCCTGGCGGCGCGGTCGCCCAGCTCCGCGGCCAGCTCCGCGGCGAGGCGGTCGATGGCGGGGAGGAGCTGGCCGGGCTCGAGCACCGGCTCGGTGAACGCCAGCGAGCGGCTGACGGTGGGGACCTGCTCGAACGGCCGCAGGGTGGTGCGGCGCGGCCCGTGGACGTAGGGGAGGAGGACCTCGCCCTCGTCGCCGAGGTACGAGGTGACCTGGGAGGGCGTCCACTGGGCGAGGTGGCCCACGGTGCCGAGCCCCAGCCACGTCAGGCGGGTGAGGTTCGCCTCCGACAGCCCGACGCCGCGCAGGAAGCGCAGCGGGAGGCGGGCGAGGAAGCCGTGGACGTCGTCGACCCGACGCGCCGTGCCCGGGCGCACGCTGAGGGCGACGAGCTCGGCGGTCTGGCAGTCGGGGGCGAGGCCGACGCGCACGCCGTAGACGGCGGCGAGGGCCTCGGCCTCGTCCGGCTCGAGCCGCGCCAGGGCCCGGCCGCGCGCGACGGCCTCGACCCAGGGCGTGCGGCCGCTCAGCTCGCGCAGCAGCTCCTCCCAGGCGTGCTGGAGGTCGGGCTCGGCGTAGGCGACGACCCGGAGGCCCTCGACGCGCATGCGCGCGCCGTCGAGCCGCATGCCGGGGGTGATGCCGTGGCGCTTGGCGGCGGCGTTCGCGTGGGTGACGCGCTGCTCCTCGACGCTCACCAGGGGCGTCCTGGCCAGCCCGGGGTCGGCCCTGACCGCCAGGAACAGCGGCAGCGGGTCGAAGCAGAGCGCGGCGATCATGCGCCCCTCCCCCTCACGTGGCGCACCGGCGGGCGCCCACTCGGGGGCCGGCCCGGCCGCGGCGGTGTGCCGAGGGCGGGGGCAGGCCGGTCGACCCTGTGTGCTGGTGTTAGCATGAGAGAGACCTGAGTCACGACCGCGACCGCGGTCGACTATGGGCGGCGAAAGGACACATTCTCTTGCTTGGCGGCGGTGGATGTGTCCTTCCGTTTTGGGCGGACCGGCTGCTCGCGGGCCGTCAACCACTCCCTTCGAACAGCAGGTCCTGGACGACGTCGCCACGGATCAGGCCGCGCATGACGCCGTCGATGTGCAGCTCGGCGGCCGGGACCGTGAGCGTGGGGTAGCTGGGGTTGTGGGGCCGCAGGCGGTACCGCGCGGGCCTGTCACCGGAGCGCGGCGGGCTCCACTCCAGGTACTTGAGCGTGGACTCGTCCTCGCCGACCCTGACGGCGCAGACCTCGCCGGAGCGCTGCGGCTCGACCCGCTGGAGCAGCACGACGTCGCCGTCCTCGATGCGGTCGGCCATGGAGTCGCCCCTGACGCGCAGGGCGAAGTGGTCGGGGCGGCCCCGGAGGACCAGGTGGCCCTCGGGCTCCGGGTAGGTGCCGACGGGCAGGCCGGCGGCGATCTCGCCGAAGAGCGGGACGCCCACCGAGAGGCCGAGCAGCCTCAGGCGCGGGGCGCGGCCGGGGCCGCGGCTCTCGAGGACGAGCTTGCCCTTGGCCTCGAGGGCCTTGAGGTGCTCGCGCAGGGTGGGGTAGGTGATGCCGAAGCTGCGGGCCAGCGACGAGAGGTCGGGGGTGGTCCCGGTGCGCTCGTAGGCGCTCTTCAGCGCCTCCAGGATCTGCGTCTGCTTGAGCGGCCGTGGGGGCATGGGCCCGCCTCCCTCCGTTACCCTTAGATACTAAGGGTATGGCACAGGATAGGGTCGGGCCGGGCGGCTGTCAAGCCGCCCAGGGGCGGCAGGCCCGAGGGCTCGCCGCGGGTCTAGGATGGGAAGCTCGGAGCCGGGGGAGGTCGACGTGGTGAACGCCGGTGGTGGCAGGACCTGGGTGCTGGGGCACAGGGGGGCGCCGGTGATCGCGCCCGAGAACACCCTGGCGTCGTTCGAGGCGGCGCTCCGCGCCGGGGCCGACGGGATCGAGCTCGACCTGCAGCTCACGCGCGACGGCCGGCTCGTCGTGCACCACGACGCCGACGTCGGCGGCCGCGCGATCGCCGAGCTGTCGCTGCCGGAGTTCCGCGCCCTGGCGCCGGCGGCGCCGACGTTCGCCGAGACCCTGCGGTTCTTCGACGACTGGCCCGAGGCGTGCCTGAACGTGGAGCTCAAGCCGTCGCTGCCGCGGCCCGACGGACGCGAGGCGGCGCTCGCCCAGGCCCTGGCCGGCTGGGGCGGGCGGTCGCGCGGCAGGGCCTGGGTGTCGAGCTTCGACCCCCACGCGCTGATCAGGCTGTCGCGGCTGAACGTCGAGGTCCCGCTGGCCCTGCTCGCGGCCGACGACGTGCACCTCGAGCTGCTGCCGTGCGTGCCCGTCGAGGCCGTGCACCCGCACCACGCGCTGGTGACGGCCGCGAGCCTGGCGCGGTGGCGCGCCATGGGCCTGGCCGTGCACGCCTGGACGGTGAACGACGGCGCCGTCGCCGCCGGCCTGCTCGCGCTGGGCGTCGACGGCCTCATCGGCGACGACCCCGCCGCGCTCGTCGGCGTCAGGGACGCCACGCCGGGCTAGCGCGGTGCGCTACTCCAGCGCGATCAGGTCGTCGAAGGCGGCCGTGCCGGCCGCGGCGTCGCGCGCGACCTCGGAGTGCCGCGTCGCCCAGGCGGGGAAGGGGAACGTCACCAGCAGCGGGACCGGCAGGTCGGGCTGGTGGACGATCATCGAGCCGGGGCTCAGGATGCCGGCCCGCTCCTGCAGCGTGCTGGGCAGGAACCGGTACTCCGGCCGCGCGGCCTCGGCCATGTCGAGGCGCCCGACGACGCGCACCGCGGCGTTGCCGACCACGCGCCTCTCGACCTCGCTGGCGGTCTGCTGCGCCCCGATCAGGATCACGCCGAGGCTGCGGCCGCGCTCGGCGATGTCGAGCAGGGTCTCCTTGATCGGGCTCTCGCCCTCGGCCGGAGCGTACTTGTTCAGCTCGTCGAGCACGATGTAGACCGTGCCGGCGCTGCGGCCCGAGGCCTCGCGGCGCTCGAAGACGTCCCGCAGCACGACGCCCACGACGAAGGCCTGCGCGACGCTGTGCAGGTCGTGGATGTCGATCACGTGCACCATGTCGCTGCTGCCGAGCGGGTCGAGGCGCGCCGCCTCGAACTCCTGGGGCGGCAGGTCGCCGCGCACGAGGTGCCTGACGTGCTTCAAGGCCCCGCGGAAGCGGCGGACGAACGCCTGCAGCGTGCCCTGCTGCTGGTTCCTGGCCCAGTGGCCGTCCAGGAGCATGGCGGCGACGTGGTCGGCGAGCTCGTCGAGGGTCGTGACCTTCACGCGCCCGTCGCCCTCGAGGCCGGGGACCGTCGCGCGGGCGGCCTCCCCGTCCCAATCGGCGGCGGACTCGCCGGCAGGGAGCAGGACGTGCGGCCCGTGCTGCCCGGCGGCGTAGTGCTTGAGCCTCTCCGTGACGTCCTCGGTGACGAACTGGACCATCTGGCTGCCAGGGTCGAGGGCGAACAGGTAGGGCAGCATCCCCTGCCGGCAGAACTCCAGCAGCGACCAGGCGTAGG
>DATGNP010000195.1:0-2119 GCA_035306665.1 Trueperaceae bacterium
GGTGGCGGCAGACAGCGTGGTCGTCCCGGTGCCGACGAACCGCAAGGGCTTGGACGGCCTGGCGACCGTGATCAAGATGGTAAGGGAGTACCGCAAGGCCGCGCCGCGGCTCGACGTCGACTTCTTCGTCCTGACGCAGCACGACAAGCGGACGCGGCACGACCGGGAGAGCCTCGACGCGATCAGGAAGCAGCTGGTGAGCATAGCGCCGGTCTCGACGCCGTTGGCGAGCCGGCCCGCCTACTACTCGGACGCCCAGGTCGCGGGCGTGCCCGTGCCGGTGTACGCCCCCGGCAGCGAGGCGGACCAGGAGATCAGGACCGTGGCCGACGAGCTGCTCAGGGCCGTGGAGGCAGGCTGATGGCGAAGCGTCGGGGGAACATCGACCGTTCCGCGGTGTTCGAGGCGATCCTCGGCGGGATCGCCGAGACCGAGACGGAGACGGCGCACGAGGGCATCACGACGATCCCCGTGAGGGCGATCCGCTTCAACAGCCGACAGCCGCGGAAGCACGTCGCGGAGGCCGGTCTCGGTGAGCTCGCGGCCAGCATCCGCGAGCGGGGCGTCTTGGAGCCGGTCCTGGTACGGCGCGTCGGCGGCGGCTTCGAGCTGGTAGCGGGCGAGCGGCGCACGCGCGCGGCGGCGTTGGCCGGGCTGGACGAGGTACCGGCGATCGTCCTCGACGTCGACGAGCGCGAGGCGCTCGAGATCGCGATCATCGAGAACCTCCAACGCGAGGACCTCAACGCCGTCGAGGAGACCGAGGCCGTGCTCGGGCTGCTCGAGCTATACCTGGGCTCCGACAGACGTGAGGCCGTGGCGCTCCTGCAGGCGCTCTACAACGAGGAGCGCGGCCGCATCACGGCGCGCAAGGTGTCGGAGCGGGAGCGAGCGGCGGTGCACGCTCTGTTCGAGCGGCTGGGTCGCTTCAGCGTCTCCTCGTTCGTCAGCAACCGGCTGCCGATCCTCGACTTCCCCGAGAGCCTGTTGGCGGCCGTGCGGGAGGGCCGCCTGGCCTTCACCAAGGCGCAGGCGATCGCCCGCGTCGAGGACCCTGACGACCGCGAGAGGCTGCTGAACGTCGCGATCGCCGAGGACCTCTCCTTGAGCCAGATCAGGCGGCGCATCACGGAGCTCAGGGCCGGCCGTGAGGCCCTGGCGGCGCGCCGTGCCGTGGGCGCCTTCGACCGCACGCAGCGGCTGGTGTCGACGACGAAGCGGCTGCTGAACAAGCGGCGGCTGGTGCAGCTGCCGCCCGAGAAGCTGGCGCGCGTGAACGCGCTGCTCGAGGAGCTGCGCAGCGAGCTCGAGGACGACTGACGGTCGAGCGCTACGCCGAGACGGCGCGGAGCTGGCTATGTTGGCCGGAGGCGCGGCGTCACGGCGCCGGCCTCAGGAGGCTCCGCATGCTGAACGTAGGAACGGCCGCTCCCGACTTCGAGCTCCCGGACCAGGACGGACGCCGTCACCGGCTCTCGGACAAGCGCGGGTCGTGGGTGGTGCTGTACTTCTATCCGAAGGACGACACGCCGGGCTGCACGAAGGAGGCTTGCGCCTTCCGCGACGCGATGGCCGACCTCGGCGACCTCGACGCCGAGGTGCTCGGCGTGTCCGCCGACGACACCGCCAGCCACGCGGAGTTCGCCGCCAAGTACGGGCTGAACTTCCCCCTGCTGGCCGACGTCGACCGCGAGGTGATCGACGCCTACCAGGCGTGGGGCGAGAAGGAGCGCGACGGGGTCAGGTACGAGGGGATCATGCGCATCACGTACCTGATCGACCCGCAAGGGATGATCGCGCAGACCTGGACGGTCGAGGAGCCTGAGGCGCACGCCGACGAGGTCCGCGAGGCGCTGTCCAGGCATGCGGGGCGCGTCTCGGCCTGAGGCCCCTCGGAACGGCTCGGGACGACCGAGAGGGCGCGGCGCCGCGAGGCCCGCGCCCTCTCGCTTGGCGTGGAGGCCTGGCGGGGGCGTAGGTCGCGCCCGCGGGGCGAGGCTCGTCTCTAGTGGGAAGGGGAGGGTACCGGGCTGCGCGGACGGGAACGCGGGGTTCTTTCCGGTCGCGACGGCATCCGGACGCCTGACCGTGAGCGCGACCGGGCGCAAGTGGGGAAACG
>DATGNP010000196.1:0-7895 GCA_035306665.1 Trueperaceae bacterium
GCCTCGAGCGGGCCGGCGTCGACGCGCAGGATGCGAGCGGCGCCGTGGTTCGAGTCCGTGAGGAAGCCGGCCTGGGCGCCCGTGAACGAGCGCGCGGCGACACCTCGGGCCTGCAGCGCCAGCGTCACGAGCGCCGCGCTCTGCTGCTCGCCCGTGGCGAGCAGGGCGTCGAGCTCCCGGCGGCTGGGCCGCGGGCTGGCCTCCCGCGCCTGGGAGATCAGCCTGTCCGTCGTGCGGCCCATCGCGGAGACGACGACGACGGCCTTCTCCCCGCCGCGGACGTGCTGCTCGACGCGCGCCGCGACCTTGCGGATGCGCTCGATGTCGCCGACGCTGGTGCCGCCGAACTTCATCACGCGCGTCGGCCGCCGGCGCGGCGCGGCGTCGCCGCGCTCTGGGGTCGGCTGGGAGCGGGCCGCGGCGTCCATGGCACGAGAGCTTACACCCCATCGGAGGCGGCGCATCAGTGGTAGAAGTGCGCCATGCACGAGAGCGAAGGCCCGCGCGTGGCCGTCGTGGGCGCCGGACCCGCCGGCTTCTACGCCGTCGAGTCGGTGCTGAAGTCGCACGCGACCGCTACCGTCGACCTGTTCGACCGCCTCCCGACGCCCTACGGCCTCGTCCGCTTCGGCGTGGCCCCCGACCACCAGAAGATGAAGGTCGTCACGAAGCTCTACGAGCGGACCCTGCGCGACCCCCGCGCCCGCTACCTGGGCGACGTCTGCCTCGGCCGGGACCTCACGCTCGACGACCTCAGGCGCCACTACCACGCCGTCGTCCTCGCGGTGGGCGCGGCCACCGACCGCCGGCTCGGCGTGCCGGGCGAGGACCTGGAGGGCTGCGTCTCGGCCACCGACTTCGTCGCCTGGTACAACGGCCATCCCGACGCCTGCGACCTCGGCTTCGCGCCGCTCCTCGCGCGCGCGACCGACGTCGTCGTGATCGGCAACGGCAACGTGGCGATAGACGTCACGCGCGTGCTGGCGAAGGGCGTCGACGAGCTCGGCACGACGGACATCGCCGACCACGCCCTCGAGGCGCTGGCGCGGAGCGTCGTCAGGCGCATCACGCTGGTCGGCAGGCGCGGCCCGGCCGAGGCGAAGTTCACGACCAAGGAGCTGCGCGAGCTGGGCGAGCTGGCCAACGCCGACGTGGCGGTCGACGCCGCCGAGCTCGAGCTGGGGCCCGCGAGCGCCGCCGCGGCCGCGGCCGACGTCACGACGGCGAAGAACGTCGAGGTCCTCAACGCCTTCGCCGCGCAGCCCAGGCAGGGCAAGCCGCGCACGGTGGCCCTGAGGTTCCAGCTCCAGCCCGCCGCGGTGCTGGGCGAGGAGGGCCGCGTCACCGGCGTGCGCTTCGAGCGCACCCGCCTCGAGGGCGAGCCCGGCGGCTACGTCAGCGCCGTCCCCACGGGCGAGCACGAGACGCTGCCCGCCCAGCTGGTCCTGAAGTCGGTCGGCTACACCGGCGTGCCGCTGCCGGGCGTGCCCTTCGACGAGCGGCGCGGCGTGGTCCCCAACGACCGCGGCCGCGTGCTCGACGCCCCCGGCGGCGAGCCGCTGCCCGGCCTCTACGTCGCGGGCTGGATCAAGCGCGGCGCCAGCGGCGTGATCGGCACGAACAAGGCCGACGCGATGGAGACCGTCGCGTCGCTCCTCGAGGACCTAGCCGCCGGCGTGCACGGCCACGCCGGCGACGCGAGCGACCTCGCGCCCGTCGCTGTCGACGCCCTGCTGTCCGCTCGCGGCGTGCGGCCCTTCGACGCCGAGGACTGGTTCGCCCTCGACGCGGCCGAGGTCGCCGCGGGCGAGGCGGCCGGGCGCCCGCGGGTGAAGGCGGTGAGGCGCGACGAGATGCTGAGCCACCGCAGGGGGCGATGAGATGAGCGGCAGGTGATAGCATCGCCGCCGTAACCCCACACGGTACCGAGAGGTCAGAGACTTGGTTCAGCGAGGCGACGACGCGCTTCTAAGCATCCGGGGTCTAGTCAAGGACTTCGGGGGCCTGAGGGCCGTCAACCACTGCACGTTCGACGTCAAGGCCGGCACGATAACCGGCCTGATCGGCCCCAACGGCGCGGGCAAGACGACGCTGTTCGGCCTGGTCTCCGGCTTCCACCGGCCGGACGCCGGCACCGTGCTCCTCGACGGCGAGGACGTCACCGGCCTCCCGCCGCACGTCCTGTTCCACAAGGGGCTGTGCCGCACGTTCCAGATCCCGCGCGAGCAGAAGGGCATGACGGTCCTCGAGAACCTCATGCTCGTGCCTCCCGGCCAGATCGGCGAGAGGTTCTGGAACCCCGTGTTCCGCCGCGGCGCGGTGTGGCGCCAGGAGCGCCAGCTCCGCGAGAAGGCCCGCGAGGTCCTCGACTTCGTGGCGCTCGGCAAGCTCGAGAACGAGCCGGCCGGCTCCCTCTCCGGCGGCCAGAAGAAGCTCCTCGAGCTGGCGCGCACCCTGATGACCGACCCCGTGATCGTCCTCCTGGACGAGCCGGCGGCCGGCGTGAACCCGACCCTCATGGGGCGCCTGCGGGAGAAGATCGTGCAGCTCAACGAGGAGCGCGGCATCACGTTCCTGCTGATCGAGCACGACATGCCCCTCGTCATGGGCCTGTGCGACCCGGTCATCGTCATGAACCAGGGCAGCAAGCTCGTCGAGGGCCCGCCGGCGGTCATCCGCGAGGACCCGCGCGTGCTGGAGGCGTACCTAGGAGGTCAGAGTGTCGCTCTTGACGGTTGAGGGCGTCGTCTCCGGCTACGGCGAGATGCAGGTCCTGCGCGGCGTCGACCTCCGCGTGGAGGACGGCGAGATCGTCTCGATCGTCGGGCCGAACGGCGCCGGCAAGTCCACGGTCATGAAGCTCGTGTTCGGGCTCCTCAAGCCGTGGGAGGGCCGGGTGACGTTCGCGGGCGAGGACATCTCCGGCATGCCGCCCGAGCAGATCGTCAGGCGCGGGCTGTGCTACGTGCCGCAGGTCGACAACGTCTTCCCCACGCTGACGGTCGAGGAGAACCTCGAGATGGGCGCCTACATCCTCGACGAGCCGCTCAAGGCCCGCAAGGAGCGCGTCTACGAGCTCTTCCCCCGCCTCGCCGAGCGCCGCACGCAGCGGGCGGGCAAGATGTCGGGCGGGGAGCGCCAGATGGTGGCGATGGGTCGGGCGCTGATGCTCGACCCCAAGCTGCTGATGCTCGACGAGCCGTCGGCGGGCCTCGCCCCGCTGCTCGTCGACCTCATCTTCGAGAAGGTGGCGGAGATCAACAGGACAGGGGTGGCAGTGCTGATGGTCGAGCAGAACGCGAAGCGCTCGCTCGAGCTCGCCCACCGCGGCTACGTGCTGGCGACGGGCAGGAACCAGGTCGAGGGCCCGGGCGCGCAGCTCCTCGGCGACCCCGAGGTCGCCAGGCTGTACCTGGGAGGCTGACGTGGTCGGAGCCCGTCCCCTCCCCCGCGGCCGCAGCCTGCGTCGTACCGTCGCCCAGGTCGTCGGCAGCCGCTGGTCCCTCCTGGGCCTCCTCGCGCTGATCGCCCTGTTCATCGTCGTCATGGCCTCTCTCCAGGGCGTGTCCGGCACGCGCATGCTCGGGCTCGTCGTGCGCGGCGTCCTGCTGGGCGGCGTCCTGGCGCTCGGCGCCCTGGGCGTGACGCTCGTCTTCGGTGTCCTGAAGATGGCGAACTTCGCGCACGGCGACTACATGACGCTGGGCGCCTACCTGGGCCTGGTCGTCATGACCCTGCTGCCGCGCGGCGCGCCCATCCTGGGCCTCGGCTTCGGCTACGAGTTCGTCGTCGCTCTGCTCGTCGTCATGCCGCTCGTCGGCCTGATCGCCTACGGCCTCGACAGGCTCACGTTCCGGCGCCTCAGGCAGCGCCGCAGCGCGCCGGTGATGATGGCCATGGCGGCCCTCGGCCTGGCGTTCGGCGTGCGCAGCATCGTCTACATGGTCTTCGGCGCCGACTTCGCGTTCTACTACCAGGGCCGCGCCCGGCCGGTCGTCGAGCTGTTCGCCGGCGTGCGCGTGCGCACCGACCAGCTCTTCATCCTCGGCGCCGCCGTGCTGCTCATCGTCCTCGTCTACCTGCTCCTGGAGCGCTCGAAGACGGGCAAGGCGATGCGCGCGATGGCCGACAACCCCGACCTGGCGCGCATCAGCGGGATCCCCACCGAGCGCGTCGTGTTCTGGACCTGGATGGTCGGCGGCGCCCTGGCCGGCGCCGGCGGCATGCTCTACGGCCTCGACGTCCAGCTCCGGCCCGAGATGGGCTGGTGGCTGCTCCTGCCGCTCTTCGCCGCCGTGATCCTCGGGACCATCGGCAACGTGTACGGCGCGCTCCTGGGCGCGTTCACGATGGGCATCGTGTGGCAGGTGTCGAGCGCGTTCGTGAACCCGGCCTACGGCCCGGCCGCGGCGTTCGTCGTCATGATCCTGGCGCTCCTGGTGAGGCCGCAGGGCCTGATGGGGGGCGGTCGCTGATGGACCCCACGGTCCTCCCCCGCACCGTGCTGCTGGCCGTGCCGCTCTACCTGCTCCTCGTGGTCGTGCTGCGCGGACGCTCGGCTCTCGTGAAGCACGCCGTCGCCGTCGTGGCCGCGCTCGCCGTGGCGCTCGGCCTCACGGTGCTGCTGCCGGCCGGGACCCTCTCCTACGTCGTGACGTTCCTGCTGATGGGCAGCGTCTACGCCGTGCTCACGCTGGGCCTCAACGTCCAATGGGGGTACACCGGCCTGTTCAACATCGGCATCGCGGCGTTCTTCGCGATCGGCGCGTTCACGTCGGCGCTGTTCACGCTGCGCATGCCGACCGGCTCGCTGGCGGCGTTCACGCAGCAGGCGTTCGGGCTCGGCGCGCCGTTCTGGGTGGGTCTGCTGGCGGCCGGCGTCGTCGCCGGCGCGCTCGCCCTGCTCGTGGGCGGCCCCACCCTGAGGCTGCGCGGCGACTACCTCGCGATCGCGACGATCGGCATCGCCGAGCTCGTCAGGCTCGTGTTCCAGAACGAGCGCTGGCTGGCGAACGGCCCGCAGCCGCTGCGCGGCCTGCCCCAGCCGCTCTCCTGCCTCTCCGGTGCCGGCTGCGACTGGCTGCCGGGCTTCGTGAACGCGTTCTTCGCGCCGCTCGCCCCGCGCGACTACCCCTACGTCTACGTGGCGATCGTCGCGCTGGTGCTGTTCCTGGTCTTCGTGGGCCTGGAGCGCGCGATCCGCTCCCCGTGGGGCCGCGTGCTGCGCGCCGTGCGCGAGGACGAGGACGCCGCGGCGATGAGCGGCAAGAACGTGGCCGCCTTCCGCATGCAGGCGTTCGTCGTCGGCGCCGTGATCATGGGCATGGGCGGCTCGCTCTACGCGCACTACGTCGTCGCGATCGACTACGGGCACTTCGACCCGCTGTACGGCACGTTCCTGATCTGGGTGATGCTGATGCTGGGCGGCAGCGGCAACAACCGCGGCGCCGTCCTCGGCGCGCTGCTCGTGTGGGCGATCTGGACGGGCGCGAGCTTCGCCGTCGACGCCCTGCGCCCGACGCTGGCCGCGATCTCCCCCGACCTGCCGCAGCGCGGGCCGTACGTGCGCTTCCTGCTGATCTCGCTCCTGATGCTGTTCATCGTCCTGTACCGGCCGCGCGGCGTGCTGCCGGAGGAGAAGGTCGTCTCGCTGACGCGCGACTGAGCCGGCGGCGAGGGAGCGGCCCGGGCCGCCTTCGCGGCGGCCCGGGCCCTTCGTGCGTGACGACCGCGCCGCGGGCCACGAGAAGGAGCGGGGAGCCCGGAGGCTCCCCGCTCCTCTGCTTCGGGGCCGGTGCGGCCCCGCGTGCGCCGGCTACTGCGCCGGGATCTGGTCCGCGGTGCGGATCTGGTTCGTGACGATCTCGCCGCCCTGGTACTGCCAGACCTCGACGGGCGTGACGACGTCGCCGAGCTCGTCGAAGTCGACCTCGCCGGCCGCGCCGGTGTAGTTGATCGGGCTGCCGATCTGGAGCAGGCGGATGGCCTCCTCGAAGTCGCCGACGCCGACGACCTCGCCCTCGGGGTTCGCGACCTCGCGCAGGCGTTCGCGGATCGTGGTCGAGTTGATCTCCACGCCGTCGATGTACGCCTTCGCCATCGCCAGGCCGATCACGGCGACGGCGTCGTAGGCCGTGTCGATGTACGGGAGCGGCGGGCGCTCACCGAAGGCGGCCTCGTACGCATCGGAGAAGCGGACGTAGCCCTCCCACGCCGGGTCGGCGCCGGGGGCCGTGCCGAAGAGGCCCTCGACCGCGTCGGCGCCGAGCGCCTGGACGATGTCGAGCGACTTGGTGCCGTCGGTCATCATCCAGTTGCCGAAGCCGTAGAGGTCGCGGGCCTCCTGCATGAAGACCGTCGCGTTGCCCGGGTAGGAGGCGGCGATGACGACCTCGGGGTCGCCGGCGAGGAGCTGGTCGAGGACGCCGGCGTAGGTCGGCTGCGGCTCCTCGGGGTGGCCGACGCTGGCCGTGATCGTGCCGCCGCGCGCCTCGAACGCCGCCGCGAAGGCCTGGGCGAGGCCCTGGCCGTACGGGTTGTTCACGTAGATCACGGCCGCGCGCTCGTAGGCGAGCTCGGGCAGGATCTCGCCGCGGGCCAGCTGCGCCAGGACGACGCCCTGCAGGGCGTCGGACGACACCGTGCGGAAGATGAAGTCCTCGTCGTCGGGCAGCGTCGCGACGAGCGGCGAGGTGCTGGCCGGCGAGATCTGCACGACCTGGCCGGGGATCGTGACCGACTCGGCTACGGTCACCGTCACGCCGCTGGAGAGGGCGCCGACGATGGCGACGACGCCGTCGGTGTTGACGAGCTTGCGGGCGCGGTCGGTGCCCTGCGAGGGGTTCGTGCCGTCGTCCTCGGTGACGATCTCGATCAGCGGGCCGCCGAAGACGGCGGTGGCGGCGGCGTTGACCTGGTCGGCCGCTAGCGTGGCGCCGTTGTTGATCGCCGGCCCGAACTCGGCCAGCGCGCCCGTGTAGGACATCAGGGTGCCGACCCTCGACACCGGCGGCTGCGCCATCGCTAGGCCGAACAGCGCTACTGCCAAGACACAGAGTGCTCTCTTCATCGACGTGCGTCCTCCCTTGGATGGAGTGGTACGACTGGCGGCGGTTGCGTGCATCCTAGTCTCGGCCTGTGGCGCTGTCAACGCGCTTCCCGCGTCGCGGGCGCGCCGTTCGACCCTGTGTTAAGGCCGCGTGAGGGTCGTCCTGCGCCCCGCCCGCGCCCGCGTGCCGCGCAGCCGGTCCACGTTGCACAGCCGTCGTTGACAACTTGGCGTTTCCGGCCGTACGCTTCTGCCGTTATCCGGGAGATTCGGACCCGGTGTAACGCCAGGCAGGACGAAAGGACGCTATGGCAACGACGATCGACGACGTGCGCGCGCGGCTGAAGGACGAGGACGTCAACTTCCTCAGGCTCCAGTTCTCCGACATCCTCGGGCAGATCAAGAACGTCGAGGTGCCGCGCTCGCAGTTCGAGAAGGCCCTCGACGGCGAGATCATGTTCGACGGCTCCTCGATCATGGGCTTCGCCCGCATCGAGGAGTCGGACATGCTCCTGAGGCCCGACTTCGAGACGTTCCTGGTCCTGCCCGCCGCGATGGAGGGCCCGGGGCGCGGCACCGTCGCTCGCCTGATCTGCGACATCGCCCTGCCCGACGGCTCCCCCTTCCCCGGCGACCCCCGCTACGTCCTCAAGCGCCAGATCGAGCGGCTCCGCGAGCTCGGCTACGACGACTTCATCGTCGGGCCCGAGCCCGAGTTCTTCCTGTTCCAGCGCGGCGAGCGCGGCGAGCCGACGACGACGACGAACGACGCCGCCGGCTACTTCGACCTCGCGCCCGTCGACCGCGGCGAGGACGCCAGGCGCGACATGGTCAACACGCTCGTGGC
>DATGNP010000197.1:0-3841 GCA_035306665.1 Trueperaceae bacterium
TTCACGAACACGCGCCACAGGATCAGGAACAGCGGCATCTGGACGAGGATCGGGAGGCACCCGCCGGCGGGGTTCACGCCCGCCTCGCGGTAGAGCTTCATCGTCTCCTGCGTCAGCTTCTCGCGGTCGTCCTTGTACTTCTTCTGCAGCTCCTGCAGCTTCGGCTGCAGCGCCTGCATCCCGAACATCGACTTCGTCTGCGTGCTGATCAGCGGCCAGATCACGGCCCTGAAGAGCAGCGTCAGCACGATTATCGACAGGCCCCAGCTCCCGACGTACTGCTGGATGAACTGCAGCAGCCTCACGACGACGAGCGAGAGACGCCCGAGGATGTTCGGGTTGAACAGCCCCGGCAGGTCGAGGTAGCCCTCCTGCGTGTAGCGGACGAGCTCGTTGGGCCCCGCGTAGACGTCGACGGCCAGCGTGACCTCGTCCTGGCCCGCCGGCAGCGCCGCCTGCAGCGCGACGAAGTTCGGGCGCACGAACGCCCCGGCGAGCGCCGCCCCGGCGTCGCGCGGCAACATGATCAGCGCCTGCTCGTTGTTCCGGTTGCTCTTCTGCAGCGCGACGTAGGTGACGCCGTCGAACGGCCGCTCGCCCGGGTTCATCGCGAACGTGTCGCCGTAGCCGACCTTGACGACCGGGCTGGCGACGCGGGCGATGCCCGGCATCGCCACCTGCAGCAGCAGCTCCCCGCCGGCGGCCGCGCCGCCCGGGTCCGTCGCTGCGGCGCCCTCGACCGCGGGCTCCTCGGCGGCGGGGTCCTCGGCGGCGGCCTCGCCCGCGCGCCTCACGACGAGGGTGTGAGCGACCGTCTCGCTGACGCTCGTCAGCACGACCGTGCGCTCGACGAGCAGGTCGCCGGCGCGGTAGGTGAACGTGCCCGTCAGGCTGACGTCGTCGGTGCGGACCCACTCTCCCCGAGCGTCCTCGGGCGGCACCCAGGCGCCGTCGACGAGGAGGGCGCCGCCGGGAGCCGCGGCGTCGAAGGGGATCAGGTTGTTGCCCGCCGTGAGGTTGAGCTCGTTGAGCTCCTGCCCGCGCGTGACCTTGACGAACGCGGCGGCCACCTCGCCCGCCGGCGTGAAGACGAAGTCGGTGCCCTTGGTCGAGACGCGCGTGAGCTCGTCGTCCTCGTAGTGGCACAGGAACGAGGGTTGGGCGCTAGCGCAGGTGGCGAGCGCCTGGTCGAGGCCGCGGAAGCTGCCGGGCTCGAACGGGCCCGACTCGATGGCCTCGCGCGCCCAGGCGAACGGGGTCAGGAGGACGAGCAGGATGGCGGCCACGCGGGCCGACCGGGTCGGTTTCGCGGTCAATGTGCCTCCGAGCGGGCGCGGCGATCGCGGCGTTCCGCCATGACCCCGTGGGACCGGCCGTGGTGATGGCCGCCGGCGCCGCCCCGCGGCGGCACGGGGTCGAACCCGCCGGGGTTGAAGGGGTGGCACCGCAGCACGCGCCACGTCGCCAGCGCCACGCCCTTGAGGACGCCGTGCGTCTCGACGGCCTCGAGCGCGTACTCGCTGCACGTGGGGTGGAACCGGCAGCTCGGGACGGGCTTTAGCGGCGAGAGGTAGCGGCGGTAGAGACGCACCGGCGCCAGGACCGCGTCCTTGAGGAACCGGCTCACGCCGCGCTCCCCGCGGGCGCGGCGCCGGCGCGCGCCAGAGCGGTCCTCAGGGACGCCTTCAGGTCGGCGTACGGCGCCTCGGCGGCGGACGGCCTGGCCACGATCATGACGTCGAACGAGGGCTTGAGCCCGCCCTCGCGCAGCAGGGCCAGCAGGGCCTCGCGCAGCCTGCGACGCACGCGGTTGCGCACCACTGCCTTGCCGATCTTGCGGCTGACGACGATGGCGACCCTCACCTCTCCCGTCCGGG
Source organism: Trueperaceae bacterium (assembly GCA_035306665.1). Classification (GTDB taxonomy): domain Bacteria; phylum Deinococcota; class Deinococci; order Deinococcales; family Trueperaceae; genus DASRWD01. Next base: position 1,878 of record DATGNP010000197.1, read on the forward strand.
TCTCGCGCAGGCGCACCGTCACGTGCCTGCTGCCGGACGCCCGCCCCTTGACGAGCCGCTGGAAGTCACGCTCGGACTTCAGCGACCGCAGCCTGGGGCCGCGCGTCAGCGATCGGAGACCGTCAGGCGCTTGCGGCCCTTCGCCCTGCGGCGGGCGATGACGCGGCGGCCGGCGGGCGTCGCCATGCGCGCCCTGAAGCCGTGCGTCTTGGCGCGCTTGCGGCGGTTCGGCTGGTACGTGCGCTTCATATCTGCTCCTCGGACGACCCGGCGGCAGGCGCGTCCGCGATGGTGCCGCCCCCGCCTCGTCGCTTGGTGTGCTCGTCATCTCCCCAGCGCCGGACGCTGCCGGCGCAGCACCGGGCCTGGCCGGCGCGGTCGGGTACCCCCACCGGGGCGGTGGGCGATCAAGCCGGAGAAGCATATCACAAGGTCCCGCTCCTCTGGTCGCCCGGGGCGGCCGCGCTCAGGCCGCCAGCGCCGACGCCAGCCGTTCGGCCAGGTCGAGCAGCCCGTCGTCGGACCAGCGCGCGCCCATCAGCTGCACGCCCACCGGCATGCCGTCGTCGCCGCGGCCGGCCGGCACGGACACGGCCGGCAGGCCCGCCAGGTTCGCGAGGCACGTCGCGACGTCGCCGGCGTACATCGCGACCGGGTCGGCCAGCTTCTCGCCCAGGCGGTACGCCGTGCTGACCGCCGTCGGCGAGAGCAGGGCGTCGACGCCCGCCAGCGCGGCCGCCAGGCCGGCCGCCACGCGGCCCCTGGCCCTCACGGCGCGGCCGTAGTAGGCGTCGCGGTAGCCGGCCGAGAGCGCGAACGAGCCCATCAGCACGCGGCGCTTGACCTCGGCGCCGAACAGCGCGCTGCGCGTGCGGGCGCCGACGCGCGCCTGCCCCTCGCCGGGGGCCCCGACGCGCCGGCCGAACGTGGCCCCGTCGTAGCGCGAGAGGTTGCTGGCGGCCTCGGCCGTGGCGATCAGGTAGTAGGCGGCGACCGCGTAGCGCACGTCGGGCACGCTCACCGTAACGACCTCGACGCCGGCCGCCGCCAGCGCCGCGCGCGCCCGCTCCAGCCCGGCGAGGGCGTCCGCGGACATGCCCTCGCCCGCGAGCTCGCTCACGACGGCCACCCGCCCGGTGGGCGCCGGGGCCGGCTCGGGGTCGCGGCTCGTGGGGTCGAGGGGGTCGAGGCCGCGCGCGGCGGCGAACGCGCGCCTCACCACGTCGACGTCGCGGGCGACGAAGCCGACCTGGTCGAGCGAGCTCGCGTAGGAGACGAGGCCGTAGCGCGATAGCGCCCCGTAGGTCGGCTTGAAGCCGACGAGCCCGCAGAACGCCGCCGGGAGCCTCACCGACCCGCCCGTGTCGCTGCCGAGCGCCAGGGGCACGACGCCCGCGGCCACCGCGGCCGCCGACCCGCCCGACGAGCCGCCCGCGACCCTGCCGGGGTCGAGGGGGTTCACGACGGGCCCGTAGGCGGAGTTCTCGTTCGTCGAGCCCATCCCGAACTCGTCGAGGTTCGTCTTGCCGATCACGACGGCGCCGGCGGCCTCCAGCCGGGCGACGACGGTCGCCGTGTAGGGGGGCTCGAAGCCCTCCAGGACCCGCGACGCGGCCGTGGTGGGCGCGCCGGCGACGCACAGGTTGTCCTTCACCGCGACCGGCATGCCGGCCAGCGGCGCGCCCTCCGGGACCGCCGCGGCCGCGGCGCGGGCCCGCTCCGGCAGCAGGGCCAGGAACGCGTTGGTGCGCCCCTGGGCCGCCTCCGCCGCCGCCAGCGCCCGCTCGACCGCCTCCGTCACGGGCGGCAGCATACCAGCCGGCCCCGCGGCCCCGGGCGGTCCGGAAGCGCCGTCCAGGACGGGGCGCTCGGTCAGCCGCCGCGCCGGCTCTCACGGCCGCGCTGGTATCATCGTGGGCGCATGAGCACGGCCCTAGTCCCGCGCCACAACCTCGCCGCCGCCC
>DATGNP010000198.1:0-3963 GCA_035306665.1 Trueperaceae bacterium
AACCCCGACGACGAGGCGGGACGGACCGGCACGGGGGCGCGGTTCCTGCCGGGGTAGCCGGCCGGCGACCGCGCCGGCAGGTCCCGGCTCCCTCGGCGCGTGGCCAGGGCCCGCGCGACCGAGTCCGCGGTCCCCTGCTCGGTCCGCATGGGACCACGGGCCTCACGGCCCACGGCGCGGGAGCGTCACCTACCGAAGATGTTCGGCAGCTCGTCCATGTCCACGAGCACCTCGCGCGGCTTGCTGCCCGTGTGCGGGCCCACGACGCCCAGCGCCTCGAGGGAGTCCATCAGCTTGCCGGCGCGGGCGTGCCCGACCGAGAGGCGGCGCTGCAGCCGCGAGACGCTCGCCTGGCCCTCGCTGATCACCAGCTCGGCGGCGGCGCGCAGCTTGTCGTCGTTCCAGTCGATGAAGCCGCTGGCCGTCGAGTCGTCGGCCGGGGGCGGGTCGAAGTCCGCGCCGTAGGCCTCGACGAAGTCGTCGTCGAAGTACTGCCGCCTGAGGAAGTCGGCGAGCCTGGCGATCTCGTTCTCGCTGACGAACGGACCCTGCAGGCGCACCGCCTTCACCAAGCCGGGCTGGTAGAAGAGCATGTCACCGAGCCCTATCAGGCGTTCCGCGCCCATGCCGTCGAGGATCGTGCGCGAGTCGTGGCTCGAGGAGACGGCGAACGCCATGCGCGCCGGCACGTTCACCTTGATCAGGCTCGTGAGGATGTCGACCGACGGGCGCTGCGTGGCGAGGATCAGGTGCATGCCCGTGGCGCGCGCCATCTGCGCCAGGCGCATGATCGACGACTCGACCTCCTTGGGGCTCGTGATCATCAGGTCGGCGAGCTCGTCGATGACGATGACGATGAACGGCATCGGCGGCAGGTCGAGGTTGCGCGCCTTCTCGTTGTACTGGTCGAGGTTCTTCGCCCCGACCTTCGACATCATCTGGTAGCGCCGCTCCATGTGGGACACGGCGCCGATCAGCACGCCGGCCGCGTCCTTCGGGTTCGTCACGACCGGCCTCAGCAGGTGCGGGACGCCGTCGAACGGCGTGAGCTCTACCATCTTCGGGTCGATCATCAGGAACCTGAGCTCGGTCGGCAGGAAGCGGAACAGCAGCGAGGCGATCAGCGCGTTGACGGCCACCGACTTGCCGGAGCCGGTCGAGCCGACGATCAGCAGGTGCGGCATGCGCGCCAGGTCGCCCACCATCATCTCGCCGTCGATCGACTTGCCCAGCACCAGCGGCAGCCTCGCCTTCGCGCGCTTGAACGTGGGCGACTCGACGGCCTCGCGGAACCGCACCAGCTCGCGGTGGGCGTTGGGGACCTCGAGGCCGATCACGCTCTTGCCAGGGATCGGCGCCTCGATGCGCACCGAGCCGACGGCCATCGCCAGCGCCAGGTCGTCGGAGAGGTTCGCGAAGCGGCTGATCTTCTCGCCGGGGGCGGGCTCGACCTCGAAGCGCGTGACGGTTGGCCCGCGCACGGCGGCGGTGACGCGGCCGCCCAGCTTGAAGTTCGCCAGCGTCTCGTCGATCTGCCGCACGCGTGCGCGGTGCTCCTGCAGCATCTGCTCCCGGTCCTGCTGCGAGGCCTCGGGGTCGTCTAGCAGGGTCACCGGCGGCACCTGGATGGGGATCGCGCCGACCGGCTCGCGGGCGGCGGCCTCGGGCCGGTCGGCCTCGTCGGCGTCATCGGCGCCGTGCGCCGAGGTCGCGACCGTCAGCGGCACGGCGCGCGCGGCACGCGCGGAGCCGCCGCTCCCCGCTGCCGACGGCGCGGTGCCCACGGCCACGAAGTCGTCGATGAGCGCGTCCTCCACGGCCTCCTCGGGCTCGTGGCCGGTCGGCACGTCCCACGGCAGGTCGTCGCCTGCGACCTGCCACGGCGGGCCCGCCTGGTCTTCGGGCCACGCCGGGGCGACCCCCGCCGCCGCGGCCGCCAGGCCCGCCTCGGCGGCCGCGGCGGCCCTCGCGGCCCGCTCCTCCGCCGCGCGCCGCGCCACCGCCGCCAGCGCCGCGCGCCAGCCCTCGAGCTGGCCCAGCACGTCACGGCCCTTCGCGTCGAGCTCGGCGGCGAGCGTCGCGTCGTAGTCCTCGACCTCGTCCACGGGCTCGCCCGTCATCACCTCGGCCAAGGCCGCGATCAGCTCGCGCCAGGTCTCGAGCGCCTCGGCGTCGAGCCCCAGCCTGTCGGCCTCCTGCTCGAGCTCGCGCAGCGCGGCCACGCGCTTGGCGTGCGCCTGCGAGGCCTCGACGAGCTTCCGGGGCGCCATGCCCTTCAGCGAGCGCCTGTCGAGGTCGCGCTCGCGGGTGAGCCGGCGGTTGCGCTCCATCAGCGCCGTGAGGTCGAGGGCCAGGGCCTTGCGCAGGCGGTCGAGGGCCTGCGCCGCCTGCCCCGGCGTCGCTACGGGGTCGTCGATCACCTGCTTCAGGGCGACGCACCAGGCGTCGAAGGTACCTACGTCGGGGTCCGGCGGCAGCGCCGCCTCGGTGTCGAGGTGGGTGCCGAGGTCGGCGGCTCGGTCCTTCGCGAAGTCGGCGACGGCGGCCTGCCAGGCCTTGAGGTCGGCCCTGGCCTCGCGCAGCGTCTGCGGCGTGGGCGCGCGCATCTCGCGGTGGGCGGCCCTGACCTCGGTGCGCCACCTGTCGAGCTCGGCGCTGCCCGGGAAGAGCTCGCTCAGGGCCTGCAGGTCCTTGTCGAGCTCGGAGAGGCCCTTCCGCACCAGGGCGGCGTCGGCGTGGAAGGCGGCGCGGTCCTTGGCGCTGCGGCGCGCCTGCGCAGCAGCGACGTAGGCCGCGCGCACCGCGGCCGCGGCGGCGCGGAGCGCGGTCGTGAGGCTGCGGAACGGACGCCAGCCGCGCAGCAGGTCGAGGCCCAGCGTCGCGACGACGACGGCCGGGACGACGGCGACGGCGCCCCACGTGCGCCCCAGTGCGGCGCGGAGCTGCCCGCCCCACGCCCCCGCGGCCTCGGGCCATACGCCCACCGACACGCCCCACAGGCCGGCCGCCAGGACGAGGTAGCCGAGGAGGACCCGCGGCCACCACGCCGGGTTGCGCCTCAGGAGGAAGAAGCCGCCGAGGACCAGCGGCGGCACGGTCAGGCAGTAGGCTGCCCAGCCCACGTTGCCCGCCAGCGCCCCGCGCACCGCGCGGCCCAGCTCGCCGGAGGGTATCGCGGGCACCAGCACGCCCACGAGGAAGAGCCCGACCGCCGTCAGGACCAGCCCCAGCGCCTCGATGTCGGGGGTATGCTCGCCCCGACGTTGCCGTTCCCGTCGGCCCTTACGCACGGCATGAAGTGTACCGCCTGAGGGGGAGGTGCCCGAGGGGAGAAGTGGTACACTCCGCCCGACCGGACCCCATGTGAAGCTGTGAGAAGGATGAAACGCGCGCCGTGAAGGGCTGGGGACCCCACCGGGGTGGTGGGTCGCAGCCCGTCATGACGTTCGGGCTGTGGGGCCTCGCGGCCGCCGTGGTCGCCGCGCTCCTCCTCTCCGCCGGCGACCTCAAGCCGTGGCACGGCTTCCTCATGGCCGTCCCCTACCTCGTCGCGACCGCCTGGTACGGCTGGACGGCGGCGGCGCTGCTGCTGCCCGTCCTCCTGCTGCTGGTGTGGGGCGTCGACGCCTCGGCCGCAGGAGGCGCCCTCGGCCCCGCCGGCTACGGCGAGATCGCCGTCACGATGCTGCTGGCCGCCTTCGTCGGGGACCGCATGCACCGCGTGTGGCGCCGGACCGAGGCGCGCGCGCACCAGAACGAGCGGCGCGCCCGACTGCTGCAGCAGGCCGCGATGGAGCTGAACCAGGCCGACGACGCCGCCCACCTCCTCGCCGCCGCGCCCCGGCTCCTCTCCGACATCCTCACGTTCACGCACGCCGAGCTGTTCGTCCCCGACGGGGACGGGCTCGCCCTCGCCACCGCCTGGCGCTGGGACGTCAAGCCCGGCTTCCGCGTCCCGCTGAC
>DATGNP010000199.1:0-16595 GCA_035306665.1 Trueperaceae bacterium
CGACTCGTCGATGGGCTCGTTGATCGCGACGTTCTCGTAGCGGACGGAGCCGAACCTGGTGGCCGTGCCGCCGCTGACCTCGTAGATCTCGGCGTCGTAGAAGATCAGGCCCTCGAGCTTCGGCTCGCCGACGAAGACGTAGACGAGGTCGCTGCCGTCGGAGGGGATCACCTGGCCGAGCAGTCGGCCGGCGTCGTCGAACACCCAGCGGATCGTCGTGGCGTCGATGCCGGCGCCGGGCACCCCGAAGTCGCCGGTGTAGGTGACCTGCTGGCCGGAGAGGACGTCGGCGTAGCTGACCTGGCCGTCGTAGGTGGCGACGGCGTCGGGGTCGTCGAGGAAGTCGGCGCTGCCGGTCTCCTCGAAGGCGCCTTCGAAGATCGCGTCCATGCCCGGAGGGACCGGCAGGGTCATGCCGTTCATCTTCATGACCGTCGCGCCGTCCCGGTGGACCATGGTCGTGGACATGCCCATGACCTCGTTGACGGCGGCGGCGCGCTGTCCCGCGTAGTCGATGACCATCCGGGTCGTCGTGACGAGCTCGTCGCCGCCCTGGTACATGGTCATCGTGATGGTCTGGTCGAGCGTGGCGATGTCGATGACCCTGCCCTCGGGGTTCAGGCTCTCGAGGAGCTCCCTGGCACGGTCGTCGACCTGGGCGAAGGCCAGGCCGATGGCCAGCAAGACGATCGAGAACGCGACACGCATCGGTCCGTTGGTCATGGCGCCACGCTAGCCCACCCGCCCCGCGTCGCGGAAGAGGACCAGCGTGCCCCACGGGTCCGCGGCCGTCACCGTGCCTTCATCGTCGACGACGGCGTCCCCCAAGCGGTCGCGCACTCCCGCCAGGTCGGCGGCGGCGACGAGGACCTCGAACGACTCGAGGCCGAGCGCCTCCTGGCGTGGGCCGGCGCCGCGGCTCTCCCACACGTTCATGCCGAGGTGGTGGTGGTAGCCGCCCGCCGAGGCGAACAGCGCGCTCTGCCACAGCGCCGTCGTGACCTCGAAGCCGACCGCGTCGACGTAGAACGCCTTGGCCGTCTGGATGTCGCCGACCTTGAGGTGGACGTGCCCCACCCGAGCGGCGGCCCCGACGGGCGCCCCCGGCTCGCTCGGGCCGCGGTGGTGCTCGCGGATGAACGCGTTCGGGTCTAGGGGCAGGGAGTCCATGACGACCTGGCCGTCGGTCCAGCGCCACTGGTCGGCCGGCCGGTCCCAGTACAGCTCGACGCCGTTGCCCTCGGGGTCCTGGAAGTAGAAGGCGAGGCTGACGAGGTGGTCGGCGCTGCCCACGTACCTGCCCTCGGTAGCGGCCGCCGAGGCGTAGAGCGCTCCGGCGAGGTCCGAGCGGTCGTCGAACAGCACGGCCGTGTGGTAGAGCCCGGCGGCGGCGGGTGGGGCCGGCGGCAGCTCGGGCCGGCTCACGAGCTCGAGCACGGGCACGCCGCGGCTGCCGAGCACGCGCCTGCCGCCCTCGTCGACGATCCTCTCGAGGCCCACGCCGCGCTCGTAGAAGGCGTTTACCCGCTCCATGTCGGCCACGCGCAGGCGCACCGTGCCCAGCCGCGTCGCCGGGCCCAGCTTGCCGGCGCCGCCGGCGCCCGCTCCCTCGCGCTCCGTGCCCTCGGTCATGGGCGCATCATGCTCCGTCCGGGCCATCATGGTGTCGTGGACGCACGCACCGAAGCCCGTGGCGGGCACCGCCTCCCGCTGATGATCGACCTCTCGGGTCCCGCGGTGACGCCCGAGGAGCGAGACCTGCTCGCCGAGGGGCGGGTCGCCGGCGTCTGCCTGTTCGGCCGGAACGTGCGCGACAGGTGCCAGGTCGCGGACTACGTCGCCGAGCTGCGCGCGCTGGCGGGCGACGACCTCGTCGTGGCGATCGACCAGGAGGGCGGCGGGGTCGTGCGCCTGTTCGACGTGCCCGTGCCGCCGGCCGCGATGGCGCTAGGCGCCGCCGACGACCCCGAGCTCACGCGCGCGGTCGCCCGCGCCGCCGCACGCGGCCTGCGCGCCGTGGGCGTGAACCTCGACTTCGCGCCCGTCGCCGACGTGAACTCGAACCCCGCGAACCCCGTCATCGCCGACAGGTCGTTCGGCGCGGACCCCGAGCTGGTGTCGCGGCACGTGGCCGCGTTCGTGACGGGCCTGCAGGAGGAGGACGTCGGCGCGACGCTGAAGCACTTCCCCGGCCACGGCGACACCGACGTCGACTCGCACCTCGCGCTGCCGACGGTCGCCCGCCCGCTCGCGGCCCTGCGGCGCGTGGAGCTGCCGCCCTTCGTCGCCGGCATCGCGGCGGGCGCGGCGGCCGTGATGAGCGCGCACATCGTCGTGTCGGGCCTCGACCCGAGCCTCCCCTGCACGCTGTCGCGGGCGGCGCTGCGCGGCCTGCTGCGCGAGGAGCTCGGCTTCGACGGCGTGATCGTGACCGACGCCCTGGACATGCGCGCCATCAGCGAGCGGTGGCCGGCGCCGGTCGCGGCGGTCATGTCGCTCGCGGCCGGCGCCGACCTGCCCCTCACGCTGGGGCCGGTGGAGGAGCACAGGGCGGCGCTGGACGCGATCGAGGCGGCGCTGGACGACGGCCGGCTGGCGCGCGACGAGGTCGCCGCCTCGGTGGGGCGCCTCTCCCGCCTGACGGCTCGCTTCCCGGGAGCCCCGCCGGACCCCGACGGCGCGTGGCGCGACGGCGACGAGGACGTCCTCGCCGAGGCGGCCCGGCGCGGGCTGGTCGTGACCGGCGAGCCGACGCGCTTCGCTCCCGGGGCGACGGTGGTGCTGGCCGCGCGGCCGGAGGTGACGGCCTCGGCGGCCTCGCAGGTGAGGGTCAGGCCGGCGGAGCCGCTGGCGCGCGCCCTCGAGGCGCGCGGCGTGAGCGTGAGGCGCCTCGACCCCACCGCGTTGCCCGCGGACCTGGGTGGCGCCCTGGCCGGCGCCGACGCGCTCGTCTACGCCTCGACCACGCGCACGCTGCCTCCCCAGGAGGAGCTCGAGGCGGCCTCGCGGCTCGCGGGCGCCGCGCGCTCGGCGGGGCTGCCTTTCGTGCACGTGGGGCTGTGGAACCCGTACGTGGCGGAGCGCGTGCCGGGGCCCTCAGTCGTCGCGTTCGGCTTCCGCGACCTCCAGGCCAGGGCCGTCGCCGAGCGCCTCGTCGGCTGAGCCGCGCGCTCCTCCGGCCGCGCCGGGCGTCTCGCCCGACGACGCGGACGCCTCCTCGGCAGCGGCCGACGCCGACTCCCCCTCGACGCGGCGGCGCTTCGCGGTCGTGACCAGCACCGCGCCCACGACCATCGCGACGGCGAGCGAGTAGAACAGCGCGCGGTTGCCGAAGACGTCCATCATCGCCCCGACGATGGGCGGGCCGGCGACCGAGGCGGCCGAGCCGAACAGGTAGTACATGCCGGTGTAGAAGCCGGTGCGCGCCGGCCCGCCCTGGTTCACCACCAGCGGGTAGGCGGGCACCTGCACCAGCGCCCAGGCCGCGCCGCCGACGGCCAGCACGACGCGCGCGGAGGAGACGTCGGAGACCAGCGTGGCCGCGACGGCGGCCCCGGCGAGCAGCAGGGCGCCGGCGCGCATCGTGTTCGCCGAGCCGATACGGCGCGCGATCAGGCCCGCCGGCACCGCCATGACGACGTAGGCGAGCATCGTGGCCGCGATCGTCGGCCCCGCCATGCCGGCGGAGATGCCCAGCGTCTGCGTGGCGAACGTCGAGAACTGCGCCTCGAGCGCCGAGTAGCCGAAGAAGACCGCGAAGACCGCGAGCAGCAGCACTCCCGCGCCGCCGCGCTCCTCCACCACCAGCTGCCTCACGTCCCGGAACAGCCCGACGAGGGCGGGCGCCTCCTCGGTAACCGTCCCCGCGGCCACGTAGGGCGGGTTCCTGTCGGCGGCGACCAGGACGAAGCCCAGGGCGGCGACGACGATCGCGCCCGCGCCGGCGAACGGTATCCACTGCGCGACGTCGAAGAGCGGCGCCAGGAGCAGGAGGCCGACGGCGCCGCCCGCCGCGGCCATGAGCGTGATGACGCCGTTCGCCGAGCCGCGGTCGCCGGGCGGCACGTGGTCGGGCATCAGAGCCACCAGCGGAGCGCGGAACAGCGTGATGGTCAGGAGGAACACGACGTCGACGGCCAGGAGCAGGAACAGGGTCGTGTCGGCGAGGGGCAGGGCCGCGAAGAGCAGCCCCGCCAGCGGCATGCCGACGAGCAGGAAGGGCAGCCGCTTGCCCAGCGGTCCCTTGACCCGGTCGGACCAGGCTCCGACCAGGGGCAGCATCAGCACGGCGATGACGTTGTCGAGCGCCATGATCGTGCCGCGCAGGCCGGCGCTGGACACGAACGGCGCCAGCAGCAGCGGCATGAACGTGTTGTAGAGGGCCCAGGTCGCCGCCAGGCCGAACGAGCCCGAGCCCAGGCCGATGAGCCTGAGCGTGGAGATCCCGCGCGGTCGCGTGTTCGTGGCGGTGGGCACGTCGGCCGATGTTACCCGGCGCTCCCGGCCGCTCGTCAGGCGCTCCCTGCCCCACGTCGGGCGTCGCCGGCCTCCCGCGGTCCCTCCCGGCCGCCCGCCGGGCGCGCTCACCTCCGGCGGCCGCTCCCACGAGCGCGTCATCGTTCCCACGGGCGGCGTCCCTAGCTTGTGGGGCGAACGGAGGGGCGATGAGCGACGAGCAGACAGCGAAGCAGGAACGGGGCGAGGCGAAGAAGAAGGGCAAGGGCGCCGAGGCGGCCGCGAAGCCGGGCAAGGGGGGCATGCCGCCGCAGGAGCAGGACAGGCAGCCGGGCCGGGAGCACGAGATGTTCCCCGAGCCGCTCTACGAGGGCGCCGACTACAGGGCAGGCGGCAAGCTGGAGGGCAAGGTGGCCCTGATCACGGGCGGCGACAGCGGCATCGGGCGGGCCGTCGCCGTGCACTTCGCGAAGGAGGGCGCCGACGTCGCGATCCTCTACCTCGAGGAGGACGCCGACGCCGAGCAGGTGAAGGCGGACGTCGAGGCGCTGGGCCGGAAGGCGCTCCTCGTCAAGGGCGACATCGCCGACTCGGCGTTCTGCGGCGACGCGGTACGGAGGGTCGTCGACGAGCTCGGCGGCCTCGACGTGCTCGTCAACAACGCCGCCGAGCAGCACGAGGCCCTGAGCCTCGAGGACATCACGGACGAGCAGCTCGAGAGGACGTTCCGGACGAACATCTTCTCGTTCTTCTACCTGACCCGCGCCGCGCTCGAGCACCTGGAGGAGGGCGCGAGCATCATCAACACGACCTCGATCACGGCCTACCGCGGCAGCCCGCACCTCATGGACTACGCCGCCACGAAGGGCGCGATCCTGGCGTTCACCCGCTCGCTGGCCGACAACCTCGCGAGCAAGGGCATCCGCGTGAACGCCGTGGCGCCGGGGCCGATCTGGACGCCGCTGATCCCCGCCAGCTTCCCGGCCGAGGAGGTCGCGAAGTTCGGCACCGACCAGCCGCTGGGCCGCCCCGGCCAGCCCGAGGAGGTGGCGCCCGCGTACGTCTACCTGGCGTCGCGCGACTCGAGCTACGTCACGGGCCAGACGATCCACGTCAACGGCGGCGAGATCGTGGGGGGCTAGCGGAACCCGGCCGTCACTCCCGCCCGTACGCCGCGTCTTCCTCCAGGCTCGGGCCCTCGAGGGCGGCGAGGGCGGCTGCCTCCTCCTGGGCGGCGGCCAGCGCCGCCGCCTCCTTCTGCGCCGCGGCGAGAGCGTCCGCGGCCATGCTCTTGTCGTAGGCCTCGGCGCGGTCGCGGAACAGGGCGGCGCGCGCGAGCAGCATCATCGACACGGGCAGCGTCAGCGTGACGAAGAAGAACAGCAGCACCTCGTGGACGACGGGCCTGCTCCCCAGGACCGAGAAGGCCACGATCGACGCCGCGCACATCGTCGCGAGCCCGAGGCTCGTCGAGAGCGTCGGCGCGTGCACGCGGTCGTAGAACGTCCTCAGGCGCATCAGGCCGATCGTGCCCGTCAGCGCCACCGCCGACGCCACGACGGCGAGCAGGCCGACGACGAGCGCCGCCACGGGCGGCAGGTCGGGAGCCAGGGTCACGGCGCTGCCCTCCTCGGGCCCCCCGCGTGCCCACGCGCTGCCCTATCGCCCGAGCGCGGCCTCACTCGATGACCTCCCCGCGCATCAGGAACTTCGCCACGGCGGAGGTGCTGACGAAGCCCGTCAGGGCGATCACCAGCGCGGCCTCGAAGTAGAGCTCCGTGCCCGTGCGGATGCCCAGCAGGACGATCGACAGCAGGCCGTTCATGTACAGGGCGTCGAGGGCCGTGACGCGGTCCTGCGCCCGCGGCCCCCGGACCAGGCGGTAGGCGCACAGGGCCAACGCCAGGCCCAGCATCGTCTGGGCCGCCAGCAGCACGTAGGCGAGGGTCTGCTGGCTCATCCGAAGATCTCCAGCAGTCGCCGCTCGTAGCGGGACTTGATCACGCGGGTCCAGTAGGCCGGCGAGCGCAGGTCGAGGATGTGCACGGTGAGCACGCCGCTGCGCCGGTCGTACGCCGCCCAGAACGTGCCGGGCGTCGAGGTGATGATCGTCGCCAGCGCCGCCAGCCCGTAGCGGTTCCTGAGCTGCAGCGGCACGTTGACGAACCCGGAGGTCGGCCGGCGCATCGGGTTGACGGAGATCGCGATCATCTGCAGGTTCGAGATGAAGATGTCGTACAGCACGATCGCCGTGAGCTCGACGACGACGCGCGGCTTGCGGATCACGGGCGGGTCGGGGTCCAGCCGCAGCATGAAGCGCGACAGCGACGCGCCCAGCACGAGGCCGAGCACGACGTCGAACGTCGCCAGCGACTGGTTGAGCAGCAGCCACATCAGCGTCAGCGCCAGGGCCAGCAGGGGGTAGGGGAAGACGCGCTTGAGGAGGCTCACGGTCCGAACTCCAGGACGTTCTTCGCGTACTCGACGGGGTTCGCGAGGTAGGCGCCGGTGGCGTCGAGGTAGGTGACGACGGGGGCGGCGAAGAGCGTGAGCGCCACGCACAGCGCCAGCAGGATGCCGATCGGCAGGGCCTCGAGCGAGCGCACCTCGGCCACGGTCTCCTCGCCGGGGCGCCAGAACGCGTCGATGCCCTTGCGCATCAGCGCGATCAGCGTGGCGAGGCCGGAGAACAGGACGACGCCGGCCAGCACCCAGGCGGCCCACGAGAGCTCGGGCCCGCCGGAGAGGACGCCGCTGACGATCGCGAACTTGCCGAGGAAGCCCGACAGCGGCGGGAGGCCGGCGAGGACCAGCGCCGCGACGACGAACGCGCCGCCGAGCATCGCCGTGCCCGCGGGGATCGCGATGCCGACCTCGTAGCCCTCGAAGTCGGTCTGGAGGCTCGTCTCGTAGTCGTCGCCGAACACCGGCTCGACGGCGGCGTCGGCGGCCTGCGGCGCCTCGGCCGGCCGCAGCCTGGTGATCAGCTCGGCCAGCAGGAACGCCGCGCCGGTGGCGAGGGTCGAGCCGATCATGTAGTAGAGCGCGCCGCTGATCACGCGCTGGTCGCTGGTGCCCACGGCGGCGACGAGCGTGCCGGCGGTGACGAGGGTCGCGTACGACGCGATGCGCGGGAGGTGCGAGGAGGCCAGCAGGCCCATCGACCCGAACACCACGGTCGCGATGCCGCCGTAGAGCAGCCAGGGGGAGAGGAACTCGACGACGCCGGTCTCGGGGACGCCGGAGGCGAGGGCGACGGTCCGCAGCAGCACGTACGCGCCCACCTTGGTCATGATCACGAACATCGCCGACACGGGCGGGGTCGCCACCGGGTAGGCGACGGGCAGCCAGAACGACAGCGGCCACACGCCCGCCTTCGTGAGGAACGCGACGCTGAGGACCGCCAGCCCGGCGCGGAACAGCGTGGCGTCGTGCGTCGAGAGGTCGGCGGCCACGCGCATGATGTCGACCATGTTCAGCGTGCCCGTCACGGCGTAGATCAGCCCGCAGCCGATGAGGAACAGCATCGACGAGCCGAGGTTCACGGCGATGTACTGCAGCCCGGCCTTGACCCTGGCGCGCCCGGAGCCGTGGAGCAGCAGCCCGTAGGAACCGGCCAGCAGTACCTCGAAGAACACGTAGAGGTTGAACAGGTCGCCCGTGAGGAACGCGCCGTTGATGCCCATGACGAGCAGCAGGAACAGGCTGTGGAAGCGCGGGCTGACGATCGCCCAGCCCGAGACCGCGAAGAGGAACGAGGCCAGCCCCAGCAGGCTCGTGACCATCAGCATCAACGCCGCCAGCCTGTCGACGACGAGCACGATGCCGAAGGGCGCCGGCCAGTCGCCGAGCCGGTAGACGATCACGCCGTCGGCCTCGCCCGCCACGGCGTTGAGCAGCACGAACGAGGCCAGCACGAGGGCGGCCATCGTGGCGGCGCCGAGGCCGGCCTTGAAGATGCGCCGGCGCTCCTCGAGCAGCAGCATGAACCCGGCCACCGCCAGCGGCAGCACGATCGGGAGCACGGGGAGGTGCGGCGTCAGGTCGACGAGCTGGCTGGTGATGGGCCCGCCGATGCCGCGGGAGGTGAGGTCGACCATCACGGGCTCTCCTCGCCGTCGACGTGGTCGGTGCCGGTGAGGCCCCGCGACGTCAGCAGGACGACCAGGTAGAGGGCGGTCATCGAGAAGCTGATCACGATCGAGGTGAGCACGAGGCCCTCGGGCAGGGGGTCGACGTACTCGGCGGGGTCGGGAGCCACCACCGACTCGAGGACGGGCGGGGCCCCGACGCGTAGGCCGCCCATCGTGAGCAGGAACGCGTTGACGGCGTACGTCAGGAGCGACATGCCGAGGATCACCTGGAACGTGCGGGGGCGCAGCACGAGCCACACGCCCGCCGCGGCGACGACGCCGATGCCCACGGCCGTGACGAGCTCCATCACTCGGCCTCGACCTCCTCCCGTACCGGCTCGGCGTCCTCGCGCGCCGAGGTCCGCGGCGCGCGGACCGACTGGTGGGCGAGCGCGACGAGCATCAGCACCGTCGCGCCGACCACGAGGACGAAGACGCCGAGGTCGAAGAGCATCGCCGACGCGACGGGCAGGCGCCCGAGGAACGGGATGTCGGCGTACTCGTAGTAGGACGTCAGGAGCGGCTCCCCGAACAGCCACGCGCCGGCGCCGGTGAGCACGGCCAGGAGCAGGCCGGAGCCGATCCACCTGACCGGCAGCACGCGCAGCCGCTCCTCGACCCAGCGAGCGCCGCGGGCCATGTACTGCAGGATGAACGCGATCGCCATCGTGACGCCGGCGGCGAAGCCGCCGCCCGGCTCGTCGTGGCCGCGCATGAACAGGTAGACGGCGAACAGGGCCAGCACGGGGAACATCAGGTGCATCGCGGTGCGGGCGACGTAGAGGAAGTCGGTGGCGGTGTCGCCGACCTCGCGGCCGCCGGCGGCCCTGTCGAACTCGGCCTGGCGCTGCTGCTGGCGCGTGCCGCCCAGGAGCTCGCGCGGCGGGCGGAAGCGCCGCAGCAGGGCGAAGACGGTCAACCCCACGACCCCGAGCACGGTGATCTCGCCCAGGGTGTCGAAGGCCCTGAAGTCCACGAGGAGCACGTTCACGACGTTGCGGCCGCCGGTCCCCTCGTAGGCGTTCTCCACGAAGTAGCTCCGCAGCGAGTCGAACCGCAGCCGGTTCGCGGGGTCGAGCGTCATGCCGGCGTAGGCCAGCAGCGCCACGCCGGCGCCAGCCACGGCCGCGACGACCCCGTCGCGCAGGCGGCGCGCCGTGGCCCGCACCTGCTCCTGCCGCGTGCGCTCGATCGCGGGCACGGGACGCGGCAGCCACCTGAGGCCGAGGAGCAGCAGCACCGTCGTAGTGACCTCGACCACGAGCTGCGTCAGGGCCAGGTCGGGCGCCGAGAGCCAGACGAAGGTGAGGACCATCGCCAGCCCCGTGCCCGCCAGCGTGATCAGCGCCGCGAAGCGGTGGAACTTCGCCAGGTAGGCCGTGAGCAGCGCGAACGCGCCGCCCAGCACCCAGACGACGAGGTAGGCGGGCTCGAGCGGGTCGGTGCGCACGGGCCCGATGGGCAGCAGCCAGCCCGCCCCGCGCGCGGCCAGGAGGGCGAACGGCAGCAGGCCGGCGCCCAGCGCCACGAGCGTGAGGAGCAGCATCTGGGGCTGCAGCCGCGTCGTGCCCAGCCACCTCAGGCCCGCGGCGGCGCCCCGCACCAGCCCGGTGAGCGCGAGGTCGAACACGCGCCTGGCCCTGAGGCGGCCCGCCCACGGCGGCCCCTCGTCGGGGCTGTCGGCGAGGTAGCGCCGGAACACCGCGTAGGCCGTCCCGCCGGCCGCCAGGGCCAAGAGGCTCAGCTGCAGCGCCGGCGTGAAGCCGTGCCACAGCGCCAGCGAGTAGGCCGGAGTGGCGTCGCCCAGGACGCTGCGCACCGCCGAGCCGAGGAGGGGCCCGACGACCCGCGCCGGGAGGATGCCCACGGCCAGCACGATCAGCACGAGGAGCTCGATCGGCAGCCGCATCCACGCCACCGGCTCGTGCGGCTCCTTGGGCAGCTCGGTGGCGGGTGGCCCGAAGAAGACCTGGTGGATGAACCTGACCGAGTAGACGACGCCAAACGCGCTGCCCAGGGTCGCCAGCGCCGGCAGCAGGCGGTCGAGGAACGTGCCGCTGTGCACGGCCAGCGTCTCGGTGAGGAACATCTCCTTCGAGAGGAAGCCGTTCACGAGCGGCACGCCGGCCATCGCGGCCGTGGCGATGATCGCGAGGGTGCCGGTGATCGGGATCGCGCGGAAGAGCCCGGAGAGCTTGCGCACGTCGCGCGTGCCCGTCTCGTGGTCGATGATGCCCGCGGCCATGAACAGCCCGGCCTTGAAGGTCGCGTGGTTCAGGACGTGGAAGACCGCCGCCACCAGCGCCGCCGGCGTGGCCAGGCCGAGCAGGAGCGTGATCAGGCCGAGGTGGCTGATCGTCGAGTAGGCCAGGATGCCCTTGAGGTCGTTCTGGAAGATCGCTACGAAGGCGCCCAGGAGGAACGTGACGAGGCCGACGGTGCTGACGCCGAAGTACCACACCTCGGAGAGCGAGAAGACGGGCCAGAGCAGGATCATGAGGAAGACCCCGGCCTTGACCATCGTCGCGGAGTGCAGGTAGGCCGATACCGGCGTGGGCGCGGCCATCGCGTGCGGCAGCCAGAAGTGGAACGGGAACTGCGCGCTCTTCGAGAACGTCCCCACGAGGATCAGGACGAGCGCGGGTACGAAGCGGTCGTGGGCGCGTATCACCGGCGCGGCGGCGAGCACGGCGTCGACGTCGAAGCTGCCGGCGATGCCGCCCAGCACGATGACCCCGAGCAGCAGGCAGAAGCCGCCGAGGGACGTCACGAGCAGGGCCATGCGCGCCCCGTCGCGGGAGTTGGCGTTGTGGTACCAGTACCCGATCAGCAGGAACGAGAAGAGGCTCGTCAGCTCCCACGCGAACACGAGCTGGATGAGGTTGCCGGAGGCGACCAGCAGCAGCATCGCGCCCATGAACGCCTGCAGCAGGCCGAAGAAGCGGGGCACGGGGTCCTCGGCCGACATGTAGTAGCGCGCGTACAGCACGACCAGGGCGCCGATCCCCGTGATCAGCAGCGCGAACAGCCAGCTCAGGCCGTCGAGGCGTAGCGAGAGGTTCAGCCCCAGGCTCGGCAGCCAGGCGATCTCGTGCTTGAAGACCTCGCCGCCGGCGACGCGCGGGTAGAGGGCGATGACGAGGGACAGGCCCGCGACGGAGACGAAGCCGGCCAGCGCCGCGGCGGCGGTGCGCGCGCGGGTGTGCAGGCTCGACGAGAGGGCGCTGCCCAGGAAGGGCAACACCGTAAGGGCGGTGAGTAGGGCGGCGTCTACGGTCATCGGTCGGGAGGCGCCGGCCGGGGGCGGCGCCCAGACATTCTACGGGCAAGGCGGGGACGCGCCGAAGGCTCGCGCCGGTCGGGCATGTCGTGCGGCTGCGGCTTGCCGTTGGCGTATGCCCGCGGCCTGGCAGTGTCGTGCGCCCGCTACCCGCCATCGTCGTGCGGCTGCGGCCCGCCGGCGCCGTGCGCCCGCGCTCGGCCCGGTCGGTGCGGGGACGGCGCGGGCACCGTGATAGCGTTCCCGCCATGACCTCGGACGCCACCGCCGCCGCGCGCGGCCTCCTGGAGGGGGCCGTCGCCGAGCGGGTCACGCCTGGCGCGGTCCTGCACGCCGTGGCCAGGGACGGCCGCGAGCTGACCTTGGCCGTGGGGTGCCTCACGTACGACGTCGCCTCCCGGCCCGTCACCCCGGGCACCGTCTACGACCTCGCCTCGCTGACGAAGGTCGTCGCCGGCCTGCCGCTGCTCCTCCACCTGCTGTCGGAGGGCGAGGTGGCGCTCGACGACCCCGTCTCGCGCTTCTTCGCCAACGCCGGCTGGTTCCAGCAGCGCTCGCTCGGCGACGTCACGCTGCTCGACCTCGCGCTGCACCGCTCGGGCCTGCCGGCGTGGCGACCCGTGTTCGCGCACGTCAGCGAGCGGCGCACGGCCCTGGCGAACGTCCTACAGACGCCCCTGACCGAGGAGCCCGGGAGGTTCGTCTACAGCGACCTGGGCGCGATCGTCCTGGGAGCCGTCGTCGAGCGCGTGATGGGCGAGAGGCTCGACGCCGCCTTCCGCCGCGTCGTCGCCGAGCCGCTGGGCATGACGAGCGTGCGCTACGCCCCGCTGCCCGCGGGCACCACGGTGGCCCCCACCGAGGACGACGGCCTGCGCGGCGGCGTCCTCACGGGCGAGGTCCACGACGAGAACGCCTCGGTGATGGACGGCGTCTCCGCGCACGCCGGCCTGTTCGGCGCCGCGGCGGACCTCAGCCGCTACCTGGCCGCCTGGCTGGGCCTCGAGGCCCCGTTCGCGACGCGGGAGTGGCTCGAGCGGGCCGTCACGGACCTCTCCGGCGGCGCCGGCCCTGCGCGCGGCCTGCTCTGGCGCCTGCGCGACGACTCCGAGTGGCCCGTCGGCGACGGGGTCTCGGCGCGCGCGTTCGGCCACACGGGCTTCACCGGCACCAGCCTCGTCGTCGACCCCGAAGGCGGCTGGACCTGCGTGCTGCTCACGAACCGCGTGCATCCGCGCCGCGGCGACGCCACGCCGATCGGCCGCGTGCGACGGGCCGTCCACGAGCTCGTCTCCTCCGCGTTCGCGGGGTGACGATGACCGCGGCGCGCGACCTCCCGGAGGCCGTGGTCGTCGGGGTCATGTCGGGCACCTCGGGCGACGGCATCGACACTGTGACGGTGCGGCTCGCCAGGCGGGGCGGCCGGCTCGAGTGGGAGGTGCTGGGCCGCGGCGCGCACGCCTACCCGCCCGACGTCGCCGCCGACCTGCGCCGGGCGATGGACCCGGCGCGCTCGGACGTCCGGCTCATCACCCAGCTCCACCAGCGCATCGGGCAGCTCTACGCCGACGCGGTCGCGGCGGCCCAGGCCGACCTGGCGGCCCGTGCGGCCGAGGTCGCCCGCTCCGACCGGTCCGGTGACGAGCGGGAGCGTGCCGGCTGGCCCGGTGACGAGCGGGAGCGTGCCGGCTGGCCCGGCGACGAGCGGGAGCGTGCCGGCCGGCCCGGCGACGAGCGATCGGCCTCCGGTGCGGCGGTCGACCTCGTGGGGCTCTCGGGCCAGACCGTCTACCACGTCCCGCGCGTCGAGCCCGAGCGCGGCTGGCAGGTGAAGAGCACCCTGCAGCTCGGCGAGGCCGCCGTCGTGGCGGAGCGCTGCCGCGTCGTGACCGTCTCCGACTTCAGGCAGTCCGACCTCGCCGCGGGCGGACAGGGCGCGCCGCTCGTGCCCTTCTCCGATCACCTCCTCTACTCGCTACCCGGCGCGTCCCGCGCGGTCCTGAACGTGGGCGGGATCGCGAACGTCACGTACCTGCCGGCCTCGCTCGACCCCGACGCGGTGATCGCCTTCGACACCGGGCCCGGCAACTGCCTCATCGACGAGGCGGCGCAGGCGTACCTCGGCGCGGACCGCGACCAGGACGGCAGGGCGGCGGCGGCCGGCGCGGTCGACGAGGCGGCCCTGGCGCGCCTCCTCTCGGACCCCTACTTCGACCTGCGCCCGCCCAAGACCACTGGCCGCGAGCACTTCCACCTCGGGCACGCCCTCGCCCTGGGCTGGCCCGACGGCCCACCGGAGCGGCCCGAGGACCTGCTGGCGACCCTGACGCAGCTCACGGCCGTGAGCGTGGCCGACGCGCTGGCGCGGTTCCTGCCCGGCGGGGGCGCCGACGAGGTGCTCGTGGCCGGCGGCGGGGCGCGCAACCCGGAGCTGGTGCGCCGGCTGGCGGCGGCGACGGGCCGGCCCGTGGCGACGTTCGCCCAGGTCGGCTACGACGACAAGGACCGCGAGACCCTGGCGATGGCCGTGATGGCGTACATGGCCGTCCACGGCGAGCCTAACGTCCTGCCGTCGGCGACCGGAGCCGGTCACCCGGTCGTGGCCGGGAAGGTCTGCAGACCTGCCGGGGCGCGCTGGGGGGAAGCCGGGTAGGCCCGAGCACAGCCGGGTAGGCCCGAGCACAGCTGAGGGTCGGTAGTGCGTCGCCGCACCGCGCCCGGCCGGAGCCGAGCTCCCAGCGGCATCTGCCCCCTCCACCCGGGACAATGCCGAACATCTCCCGACCGGCCGAGACCGCCGGCGCTAGCTTGGGACCGGCATGAAGCTCCTGTGCGCGGCCGACCTCCACCTCGGGCGGCAACCGAGCCGGGTGCCCGGTCACCTCGAGGACCTGGCGGACCGTCTCACGCCCGCCGAGTCGTGGCGGCGCCTGGTGGCGCTGGCGAAGGCCGAGGGCGTCACGGCCGTGCTGCTGGCGGGCGACGTCGTCGAGGACGAGCACGACTTCTTCGAGGCCTTCGCCGACCTCCGGAGCGGAGCCGAGGAGCTGGCCGCCGCCGGCATCGCGCTGGTGGCGGTCGCCGGCAACCACGACGTCGGGGTGCTCCCCCGGCTCGCGCAGGCGGTGCCGAGCGTCAGGGTGCTCGGAGCCGGGGGCCACTGGGAGGCGCTTCCGTTGGGGTCGGGCGGCACGCGCGTGAACGTCGTCGGCTGGTCGTGGCCGGCCAAGCAGGTGACGGCGTCGCCGCTCGACGGCCTCGCAGAGGCGCTCGCCGCCCTCGTTCCCGCGCCCACGCTGGGCCTGCTCCACTGCGACCTCGACCGGTCGCGCAGCGCCTACGCGCCCGTGAGCCGCGCCGCGCTCTCCGCCGCGCAGGTCGACGCCTGGCTGCTGGGTCACGTGCACAAGCCCTCGTTCGAGGTCGGCGCCGGCGACCGCTGGTGCGGCTACCTCGGCAGCGCGTTCGGGGCCGACCCGGGCGAGGAGGGCCCGCGGGGCGCTTGGCTCCTCACCGTGGGCGACGCCGGCCTCGCGGTCGCGCCGGTGCCGCTGTCGCCGCTGCTCTTCGACACCGTGTCCATCGACGTCTCGAGCCTCGCCGCCGCCGACGAGGTCAGCGCGGCGGTCGTCGCCGCGCTCGAGGCGCACGGCCGGGCGCTCGCGGACCTCGGCGACGTCCGCCCCCTCGCCGTGGGCGTGCGCCTGCGGGTCGTCGGCCGCCACGACATGCGGGCCGCGATCGCCACGCACCTCGAGCAGGAGGACCCCCGGGAGCTGGACCTCACGGCGGGCGGGGCCCGGTACTTCGTCCACGACGTCTCGTTCGAGGTATACCCGCGCATCGACGTCGCCGCTGTCGCCGCGTCGGAGGGCCCACGTGCCCTCATGGCGCGGCGTCTGCTGCTGCTCGGCGGGCCTGCGTGCGACGAGCGGACCGCCCTGATCGACGGTGCACGGGAGGCCATGCTGGAGGCGGCCCGGCACAGCGACTACGGCGGCCTCGAGCCGCCCGACCTCAGCGACGACGCCGTCGTCGCCGCCCTGCGCCGCGCCGCCGCCCGCCTGCTCTCCCAGATGACGGAGACGAGGCCGTGAGGATCGAGTCCCTGGAGGTGAGGACCCTCGACGGCCTCAACGGCCCCCTCGAGGCCGGCGGCTTCGTCGCCGGCGTCAACGTCGTCGTCGGCCCCAACGCCTCGGGCAAGTCGAGCCTGGTCAGGGCCGTGCGTGCCGTCCTCTACCCCGACGACGGCGACCTCGTGGACGTCAGGCTCAGTCTCGTCACCGACGACGGCACCCGCTTGCTGGCCCATCGGCTCGGCAGGGACATCAGGTGGCTGCGCGCGGGGCAGGAGACGGCGAGGCCCCCCCTGCCCGCAGAGGAGGTCGTCGGCGCGTACGTCCTCGAGCTCGAGGACCTCGTCGCCGACGGCGGGAAGGCGCGCCGGCGCGGCGCGGTTCCCGTGGACGAGCACATCGCCGGGCGCCTGCAGCTCGAGCTGACGGGAGGGGTCGACATGCCCGCCCTGTGGCGGCCGCTGAGAGCGTCGCTCAAGGGCGGCCGCAAGGCCAAGGCCGAGCTGGCGCGAGCCGAGCGGGCCCTGGCGGGGCTGCGCCGCGAGCGCCTGCGCCTCGCCGAGCAGGAGCAGCGGTTGGGGCAAGACGAGGCGGCGCGGGCGGCCCTCGCGAGGACCGCCGCCCGCGGCGCCTCCGTGTCCACGGCGC
>DATGNP010000200.1:0-11157 GCA_035306665.1 Trueperaceae bacterium
GCGAGGGGCGTCCGAGGGTGGCTGGCCCACAGGGATTCGAACCCCGACCGACCGGACCAAAACCGGGTGTCCTGCCGTTAGACGATGGGCCATCGCCCGAGCCGTCGTCGCGTCTACTTGGGCGCCGCGCCGGCGCCCCAACGAGGCGCGCGGGCTACCAGTCTAGCAACCGGTGCGCCCGCGCTTCCTGCCTTTGGCTGGCCCACAGGGACTCGAACCCCGACCGACGGAACCAGAATCCGTTGTCCTGCCATTAGACGATGGGCCAACGGCAAAGGACAGTCTACGAACGGCCGAAGGCCCCAGTCAAGGCTCGGTGAGGCGGGAGCGCGCTCACGAACGCACGCCGCGCTACGGCGCGCGGGCGCCCGGCGAGGGGGAGGCGACGCGCTCCCTGCCGCGTCCCCGCGCCACCGCCTCGGCGGGCGTGGGTTATACTCGCGAACGGTCGCGCGGCCCCTGGCGGGGCGACGCGCGCGAGACCTGGAGAGGTGCCGGAGTGGTTGAACGGGACGGTCTCGAAAACCGTTGTGTGGCTACGCTGCACCGTGGGTTCGAATCCCACCCTCTCCGCCACTTGAGCCGCCCCTGACGGGCGGCTCGTTACTTGGAGGCGCGCCAGCGGCCTCGGCGGCCCCGCGGGCCCGGAAAGCGGAACGAACTGTGCCTGTCACGGTCATCGATCACCCCCTGATCCAGCACAAGCTCGCCGTCATGCGCGACGCCGAGACGAACGTTCGCGACTTCCGCGCCCTGTGCACCGAGGTCAGCATGCTCATGGCGTTCGAGGCCATGCGCGACCTGGAGCTCGAGGAGGGCGTCGTCACCACGCCCGTCGCCGAGGCGAAGGTCAAACGCCTGGCGGGCAAGAAGCTCGCCCTGGTCGCGATCCTGCGCGCCGGCCTGGTGATGGTCGACGGCATCCTCAGCATGGTGCCGACCGCGCGCGTCGGTCACATCGGCCTCTACCGCGACCCCGACACGCTCAAGCCGGTCAGGTACTACGTGAAGCTGCCCAACGACATCAGCGAGCGCGACACGTTCGTCCTCGACCCCATGCTCGCCACCGGCGGCAGCGCCGTGGCCGCGATCGACGTGCTGAAGGAGGCCGGCGCCTCGCACATCAGGCTGCTGTGCATCATCGGCGCGCCGGAGGGGATCGCGGCTGTGACGGCGGCGCACCCCGACGTCCACATCATCCTGGCCGCCAAGGACGAGCGCCTGAACGAGCACGGCTACATCGTCCCCGGCCTCGGCGACGCCGGCGACCGCATCTACGGCACCCGCTGAGCCCTCACCGGCGGGTCATATGATCGCTGACGTGAAGACGGCGCTCGTCTCCTACCTGCCGCTCGTCGCCGTCACCCTGGTCGTGGCGCTGGCGGCCGTCGCCGGCCTCGTCCCCTACGTGCGCTCGTTCGCCCACCGCATCCGCGCCGTACAGGAGGGCGGCGCCCAGCACGGGGGCGGCACGCGGCAGCACGTCGGCGCGGTGCCGAACATCGGCGGCATCGCGATCCTCGGCGGCTTCCTGATCGCCCTCCTGGCCGGCAGCCTGGTGGCGCCCGACGTGATCGACGCCTACCGCGTCGAGCTGCTCGCGATCGCTCTCGGCGGCGCCCTGATGACGCTCGTGGGGTTCCTCGACGACATGTGGGAGGTGGGCCCGGCGCTGCGGCTCGCCGCCCAGGCGGTGGCCGCCGGCATCCTCGTCGTCAACGGCGTGCGCATCGGGTTCGTGACCGACTACTTCGGCGGCTCCTCGTTCCTGTTCCTCTCCGAGGGGCTGGCCGTGGCCGTGACGCTCCTGTGGGTCATCGGCTTCACGAACGCGTTCAACTTCATCGACGGCCTGGACGGCCTCTCCTCGGGCATCGCCGCGATCTCGAGCTTCAGCCTCCTGGCCGTGGCCGTGCAGTTCGACGACAGGGGCGCGGCCGTGCTCCTGCTAGCCGCCCTCGGCGGCGCCGCGCTCGGGTTCCTGCGCCACAACTTCGGGCCCGCCACGATCATCATGGGCGACTCCGGCGCCTACCTGCTCGGCTACGTCCTGGCCGCGGTCAGCGTCATCGGCGCCCTCAAGGTCACGGCCGCGGTGTCGGTCGTCGCGCCGATCCTGGTACTGGCGCTGCCTGTCGTGAACATCACGCAGGTCACGGTGCGCCGCCTGCGCCGCGGCGCGAACCCGGCGCGCGCCACGAACGACCACATCCACGACATGCTGCGCGAGCGCTCGGGCTCGAAGCGCGGCACGGTGATCCTGCTCTGGACCGCCACCCTGGCCCTGGGCGTCGCGGGCATGCTGCTCTCGGCGACCCCGCCGGCCCTGACGCTCGTGACGCTCTGCCTCACCGTCGTGCTCATCGCCGCCGTGTCGCTAGCGCGCCTCGCCGAGGTACGCCGCGAGGGCGCCCCGGCGTGAGCGCGCCGTGCCCGTGACCGGCGGCAGCCGGCCGCGCGTCGTCGTCGCGTTCGGGACGCGGCCGGAGGCGAACAAGATGGCGCCCGTCGTCGCCGCCCTGGAGCGCGCCGGGCAGGTCGAGGTGCTCACGCTCGTCACCGGCCAGCACCGCGAGCAGCTCGACGGGTCCCTGGCGACTTTCGGCCTCAGGGCCGACGCCGACCTCAACGTCATGACGGAGCGCCAGACGCTGCCGCAGCTCGTGGGGCGCATCACCCCGGCCGCCGCCGAGGCGCTCAAGGCGCTGCGCGCCGACTACGTCCTAGTGCACGGCGACACCACGACGACGTTCGCGGTGGCGTTCGCGGCGTTCCTCGAGGACGCCGGCGTCGCGCACGTCGAGGCCGGCCTGCGGAGCTTCGACATGCGGCAGCCGTTCCCCGAGGAGGCGAACCGCCGGCTCACCGACGTCCTCACCGACCTCGACCTGCCGCCGACGGATACGGCCAGGCGCAACCTGCTCGCCGAGGGGAAGCCGCCCGAGCGCATGGTCGTGACGGGCAACACGGCCGTCGACGCCGTGCTGGCGCACCGCGAGCGGGCCCGGCTGCCGGCCGGGCTGCCGAGCGAGCGCCTCGTGGCCGTGACGATGCACCGGCGCGAGAACCTGCCCGTGATGCGGCGGCTCGCGGCCGCGATCGCCGCCGTCGCCCGCGCGCACCGCGACCTGACCTTCGTCTACCCGGTCCACCTCAACCCCGCCGTGCGCGAGGCGGTCACCCCGGAGCTGTCCGGCGAGCCGAACGTCAGGCTCCTCGACCCCCTCGACTACCTAGCGATGGTGGCCCTGCTCGACCGCTCGGTGCTCGTGATCACCGACTCGGGAGGCATCCAGGAGGAGGGCGCCGCGCTGGGCCGGCCCGTCGCGGTGCTGCGCAACGTCACCGAGAGGCCCGAGGGCCTCGGGGGCGTGCTGCGGCTCCTCGGCAACGACCCCGCCGAGGTCGAGGCCGGGCTGCTGGCGCTCCTCGGCGACGAGGCCGAGCTGGCGCGCATGCGGGCCGCGCCCAACCCCTACGGGGACGGCCGCGCTTCCGAGCGCATCGCCCAGGCGGTGGCGTGGCGCTTCGGCCTGGCCGAGCGGCCGGCCGACTGGCGGGCGGAGGCGCCGGCGTGACGTCCGCCCGCCCGCCGGCGGGAGAACGGGCCGCGGCGCGCGAGCCTTGGCACGCGGCCGAGCACGTCCTGCGCTTCCCCCGGACGCTGCCGGGCGGCGCCACCGAGCTGCGGTGGCGCGGCGCTGCGCTGATGGGCGTCGTGAACGTGACGCCCGACAGCTTCTCCGACGGCGGCGCGACCTACGCGGCCGAAGCCGCCGTCGCGGCCGGCCTGCGCCTCGCGGCCGAGGGGGCGCTGATCGTCGACGTCGGCGGCGAGTCGACGCGCCCTGGAGCGGCGGCCGTCGACGCGGACGAGGAGCTCGCCAGGGTCCTGCCCGTGGTCGCGGCGCTGGCGGAGCGCGGGGTCGTGGTCAGCGTCGACACCCGCAAGCCGCTCGTCGCGGAGCGGGCGCTGGCCGCGGGAGCGGCGCTGGTCAACGACGTCTCGGGCCTGCGCGACCCGCGCATGGTCGCGGTCTGCGCCGCCGCTGGCGCGCCGGCCGTGATCGTGCACATGCTAGGCGAGCCGGCCACGATGCAGCAGGACCCCAGGTACGACGACGTCGTGGCCGACGTAGGCGCCTACCTCGCGGCGGCGGCCGGGCGCGCGCTCGACGCCGGGGTGCCGTCGGTCGTGCTCGACGCCGGGATCGGGTTCGGCAAGACCGTGGAGCACAACCTCGCGCTGCTGCACGCCACGCCGCGTCTCGCCGCCCTGGGCCACCCCTTGCTGGTGGGGGCCTCGCGCAAGTCGTTCCTGGGGCGCCTGGCCGGCGTGCCCGAACCCAAGGACCGCCTGGCTGCGACGCTCGCCGCCCACCTCCACGCCGCCCGCCGCGGGGCGGCGCTGCTGCGCGTCCACGACGTCGCGGCGCACCGCCAAGCCCTGGCCGTGGCCGCCGCGCTCGACGGCCAGGAGGACGCGCCGGAGCGACGGGGGTCCGGCCGTGGCTGAGGTGACCCGTGCTGCAGGCGGCGGGGGCGGCGACAAGGCCGCCGAGGGCCGCGCCACCGTCGCCCTCGAGGGCATGGAGTTCCACGCCTACCACGGCGTGCACGACTACGAGCTCGAGAAGGGCGCGCGTTTCGTCGTCGACCTGTGCCTCGAGGTGCCGGCCCCGGCGCGCGACGCCCTGGCCGAGACCGTCGACTACTCACGCGTCTTCGGCACCGTCGCCGACGTCGTCACGGGCCGGCGCTACAAGCTGATCGAGTCGCTCGCGGCCGCGGTGCTCGAAGCCGTGATGGCCACGGAGCCGCGCGTGCTCGCGGCGCGGGTCAGGGTCCACAAGCCGCACGCGCCCCTGCCGGGGGTCGTGCGCGACGTCTACTGCGAGCTCGAGAGGGTCCGTGAGGCCTGACGGCCGACCGGACGCGGCCGCGGCGGGGGCCGACGACCTGGCCTGGGTCGCGCTGGGCGGGAACGTGGGCGACAGCCACGCCGTGATGCGGGGGGCCCTCGCGGCGCTCGCGGAGCTCGGCGAGGTCGTGGCGCGCTCCTCTCTCTACCGCACCGCTCCCGTGGGAGGGCCGGCGGGCCAGGCCGACTACCTCAACGCCGTCGTCGCGCTGCGCACG
Source organism: Trueperaceae bacterium (assembly GCA_035306665.1). Classification (GTDB taxonomy): domain Bacteria; phylum Deinococcota; class Deinococci; order Deinococcales; family Trueperaceae; genus DASRWD01. The sequence continues at coordinate 5,140 of DATGNP010000200.1, forward strand.
GGTCTCTCCACCCACGGGCTCCTGCGGGCCCTGCAGGACGTCGAGGAGCGGTTCGGGCGCGTCAGGGGCGAGCGCTGGGGACCCCGCACGCTCGACCTCGACCTGCTGGCCCACGGCGCCGTCAACGTCGACGACCCGGTGGCGACGGTGCCGCACCCGCGCCTCCACCACAGGGCGTTCGTGCTCGTCCCGCTGCGCGAGATCGACCCGTGGTGGCGCCACCCGGTCACGGGGGAGACGGCCGAGGGGATGCTGGCCCGGCTCGACGCGAGCGGCGTCGAGCGCACCGAGCTGGCGTGGTGAGACCGGCCGGGTAGTATCGCCGTTCGATGCGCCTCTTCGCGATCGCCGACCCGCACCTGTCACGGGCGCAGCCCAAGCCGATGGACGTCTTCGGCGGCAACTGGGAGGGGCACCCCCAGGCGTTCTTCGACGGCTGGCGCGAGACCGTGGGCGAGAACGACATCGTGCTCGTCCCCGGCGACGTCTCCTGGGCGATGAGGCTCGAGGACGCCCTCCTCGACCTCGAGGACATCGCCGCCCTGCCCGGTCGGAAGGTCCTGCTCCGCGGCAACCACGACTACTGGTGGCCGTCGATAAGCAAGCTCAGGCGCGCTCTCCCGGACGGCATGTACGCGGTCCAGAACGACGCCCTCGAGCTCGACGGCGTCGTCGTGGCCGGCACGCGCGGGTGGGTGTGCCCCGGCAGCCGCGGCTTCACGGTCGAGGACGAGAGGGTCTACCGCCGCGAGGTCGAGAGGCTGGCGCTGTCGCTGCGGGCCGCCAGGGCGCTCGAGGGTCGTTACCGCGTCGTGATGCTCCACTTCCCGCCCACGAACCCCCGGCTCGAGCCCAGCGGGTTCACGGACCTGATCGAGGAGTACGCGCCCGACGCCCTCGTGTTCGGGCACGTCCACGGGGAGGAGCCGGTCCTGAGGTCCCTGGGCGCGACGGCCGTGCACTTCGTCGCCGCCGATCACCTGGGCTTCCGTCCCAAGCTGATCGCCGACCTCGGCGGTTAGAGTCGCTGGCGATGGGAGGCGCGTTCAGCCTGACCGAGAGCGTGCTCGTCGTCAACGCCGGCAGCTCGAGCCTGAAGGTGAGGGCCTACCCTTCGGAGGTCGGGCACCTCGTCGAGCGCATCGGGGAGGCGGGGGCGCCCACGCACGACGCGGCGCTCGCCGACGTCGTCGCCAGGCTCGCGGCCGACCCCGACGTGGCGCGGCCGACCGTCGTAGGCCACCGCGTCGTCCACGGCGGTACGCGCTACACGGCTCCCACCGTCGTCGACGACGAGGTCGAGGCCGGCATCGCAGCGCTCTCCGACCTGGCCCCGCTGCACAACCCGGCGAACGTTGCGGCCCTGCGCGCGGCGCGGAGGCTGCTGCCCGACGCCGTCCACGTGGCCGTGTTCGACACCGCGTTCCACGCCACGCTGCCGCGCCGCGCCTACCTCTACGGGCTGCCGCTGGCGTTCGCCGAGCGCGGCCTGCGGCGCTACGGCTTCCACGGCACCAGCCACGACTACGTGACGCGCGAGGCGGCGCGAGCCCTCGGCCGGGAACGGGCGGAGCTGCGGATCGTCTCGCTGCACCTCGGCAACGGCGCCAGCGGGGCGGCCGTCGACCGCGGCGCCGTCGTCGACACCAGCATGGGCTTCACGCCCCTCGAGGGGCTGCTCATGGGCACGCGCAGCGGCGACGTCGACCCCGGGCTGGTGCTGCACCTCCTGCGCGAGGGCATGAGCGTCGACGAGCTCGACGACCTCCTCAACCGCCGCTCCGGCCTGGCGGGCATGTCGGGCGTCGGCAACGACATGCGCGACGTCCGCGCCGCGGCGGCCGCCGGCTCCGAGGCCGCGGCGGCGGCGCTCGAGGTGTACGCCCACCGGCTGCGCAAGCTGATCGGCGCCTACGCCGCCGTGATGGGCGGCCTGGACGCCGTCGTGTTCACGGGCGGGGTGGGTCAGAACGACGCCGTGATGCGGGCCGCGGCGCTCGAGGGCCTGCGCTTCCTCGGCATCGAGCTCGACCCGGCCGCGAACGCCGCCGGCGGGCCCGTCGTGAGCGCTCCCGGCAGCGCCGTGGCCGTGCTGGCCGTGAGGACCGACGAGGAGAGCATGATCGCGGCCCAGGCCGTCGAGGCCGCGGGCCGCGCGGGAGGTACCACGCAGTGAGCACCATCGGCATCGACCTGGGCGGCACGAAGATCCTCTCGGCCGTCGTCGCGGACGGCAAGGTCGTCGACCGCGTGCGCGTCGACACGCCCCAGACCGGCTTCGAGGACGTCGTGGCCGCGATGGCCGCCACGGCCAGGCGGCTCATCGCAGCTGGCCACCGCGTGACGGCCGTCGGCGTCGGGTCGCCCGGCCCGCTCGACCACGCCCGTGGTCGCGTGGTGTTCGCGCCGAACATCGCCGGCATGGTCGACGCGCCCATCGTGGACGCCTTGGCGGCCGCTCTCGAGCTGCCCGTGGCGCTCGAGAACGACGCCAACGCCGCCGGCTACGCCGAGCACCTCTACGGCGCCGCGCGCGACCTCGACTCGAGCGTCTACGTGACCCTCTCGACGGGCATCGGCGGCGGCCTGTTCGTCGGCGACCGGCTGATCCGCGGTGCGCACGGCCTCGCCGGCGAGATCGGGCACATGACGCTGCTGCCCGGCGGGCCGATGGGCGGCGACGGCCACACCGGCAGCCTCGAGGCGATCGCGGCCGGCCGCGCGATCGCCCGCGACGCGAGCTACGCGTACGGCGCGGCGATGACGACGCCGGAGCTCTTCGAGCGCGCCCGCGCGGGCGAGCGCATGGCGTTGGGCATCGTCGAGAACGCGGCCACCTTCACCGGTATCGGGCTGGCGAACCTGCAGAAGGTGTTCGACCCCGAGGCGTTCGTGCTCGGCGGCGGCCTGACCCGAGCCGGCGCCTTCTACCTCGACCGCGTGATCGCCGTCGCCAGGCGCTACCTCGAGGGGTTCTGCGAGCCCAAGTTCCGCATGGCGGTCCTGGGCGGCGACGCCGGCGCGATCGGCGCGGCCGCCGTGGCCGAGCGCCAGCTGGCGGCGCGGCCGTGACGCGGTGCTGGCGGACGCGGGTCCCGGACGCGCGCGTGCCGCCGCTCTAGCGGACGCCGGTCACGCCGCCCCGGTAGGCGTGCACGACGACGCTCCTCCCCAGCACGCCGGCGGCCGCGGTCGACAGCGCGGCGTCGGCGCCGGCCTGCCGCGGGTGCACGAGCACGGGACGGGCGTCCACGGCGACGCTGGCGTGGCGCGCGAGCCGCGCGCCCACGGCGCCCGCTAGCCAGTCGCGCCGGGACAGCCGCTTCAGCGCCAGCAGCGCACCGCGCCGGCCCGACACGGCCTCGCCCTCCGCCTCGTCCGGGCGCCGGACGACCAGGTCGTCCGGCAGGCCGGCGAGGCCCTCGTAGACGGCGTCGATCACATCGTCGAGCAGGTAGGCCTGCTCGAGGAGCGCGAGCGCCTCGGGCTCGACCTCCTCGAGCACGTCCTCGTCGGGGTCGAAGGGGTCGACCGCGGCGTAGAGCCGGGCGAGGCGCGCGGGCAGGTTGTTGTAACGGTACAGGCTGTCCTCGACCGCCGCGGGCAGCGCCAGGAGCGCGAGCGGCATGCCGGCGCGCTCGAGGGCCAGCAGCGCCGCCAGCTCGCCGCTCGCCGCGGCGTCAGGGAGGTGGGCGACCGTGCCGGCCGGGAACGTGAGGGCGCGGCTCACGACCAGACTCTACCCGCCATCCGGCGGGCGCGCGGTAGAGTCCTCGCGTGACTGCCGCAGCCGACGTAAGGGGCGCGCGCCGGACCGGCTGGACGTGGCTCACGATCGCCGCGGCGATCCTGGTCGGCGCCGTGGTCCTGACCGCGCTGAACCTCCGCAGCTACTTCACCGTGCCCGAGGTGCGCCTGCCCGAGGTCGTGGGCATGCGCCACGACGAGGCCGCGCAGGTGCTGAGGCGCATGGGCCTCGAGCCGGTCACGTTCGTCGAGCAGGTGGTGGGCCTCCCGCCCGACGCGGTGACGTCGCAGGCGCCCGCGCCGGGCGCGACCGTGAAGCGCGGACGCACGGTGCACCTGGGGGTCAACGCCGTGGGCGCCGCCGCGCGGGTCCCCGACCTGACCGGCATGCGCGAGGCCGACGCCAGGCAGCGCGTGCGCGAGCTGAACCTGCCGCTGGCCACCACCGTCTACGAGCCCAGCGAGCGCCCCACCGGCACCGTCATCGGTCAGGCGCCCGAGGGCGGGGCCCAGCTCGCCGAGGGCGAGGCGCTGACCCTCGTCGTCAGCCGCGGCCGCGACCTGGCACGGGTCGAGGTGCCCGACCTCAAGGGCGTGCCCGTCGACGAGGCGGTGAGGCGCCTGGAGCAGCTCAGGTTCGGCCGCATCGAGCGGGTCGCCACCGGCGTGAGCTTCACGGCCGCGGGGGACGTCGTCGCGACCTGGCCGCCCGCCGGCAGCGAGGTCGTGGCGAGCACGCCCATCGCCGTCCACTACGCCCTGTCGTCGCGCAACGTCGTGGAGGTGCCTGACGTCGTCGGCATGCCGCAGTGGCGCGCGCAGCTGGCGCTGCGAGCCGCCCAGCTGCAGGTGGGCCCGGTCACCTTCGTCGACGACCCCGACCGCCCTCAGGGCGTCGTCGAGGTGCAGCCGACCGGCTACACGCTGCCGGGCACGCCCGTCCTCCTCACGATCAACGGTCGCCCCGCCGACTCGCCGTTCCTGCCCGACGTCGCGGGCCCCGGAGGCCAGGACGACGTCCTCGGCGGGGTCCCGTCGCGGGGCGGCGAGGGGGCGCAGGCGGGCAGCGCCCTCGGCGCCGGCCCTTCGGTCGCCGGAGGCGACGGCAGCCGCTCGATCCCGTTCACGTTCGACCCGACGTTCATGGGCGTGAGGCGGCTCCTCGAGGAGCCCTACCGCCTCGAGCTGGTCGTGAACGACGAGCGCGGGACCCGCACGGTGTTCGACCGCCAGATGCAGCCGGGCGAGGTCGCCACGACGTCTGTGCTGGTCCACGGCCCCGACGCGCTCCTCCAGACCTACATCGACGGCGTGTTCTTCCAGGCCTGGAGACCCTAGGCTCTTCCGCGCCTGGAGGCCTTGGGCTCGTGAGGGCCGCGGCGCTCTCTCGTACCGCCCGCCCGCGGGCCGGGCGCTAGCGTCCGTCCGACTGGTCGCCCAGCAGCGGCCGCAGCGCCGCCAGGCCGCCCCTGACGCTGCGCGCGCCGGCGAGCCCGGCGGCCCGCAGGTGCGCGGCCGCCAGCTCGCTGAACGAGCCGACCTCGCAGACGACGTAGAGCTCGGTGTCCGCGCCCGCTCCCGCCGGGATCGCCCCGGCCGCGACCGCGGCGAACGGCAGGTTCGTGCTGCCGGGCAGCGCCGCGCGGGCGTACTGCGCCGGCGCCCGCACGTCCACGACCGGCGCGCCGGCGCGGATGCGCGCGGCGGCCTCCTCGGGCGGCACGGTGAGCACGCCGGCAGCATAGCCGTGGAGCCGTCGGCGCCGTCCCCCGCGGCGCGGAGGGAGTGGGATATGTCGCTGATTGGTCCCTGCCAGACGCGAAGAATCGGTCGGGTATACTCGCGTTCGACGAGCGCAACGAGGGCGGGGGCATGGCCGCCGCGCGTAGGAGGAGACCTGTGAGCGAGCCCGACATCACCGCGCTGGCGCGACGGCTGGCGGAGCAGAACAACGTCGACTGGCGCGGGCTGAGCGGTTCGGGTGAAGGCGGGAAGATCGTCGAGCGCGACGTCCTCGACTACCTCGCCCGCGTCATGGCGGGCGAGGAGGCGGTGAACCCGACCCCGGAGCCGTTGCCCGACGGCATGGAGGCGTGGCCCGAGCAGGACATCGCCACCGTCAGGCAGGGCGTCGGCGAGGCGGCCACGTTGGGCGAGCTCAGGCACGAGATCGGCAGCGCGGTACGCGAGGAGCCCGAGCCTGCGCCCGCGGCGCCCGGCGTCCCCGTCGACAGCCTCGACGACGACGTCTTCCTGTTCGACGACGAGCCC